>CALLKE010000001.1 GCA_938008555.1 uncultured Pedobacter sp.
CTTTAGTTGCTTGAAAAGCACAGTGTGTTTCAATATTTTCGATCATATTTTGTCCCAATATTACCTATCATACATTTAGATACACTACCCAGAGGAGAAGTTCTTCAGCAAGTGAAGAAAAAATTTGGATACATTATACAGATAGTCATGTGGAACATGACTCAGAAAATACCTTTTAAGCCCTTATTTAAAAGATGCATCATCGAACGAACTTTTTGCTTGGCTAGACAATGATAGAAGACTTTGCAGAAATCATGAACTCTTAATCGATTTTTCTGAAAATACGCTCAATTTATCTGCTATAAAACTAAATTTTGAACAAAATTTAAACAGACTCTTAATAAAAACATATGCAAAAAATCTATTTAGGACAGCTCATCGCTTGTCTACTATTCACCTCATCTGCCTGTAAACGTGAGCTGATTCAATCGGGAGCTACGCCTGTTAAAGGTGCGCAGCATCTCCTTTCTAAAAATCAAATTAATAGCCACATTATCAGCATTCTTAACGTCAAAAATAATTTCAAATGGGCAGATGCTAGTCCACAAATCATATGGAGTGCTTTAAATTATTCAAATAATGTCCTATCAATAGGCTACAAACCCCAAAGCTGGACAAACGAACAAGTTGACGCTAATCTACACCTAATCGACATAGAGTCCCAAGAGTGGCAAGAGGCTAAGAAACAAATCCTACGATTAGTATGGGAAGAGGAAAGGAAGAACAAGCCTAATCTAAAAATAGAAGAGTTGGAAATTTACCCACAAAAACATTTGCCTGTAATTTGTGTCTCTGTTTATAATTTAAACACAGTAGAAAAGCTAAGAAGATCAGCATTGATACGCTATGCTGAGCCAATGAGCTACACAATCTCTGAGAGACAAGGAGATCAATTACAGAGTGCTTTAAGTAATCTTGGTTGCAATAGGGCAAATCCTTATAAAGGAGTATTGGTTGATAGTATAGACTATACCCTCATTCAGCCTAATAGTAAAATGTCTTGGAATTACGCCCATCACTATATACCTGAGGCATGGAAAACAAGTACTGGGAAGGGAGTTAAAGTGATGGTTATTGACACCGGCTGCAGTCTAAATCAGGAAAACCTACAGTCCCAGTTTAATCAAGGAAGATCCGTTGGCCGTACTGTTGAACACCTCGTAACTCTACGAAACATAATTGAATACCATCCAGAAAGATTTTCTAAAGAAAGAGGAACCCCTATTGGTAGAAAACATGCTATACGTAACGACTCGCCTGAAGCACTGGGAGATTTTTGCGGACATGGCACGATGATGGCAGGAGTAATTGCTGCACCAAGAGGTACCGACGGCAGTGCATGTGGTATAGCATATAATTGTGACCTAGTAACAGTAAAAGCAACACAAGACGTCTTCATAAGCACAGATACCGAAATTCTAAGTGTGATTGATGCTTTTAATCTGGCGGCTAATAGACAGGATATTAAAATCATTAGTATGAGTCTGGGCACGCCATTTCGTGAAAGCATGCTTGCCGATGCAATCAAAAAAGCAGCAAATAGTGGCAAACTAATTTTCTGTGCAGCGGGAACAGCTCATGAGTCATTTAAAGTGACCAAACATTGGGGAGTTGTATTTCCGGCTTCTATGCCTGAAGTAATTGCTGTTACAGGAATAAAAGATAACCTGAGAGAAGCATGTGATGTTTGCCACGAGGGACCAGAAATAGATTTTGTTGCCGTTGTACAACGGAGTAGCAAAAAATTCCTTTCGCTTACACTAGCCACGAGCGGAGATATTCCGGCTGTGGACGGCGGCTCTTCCGTAGCAACAGCTATGATGGCGGGCATGGCAGCCATCGTTTGGAGCAAATACCCCAATAAATCAGCATCTGAGATATTAAGAATACTAAAAGCATCCTCAACAAACCCTAATAAGAATATTTATTGGGGCTCAGGAATTCTGGATGCATACAAGGCATTATCTTTTGATGGAATATTTGGCCCAGGTGAATCGTTGAAGAGCTCAGTCACCAGACCTAAATATTGAATTCCATTTTTCCTATCCAACCTCTTTTAGACCAAATTAAATAGAGGATGATGAACCATCTAAAAGATTAAATCATCAGTCTTCGAACACTAAAGTCCTACTATTTTACATAACATCGCCTCCTTAGGACTTTATGCTAAAGGGTAGATGCTACCCTATCCTAAAGATCACATTACAGAGTGCAAAAGCAATTTATATTATCGCTCCCTGCACGCTTGAATGTAGTATCTCCATCTAAAGCCACTTAAAATAGCTTGAATGGAAATACTATATTTACCAACACTCTCTAGAAAACTAGTCGAGCAGCATGTACTATATTGTTTTGTGACATTTTAAATAGGAAAATTGAAAACCTCCCTCAAACAAACACTCTCAAAACTACTATTAAGCTTACTTTTTTGTGCTTTAACAGCATGTTTTTCTCAAAAGAACACGCTATTCAATCGCAACCTACAAAACCTCACAGCCCACTACAATATACTTTACAACGCTAATTTACTATTAGCCGAAAGTGAAGAAGACATGCGACTTGCTTATAAGGACAACTATGATCACTTAATACCGGTTTACCAGGAGCCCAATGACGCACTTTCGCAACCACAAGTACCAAAGCTCGATGAAGCCCTAATAAAAGCGAACAAGATTATTAACCAAAAAACACAAAGCCACTATATAGGAGATGCCTATTTTATAATTGCAAAAGCAAATTATCTGAAATCTAATTTTTTTAATGCGCTTGGTTTTTTTGATTACGTATACGAGAAGTACAGAAAACAAGATGATCTAGGACAGGCTAGCTTAGCTTGGAAAGCCCGATCATTAATACAGTTAGAACTACTTGATGAGGCACAGGCTACATTGGATAGTGCATTAAAATACATCAATCTCAAAAAAAGATCAGCTGCTGATATTTATGCAATCAGAGCTCAAATGCATATTTATAAAAATCAAAATGAAGAAGCCGCCACTTCGCTATTGAAAGCTTTAAAATTGCTAAGTAACAGAAGATTAGACAGAATTAGATGGACTTATTTGCTCGCGCAATTACAGCAACAGGCTGGAAAAACAAATCTAGCATATACCAATTATACCAAGACTGTTCATAGTAATTCGGACTTTATAATGGCTTTTAATGCTAATCTAAACCGGATTAGTATTGAAGCTGAAGAGAATGGAGCAAAGGTTGATCGCGTAGCTAGGCTAAAAAAATTACTAAAAGACGACAACAATGTCGAACTAATTGATCAAATATACTACCACATAGGAAAAGTGTATGAAGAAGAAAAAGATGTTAATAATGCCATCAAAAGCTATCAAACGTCCGCTCATAAAAGCACTAAAAATCAAAACCAGAAAGGCTTGTCTTACCTTAAGCTTGCAGACATCTATTTCAATTCGGCAGATTATATTAAGTCTAAAGCATATTATGATAGCACGCTTTCCACTTTGTCAAAGGATAATCCAGATTATAAAAAAATACAAAAGAAGGCAAATCATATAGCATTATTAGCTAATCGACTTAACATCATTGCAAAAGAAAACCTATTACAAAAACTTGCTCAATTACCAGAAGATAAACAGAGTAGTCAAATTGACTCTATAGTCACTCTACAAATTGCAAATGCCTCTTCAGCTACCAACACAATAGCAAATTCATATACCGACCAACAAACATCTGACAATAATGAAGATCAAAAATTTTATTTCAGTAATGCAGCTGCAATAAGTCAAGGACAGTCCATTTTTAAAAAAACCTGGGGAGATCGGATCTTAGAAGACGACTGGCGTAGAAGTCAAAAACCGAATTCAAATACTATCAATACTAACATCCCAATTAACCAGAACCACCAAGTCAATACGAGCGGTGTTTCAAGTACCGCGGATTCTACCTCATTAAAACAGTTTGAAAAGCAAAAACGTGCACTTATAGCGAGTATCCCACTAACATCAGAACAATGCGCCATCTCTGATGAGAAAATAGCCTCAGCCTATTTTGATATTGCTACTCATTATCGCGAAGTAATTAATGACCCAGAAGAGGCCATCCGAAATTATGAGACACTATTAACGTTATATCCAAACAATCATCATAAACTTGCCACTTACTACAACTTATATCGGTTATACGAATCTAGGAATCCTGACAAATCAGCATACTACAAGAATCTTGTTTTAACTGAGTATCCAGAAAGTATTTTTGCAAAAACAATTCTAAATCCTCATTTTAATCAAAAAGTCAGTGAGTTAGAATCAGCACTCAACCTTTTTTATGATGAAATCTATTGTAACTATACTGAGAAAAAATATGATGACGTAATACGCTACACCAATCTGGCTCAAGCTAAATTTGGACTAAACAAACTATCGCCACAGCTTGCTTATTTGAATGCACTAGCTACTGGACATAAGCACACGCTGGATGTATTTGAGGCTGCACTCAAACAAATTATCAGTGATTTTGCTGGGGATAGCCTAGTTGTACCACTGATCCAAAAACAACTTTTATTTATCAATGCTCACCGAAAATTATTCACCAATCGCAAATTCGCATTGCTTGATAATGAGTCTTCGCCACTACCATTCTTTGAAGAACCTAAAATAGAGCCCATCACTCCAAACAATATTCATGTTGAGGATAAAGTAGTAATTACTGCTCCTGTAACACCCAGTCAAGTGATTGAAGCACCCAAAGTACCTCCTACTCCAGACCACAGCAACTTTTTCTCGGCTGAAGAATCTACAGAATATTACTTCATTATTGATGTTACAGAATCGACCTTTAACCTAAGCTCATCTCGTTTCGGAATTGGACAATTTAATAGAGCTAGATACCCTGGCGGCGAAATAAAACATCAATTAAAATTGTTAGAGAATCAAAATCAATTGATATTTGTGGGCGTATTTCCAAGTAAAGATGCTGCGGCTGATTATTACAATAAAATCAATCCATTAATGTCGCAAATCATGAAAATACCTACCAATAAATACATTACATTTTATATCAGCAGACAAAACTTTGAAAAACTTACCAATCGAGAAATAATTGATTGGTACATCGATTTTTTCAGGAAAACGATCAATGTCAAATAAATTATGGATACTCAGTTAAGTAGGGAAGATATTCGTCGATACAACAATAGATTCTGGAAATGGATTTTAGGAATTATCTTCTTTTGTGCATTACTCATTCTTAGCACAGGCTTAGGCCTATTTGGGAAACTACCTTCTTTTAGAGAACTAGAAAATCCCAAAAACAACCTCGCTTCAGAAATTATTTCTAGCGATGATGTCATCTTAGGTACCTACTTCGTTCAGAATCGTTCTAATGTTCGATATAACGAAATCTCACCGAACATTATCAATGCTCTGATAGCTACAGAGGATATACGTTTTTATAGCCATTCTGGAATTGATTTCAAACGAACATTTACTATTCTGTTTTATAACTTAATGGGCAAAAAACAAGGAGCAAGTACGATTACACAACAGCTAGCACTCAATTTATTTTCTAAAGAAGGTCGAGCTAGTAGTTATCTCAAGCGCTTTATTCAAAAATTACAGGAGCTCATCATCGCTGTCAAACTCGAACGTAATTACACAAAGGAAGAAATCATTACCATGTATTTGAATACAGTAGATTTTGGCTCGTACAGCACCTTTGGTATTAAATCAGCCGCACGCACTTACTTTAATACCACACCTAGCAAAATATTTCCAGAACAAGCCGCCGTTTTAGTGGGCATGCTCAAAGGCCCCTCTTATTATTCCCCAATCCGAAATCCTGAACGATCGAAAGCTCGAAGGAACACTGTTTTGAGTAACATGGAGAATGCAGGATTTTTGAGTAGTTCAGAATCTGAGCTTTTGCAAAAAAAGCGTTTAATCCTCTCATTTAATCTTTCAGATCATAATGACGGATCTGCTACTTATTTCCGCGCAGTGCTGAAGAAAGACATCAAAACCATTTTTCAAGAAAATAACATCACCAAACCCGATGGCACACCCTATGATTTAGATCGTGATGGTCTTAAAATATACACCTCCATTAATTCACACATGCAACTTTATGCAGAGGAAGCACAACGAACATATTTGAAAGATCTACAAATGCAATTTAATGCACAATGGCGTGGAAAAGACCCCTTTAAGGGTTTTGAGCAGCTCATTGATCAAGGGATAAAACGTTCAGATCGTTATCGTCAATCTATTATCGAAGGAAAAACTGAGAGTCAGATCAAGACCGATTTTAATACCCCTACTAAAATGACCATCTTCACCTGGAAAGGAACAATTGACACAACCATGAGGCCCATCGATTCACTTAAGTATTACAAGCTGATGCTACGGAACGCGATCATGTCCATGGAGCCTCAAACAGGATACGTTCGCGCTTGGGTAGGTGGTACTAATTATGAATATTTTCAATACGATCAAGTAAAAATGGGAACCCGCCAAGTAGGTTCTACAGCCAAACCATTTACCTATACAGCTGCATTGCAAAAAGGCTTTTCTCCATGCTTTCAAGTACTCAATGAGCCTATCACGATCAACGATTGGACACCAAAGTCAGAAAATCCCATTCCTGGATACCTGACATTAAAAAGAGCAATGGCCAAATCTCAGAACTACATCACAGCCTATCTCATGCGTGAAGTGGGTGAAACTGCCGTTGCCACACTCATCAAGAAAATGGGAGTTACCAGCGATGTTCCCGCATATCCTTCTATTTGTCTCGGTACATTTGATGCCTCTTTGTACGATATGGTAGGCGCCTATTCTGTATTTGCGAACCGTGGAATTTGGACAGAGCCCATTTATCTATTACGTATTGAAGACAAAAATGGGCATGTACTTTATGAAAAGAAACCTAGAATTGTCGTTGCCCTTGAGGAACAATATGCCTATGCAATGACTAGTATGTTAAAAGATGTAGTCACCGAGGGTACAGGAATTAGATTACGCTATAAATATAATTTGATGAACCCCATAGGAGGGAAAACAGGAACCACACAAAATAATTCAGACGGTTGGTTTATCGGTATAACACCTCAACTTGTTACCGGCGTTTGGACCGGCTGTGAAGACAGAGCCATTCACTTTTTATCCACTAACCAAGGAGAAGGTGCGAATTCAGCATTGCCTATTTTTGCCTTATTTATGAAGCGTGTTTATGCTGATCCTAAATTAAAATATTCACAAGGTGATTTTGCCCCCCCAAAAAGCGGCATTGATATTACAATGGACTGTGATAACTATAATCAGAAAGCTTCACCTCAACCTGCTGTGAAGTAGAGTCAGAAACTAAAGACTAATTTTATATCACCAAATAGCAAACATATATCCTAAAAAGCCTCCTTCTGTAAACTAGATTATCGAAAAGGAATAAAACTTTTATGAAGGAATTTAACTACCAATTGCTACTAAAAAACATCCCACCTAAACCAGGAGTCTATCAGTTCTGGGACTTACAGGGTCATATACTTTATATAGGAAAAGCAAAAAATCTTAAAAACAGGGTCAAATCTTATTTCAATAAAGATAACCACCGTGTAAATGCCAAAACTCGAACGTTAGTAAACAAGATTCAGAACATCACGTTTACGATTGTAGATACTGAAATAGATGCCTGGTTACTGGAAAATAGTCTTATCAAAAAACATCAACCTCGCTATAATGTTCTATTAAAAGATGATAAAACGTACCCTTGGATCGTTATCAAGAATGAACATTTTCCTCGGATTTTCTGGACTCGAAAAGTGATCAAAGATGGTTCAACCTATTTTGGTCCCTACGCATCTGTTAGTATGATGCATACTATTTTAGATCTCATTAAAGAATTATACCCTCTACGGAATTGCAACCTGCCTTTAAATTCCAAGAATATCGCTGCAAAAAAGTTCAAGGTCTGCTTAGAATACCAAATAGGAAATTGCAAAGGCCCTTGCGAAGCATTGCAATCGGAAGACGATTACGATGAGAATATAGAAAGTATTAAAGACATTCTAAATGGAAAGATTGGAGCAGTGCTAAAAAGATTAAAATCAGAACTAGATCAATCTATTGCAGAACTCAATTTTGAATTATCCTATCAGTTAAAACTAAAGTACGAGTCATTAGAGCATTATCAGAGTAAATCTACTATCGTCAATTCTTCTATCTCTGATGTAGATGTATTTAGTATTGCCTCCAATGATCAATATGCCTTCGTTAATTTTCTCAAAGTAATGAATGGCACAATCACCCAAACTCAAACAATAGAGCTTAAAAAACGACTGGACGAAACCGAAGAAGAGCTTCTAAGTATTGCCATTTCTGAGTTTAGAGCGCGCTTTAACAGCATATCGAAAGAAATCATTATACCATTTGATCTTGACTTTAAAGATCCAACAATAAAATTCACCATCCCCAGGTTAGGGGAAAAAAAGAAATTACTAGAGCTATCACAAAAAAATGTTCTTTTTTTTAAGCGACAAAGGTTGGAACAACATGAAAAGCTAAACCCACAAATCAAAACAGATCGGCTACTTAGCCAAATAATGAAAGATCTTCGCTTGAATCAGCTACCTCGACATATTGAATGTTTTGATAATTCTAACTTCCAAGGCAAATACCCTGTTTCTGCTATTGTCGTTTTTAAAGATGCGAAACCTTCAAAGAAAGATTATCGGCACTTTAATGTAAAATCTGTTGAGGGACCTAATGACTTTGCCACGATGGAAGAGGCGGTCTTCAGAAGGTATAACCACATACTCGAGAAAGGTGAAGAGCTTCCTCAGCTTATTGTTATTGATGGAGGGAAAGGACAGCTCTCAGCTGCTCTAAAAAGTTTAAAAAAATTAAAGATAGACACACAAGTTACAGCCATTGGCATAGCCAAACGTCTAGAAGAAATTTACTACCCAAACGATCAATATCCTATTTATCTAGATAAAAGATCCGAGACCTTAAAAATAATCCAACAACTACGAGATGAGGCTCACCGATTTGGCATTACATTTCACCGCAATAAACGCAGTAAAGCAGCTCTAGTAACAGAGTTACACCGAATCCCAGGAATAGGAAAAACATCTGCTGATAAGCTACTTAGGCATTTCAAATCTGTGAGAAATATACAGGATGCCACAGAAAAAGATCTTCAGAAGATTATAAATGTGAAGCAAACGAAAACATTACAAGCATATTTTCAAAATCAAAAAAAGCCCCTATCATAAGAAAAGGATCTTTTTGATTTTGAAAATATCAATTAATCTATCAATATGACCACAAATCATGTTCATAGTCCATTAATTCCTTCTTTATTCGCTCTGATTCATATAGTCGATCAATGCCTTGAGCATAATCCTTTATACGCAAATCTTCTACATTTGACTCTTTCACAATGTAACTCGTGAATATGCGCTTAACAAACAAATCATCATAGCTCAGATTTGTAACATCATTCTTTCGATTAGCAATGGCCTTTGTCACAAATAAAGGGCGTGCTTCTGGGTAATAAATCCAGAAAGCAGGTTGATCGTCAAATGACTGCCCAGCAGCTTTAATCTTAATCATTGGAGCTATTCCTACAATACGTGGTTCAAAGACAGAACGTTGTTTATCAAAAATCCAATCCTCTTTAATACGATACTTTGTCACACTATCTGGATTAAATTCACCCGGTTTGACTGAAGTTCCAATGGTATTTCCATCCTTATCTAGAATTGGAACTAGTACACTATCTGCTAGTTTAGACATCACTTGATGTGGCGTCAAAATAGATGAGAATTCGTCCCCATTTACATCTCCTTTTCTACCTGTCGGGTCATAAGCAGTTAATTCTCCCGCATTTACAGCATCTAGTATGATATCTATTAATCTGGACTTAGGTGCCCCCAGCACATTATTCATCTTTTCACGAAGATCAATTTCACGCCAAATACGCTTAGAGTAAACTACATCAGCCTCTCTCATCACTGCAAAAGGTGTCACTCGAGCATTTTGGATAATCTCCTTTTTATAGTATCCATCAACGGGCCTATCTATTTTTGAGGAAGAGGAAGTCACTGCTTGCGAAGAAGGAGGTTTCATCAAATCTGGCTGAATCGTAGTCGACGCAGATGAGCTTGGTCCATTTGATTGGAGAGATGAACTACCCACTGACTTATCAACAGGCGCTACTGCTGGCTTCACGAGCTCGTTAAGTTGAACGGACGGGGTTATTGATTGAGCAGATGATTTAGTAGCCGCCCTATTACCCTTACCCTGCTTTAATCTTGGTTTTTGAGCAAATGCAAAAACGCTAAAAAAACATAATAGCCCTATAGTAATATTTCTTTTCATGCATGTAATCTTTTTATCGACCATGAAACTATCATGGGCTTAAATTTTTCGTGATTTCTCATAATACTCGAGAGTCAATGTCAATTCATTTAATTATTCGCAATTGAGTTTAAAGATAAACATCACACATCACATCCAATTCTAGAATAGTTAGTTTGCTGTAAACACAATCCCATCTAATTGCCTAGGAGAACCATCTGGACCAACAGCGACTATATTATCAAATATCACACGAGTGCCTGGTGTAACTCCAGCAATTGCCGCTTTCATAGAAGCATTAAATGTATTACTAGTTGATTGTAAAACGACCGCATCCGCACGAGGTTTAGAGATGATCAAATTAAATCTCGTAACTGTAAATTTTGCATCAAAGTCAAAATTATCTAAGATCGCAAAAAGCGCATCTTGTGATTTAATTGCAACAGCACTCATTGATCCACCTGTCTTGCCTGCAAATTTTGCCTTAGGATCAGGAATACGTTTTACTCTAAAATCACTCGTTCCAATATTTTGCACCCTACCATTCATATCAGCAGCCACCGTTACCTTAGCTGATCCCCCAGGAGTACTTACAGTAACTACATATTTCCCATTAGAGCCTGATATATTCCCCCCCGTCATACTAACTTTCAATTTCTCTTTTGGGATCCCTGGTGCCGATATTGATACAGGGTTTGGAACTCCAACATAAAATACGTTCATCTTGTCTGGCGAAACAATAGCAGAAGGGCGAGCTACTTGATATTTTTGCTCGGTAGTACGGTATTCCTTAACAGTTCCATCTGTTTGTCTAATTCGAATTACGCCTGTCCAGCTAAATATACCCTCGCTATTGGTAGCAACAGTATACATACCTCTTCCCTCATTAACCGCTAACTTGGTTCCACCCACTGTAATGTCGGGATTCGTACGAGAGTCAGATGCTGTTAAAAACACTTCAGCAGTATAGGGTTGTCCCTGAAGTACATAAGAAGTTGGAGCAATTGCTACAGCAGAAAACCGATCTAGGTTAACAACTGCCATATCCATTTTACCCAGAATCTTTTTCACCACCTCTGATTCCGCGTTTCTATTGTCTGACTGAATTTTAGTTAAAATAGTCATGGCAGCCGTTAGTGGTGTTCCTTCACCAAAATTAACCTCTTCCCATGTGCTCTTTTCTCCAGCATCTGCTCCTTCTGGATCTTTAGCCTCAAGCGAAAAAGCAATATTTTTGCGCTCATCAGGATCAAGCAATTGAATTAGCTTTTCACGAGTTTCATTAATTTTTGCTTTTAATTTTTCCCCTTCCCCCCTATTAATCATGATACCTTGAGCAATATCTAAATTTGCTCTCTCTACTAAATCACCTGTTTTTTTATCGCGACCTTGTCCTGCAACAACAAATTCTTCTTTTAGTTTTTCTATATAGGCATTTAACTCATCAGAGGCCCCTCTTGCTTTTTGAGCTTTTTCATAAAATGGCCTGGCTCGCTCGGGCTCATTTTTCAACTTTGTTTGCTCAAATGCCGCAAACAGCTGTCCAGTACTTGTGTATACATTCGCCTGCGATGTACCTAGACTATCATTTAAGTTTCTGAAAGCATCTAAAATAGAATCTGAAACGTTTAGTGCTAACATTGCGAGCAACACCAAATACATGATGTTGATCATTCGCTGTCTCGTAGACTCTTTACCTCCGGCCATGATTTTGTTAAGCTAATTGTTAAACATTTAGAATTAACCTCGAGACTGGCTCATTGCGGTTAGCATATTTCCATAAATAGCATTCATAGAAGAGAGGTTTTTAGCTAATTTGCCAACCTCTTCTTTGAACTTCGTAGAATCTTCCATAGAATCATTGAAGTTTTTCATCGTGAGTGCTATATTCTGATAGAATTTATTCATTGATTTGAGATGGGCATTTGAATCTTGCAACTCCAACTCATAAACAGCATTCAAAGTAGCTAAATTTTTAGTTAAAGAATTTACCTGTTCATGATATGCCTTAGAATCAGAGGCCGTCTCTGCCATTTCCGCGATATCCAGAGAAGCTTTATCAAAAGTAGCGCTCAATTGATCAAATTGGCTTGATGCCGATTTAATCTTGGTTGCAAATTCAGAGGTTGCAATAGATATATCTGCCGTTTTAGAAATAGCAGCAACTTTTTCGCCAAACAGACGTAGCCCAGATCCCAAGCTTTCAATCAATTCAGGACCTATTTTGGCATCAGCCATCATTTTATCTAAAGCTGCTGTAGATGAATTTCCTATGTTCCGAGATGCGGTAGCACTTACAACTGGTGCTCCATCGTAATTATCTGCAAGCTCAGGATAAACACGATGCCACTCAGGATCCTTTGCTGGTGGGAAAAAACCGGTCAAGAAGAACAAGCATGCCTCTACTCCTAAACCCGCACCTATCATATAGTTTCCAAAGACTCCACCCAAGTGAAGAATTTTAAAAAGTGCACCAACGATCACAACACTCGCACCCCACGAAATAGCAGTGTGCAGCCAGTCAAAATTTTTCTTCTGATTCATAAATTAATAGCTTAGGATTTCTAATACAATTAGACTGATTATATATATATATATATATCTTTTTCAAAACAAACAGCACTGCATTGGGGTATAAGTCTATTAATCCCTCTATCTAAGATTAATCTTTTGTTTAAACAATTCTAATTCAAGAAAGGAATAGCTAGTCATTATACTCAATAATATTTGAGAAAAAATATACAAACAGCAGCATAAAACTCCCCCCGGGTCGCGAAGATACAAATTTCCTCATGTGTGTCTGTTTGACTTAGTAGCATCCTTCCTATCAAAATATCAATTTAATTAATGTCTGTCATGAATATCACGTCCTTGAAACTTAGTTATACAGCGAAATCCAATATATGACTTTGCGGTATCTTGGTATTCAAAGGTGCTTGTCGAATTCTGAAGAAAATAACCAATATCCTTCCAAGATCCACCACGAACAACCTTACGTTTCATTACTTCAGGATCACTTGCCCTCGCCTCATATTCATAAGAAGGATTCATATCATGAGTGAAAGACGATGAAGATTCATCAAAAGCCGAGGAAGTCCACTCTGCTACATTTCCAGCCATACAGTATAAACCAAAGTCGTTAGGGAAGTAAGATTTCACATCTACTGTGAATGCTCCGCCATCATCAATATAATTACCACGGCCTGGTTTAAAATTAGCCATTAGACAGCCCTTGGCATTTCTAATATAAGGGCCTCCCCATGGAAATGTTGTTCCAACACGTCCTCCCCGAGCAGCATACTCAAACTCTGCCTCTGTAGGCAAACTATATTCTGAACGCGTTGGCAAATGACGACTCTCTTTATAAGAGTCATTCAGCCTAGTACGCCAAATACAGAAAGCCCTGGCTTGCCTCCATGTCACTCCAACCACTGGATAATTAGCATAGGCTGGGTGAGAAAAGTATCCTCGAACCATCGGTTCATTTTGAGCATATGAAAAATCAGCCAACCAAACTAAGGTATCTGGATAAATTGATACAGTATCACTCAAAATAAAATCAGAACGTTTCTTGGAGCGATCTGCCCTGTTATTGGAAGCTTCTCGCAACTTCAAGATCGAGAAATTGTATTTCAACAAACGCACATCTAACTCATTTTTATCAAACACTCGATCTTCTCCTTGATAATACATTGGCTGCAGCTTAGCTGCATATTTTGAGCTCCAAAGATGACGCCCATTTCCGACTTTTCTCCAGTCAATAATTTTTTTAGGTGCTATACCCGCCGCATCTGCTTTTTCCTTGGACTTTAAATAGAGTTGTTCATCTTGAGCATAATTAGTAACAGCAATGGAGTCTCTCACCCAGTTCACAAATTGGCGATACTCGCTATTTGTGATCTCTGTCTGATCCATATAAAAAGCCTGAATAGTAATTTGCTTGTTTTGTGATATTTCAGAAGAGGTAATATCTTGGTCTGATGCCCCCATTACAAATGAGCCTGTCGGAATATAAACCATCCCGTATGGAAGCTCTGCCTTTTTAAACCTTTGAACCGGCACTCCCACAAGCTCTCCATTTGACCCTCCGCCACTACTGCAGCCCACAACTAACAGGCCAAAAAATGCTAAAATTAAAATCAAAGATATACGCGCCATTTGTCTACGTCTTTTAAAAAAGCTTCTCCCTTATCCGATATATCGAAGTTAACAAAAAAAAACCACCTGTGCAAGAGTTTATGCACCAAAAAATTGAGCCAATATTAATGTTTAGCTAAAAAATAATTGACTACTTAGCAGCCATTCAATATAGAATCCGTAGCACTATATTAAGGCATATACACCTTAGATCAAACTAAATAACAAATTTATAATAACACAAGGCAGATATTGTAGACTTATTGAGTTTATATTGTTTAGATGGCCCTAACACCCTTTCACAAGATCCGTAAAATAGAAAACTGTTTTGCATTTGAATAACTATTCCAGGTATATATGAGCTTAGAAAACTAGATCAAAGCAATGTGGCCTCGGTTCTCTTTTTCATCTTTGTTGTTCAGTATTTCATTTATTACCTTCGGCTGGATAGGACCAAATTATATAATACAAACTTATGAATTTATACACTGTTAATACCGGTTTATTCAAATTAGATGGCGGAGCCATGTTTGGCGTTGTTCCCAAAAGTATCTGGCAAAAATTGAATCCACCCGACGAAAACAATATGTGTACTTGGGCTATGCGCTGCTTGCTAATAGAAGATAATGACAAACTAATATTAATTGATAATGGCATTGGAGATAAACAAGATGCCAAATTTATGAGCCACTATTATCTACATGGAGATGACACGCTAAACCAATCGCTTGCCAAAAAAGGCTTCTGTGCTGATGACATTACTGACGTATTTTTAACACACCTGCACTTTGACCATTGCGGTGGTTCCGTTATTCGAGAAGGCGAAAAACTAAAACCTGCTTTTAAAAATGCTGTCTATTGGAGCAATAAGAATCATTGGGAATGGGCTGTCTTACCAAATGATCGAGAAAAAGCTTCTTTTTTGAAGGAAAATATTTTGCCTATTCAAGAAAGTGGACAATTGCAGTTTATTCCCACAGAAGACCATACGGCTTTTAGTAATAATATCACAATACGTTTTGCCTATGGACATACGGAGGCCATGATGATTCCACAAATCAGCTACAAAAACAAAACACTATTGTATATGGCTGATCTTTTACCATCTACCATGCATATTCCTCTTCCGTATGTAATGGCTTATGATATGTTCCCGTTGCAAACCCTAAAAGAAAAAAAGATGTTCCTAGAAGAGGCGGTCACAAACGAGTATATTCTTTTTTTCGAACATGATCCAGAAATTGAATGTTGCACCCTACAGCAAACTGAAAAGGGTGCTCGTTTAGCAGAAACATTTAAATTATCAGCGCTATAAAGATTTCTAGTACTACTCCAACTTGATGGATACCACTACAAAATAGATATACGAAAAATATGCACCGGTACTCATATTTATTGCTTGCGTGAAGGATAGAAGTGAAAAGCCCACAGTGAAGCGTAGCGAAACGAGGACTTGTAACGAATAGCCTGACCCAAAGGGGCACGCCCAAAGAAAAACCTATCACACACCAATACATAAGAGTGCTCACCGTGATGTGTTCTTTTTATATTGCTACCTTAAACTGTTTGATTTAGAGAAAAAATGCAGCTTACCAAATTAGAGATTAAAGGTTTCAAAAGCTTTGGAGATAAAGTAACAATACATTTTAATGAGGGTGTCACAGCAATTGTAGGACCCAATGGATGCGGAAAATCAAATGTGGTTGATGCCATTCGCTGGGTGCTAGGTGAACAAAGTACGCGGATGCTTCGCTCAGAAAAAATGGAAAACATCATTTTCAATGGCACCAAAACCCGCAAACCTTCTAATTTGGCAGAAGTATCGCTCACGTTTGATAATGCTAAAAATATATTGCCAACAGAATTTACTCAGATCACATTAACGCGTAAGTTATACCGAACTGGAGAGAGTGAATATCGTCTTAATGATGTACAATGTCGTCTTAAAGATATTACAGACCTATTTTTAGACACGGGGGTCGGTTCTGATTCATATGCCATCATTGAACTGAAGATGATCGATGAGATTATTAACAATAAGGAAGGTTCTCGAAGAACTTTATTTGAAGAGGCTTCTGGAATTTCAAAATATAAGCTTCGAAAAAAACAGACTTTTGGCAAGTTAAAGGATACTGAAACTGACCTAAGCCGAGTAGAAGACTTGATATTCGAAATTGAAAAAAATCTCAAAGTACTTGAAAGCCAGGCAAAAAAAGCTGACCGCTACTATCAACTAAAGGAACAGTACAAATCATGCAGCACCTCGTTGGCAACTTTTCAAATCGCTGGCCTTCGTCATTCTCTAGACAAATTGGATGAACAAGAACAAAGTCAACATGTAGAAAGGTCAGCCATTTGTACAGAAATTGATCTTCTAGAAGCAGATTCACAGCAACAAAAATTAGATCACCTGACAAAAGAAAAAAACCTTGCTACACAGCAAAAAACTACTAACGAGTTCATATCCAAAATTCATGCCTATGAAAGTGATAAAAAGCTAAAAAATGAACAGCTACGTTTCATAGAGGAAAAAAACACGAAGCTAGTAGCAGATCTTGAACGTGATAAAAGCCAGCTCAATCACGTATTTGACCGCTTAAAAAAACTGAATGAAGAACTCCTTCAAGAGGATAAATCATTAGAGATTATTAAAACCAGTCTAGAAAAAAACAAAACAAACGTTGACGAGCTACGATCAAAGCAACAAAAAGACAAACTCGAGCTCGATCAGACTGTAAAAGAAAATAATGAGTTGCAAAATCAGGTCTACTCGCTTGAGAAAGAAGTTACGATTCTGCATATCCAGCAAGAGGCTCTTTCACAAGAAAGCAATCGAAATTTATCAGATGCCAACAACACAGAAGCTGCACTAAATGAATTTAATAAAGCTATTGCCCTCCTCGAGAATAAATTAGCATCTAAGCAAAATGAATGTGCGCTTTTGCAAAAACAGGAAGATGAAATTCAGCAGCATATTGTGGCAACAAAGGAATCAATTCTGGTAAGTAAAGAGCGACTCAGTACTAAAAATCGATTACTGGATGCCAAACAAAATGAATACAATCTGACCAAATCGCTTGTAGATAATCTAGAAGGGTTTCCAGAGTCTATTCGCTTTTTAAAAAGAAATGCAAGCTGGACCAAAAGTGCTCCCCTACTATCGGATGTGTTTTCTTGCAAGGAAGAATATCGCACGTCAATAGAAAACTACTTGGAACCTGTTATGAATCATTATGTAGTGGAAACACAAGCAGATGCTGTCCAAGCAATTCGTTTATTGAGTGACTCTACCAAAGGCCGAGCACGTTTTTTTGTATTAGATACAGTGAAAACAAACTCGGATCAATCGCCTACCTACATTCTTGATAAAACAAAATTTATTGCTGCATTGGACATCATCGATGTAGAGCCAAAATACTTCCCACTCTGTGAATTTCTATTGCAGCATGTTTATATACTCCAGTCGGATGATGGTGAGCTGGAAACGGCTCTTCCTGAAGGACAGATTGTGATTTTGAGTGGTAAAGGTAAATTCACCAAATGTAGGATTGAGATGTCTGGTGGGTCTATTGGATTATTTGATGGCAAACGGATTGGCAGAGCTAAGAATTTGGAGAATTTAGCAAACGATATTAAGCTGCTTGAAGCAACCATTCAACAGTTAAAATCAGAGACCGATCAGGCAGGTCAGAAGCTAAATACACTTCAATCATCCTCAAAAAGACAAGAAATTCAACAAGCACAACAAAGTATTACCAATTTGCGGAATGAATTAACTTCAGTCAAGGCAAAAGAAGAACAACATGTTGCCTTTATTGAAAATAGTCAAACTAGAAAGCAGGACATCGAGCAAAAAATTGCTTCAATTAATCCGAAGCTACTCCAATTGGGACCTCAGCTGGATGAACTAAAAGCACAGAAACAAATAAAAACAGATTTACTGGCCCAACAACAAAAAGCCTATAATGAACTGGCTGATTCACTAACACATCAATCCACAACCTATAATCAAGAAAACATTCATTTTCATCAACAGCAAAATAAAGTTGCTACTATCAAAAAGGAGATTCAGTTTCATTCAAATGAAGAGCAGTCATTGAACTCGCGGATGATCATTCATCATCAAGAGCTAGAAGAAAACCAGATCAACATGAAAAACCTTCTACAACAATCGAATCATCCTAACGAAGACCCCACTCAGATGTATTTAGAAAAAGAGGCACTGGAAAAAGGATTAGAAGAACTAGAACAAGAATATTATGCTTCGCGTGGATTGATTACTGAAACTGAAGAAAAAATAGCCCAGCTCCGCAAGAATAAAGACCGAACTGATTTTATTACAAATGAGATCAAGGATAAGAAGAATGCGCTAAAAATAGAATTGAATGGCTTGAAGGAACGTTTATCCATCGAATTTTCTATTGATATCACAGATTTACTCGACATGGAAGTTCCACTAGAGGAAAGCGAAGCAGACTTACGTACAAAAACAAATCGCTTAAAACGTCAATTGGATGAATATGGGTCTATCAATCCGATGGCGATGGAAGCATATCAGGAAATAAGTCAGCGACATACTTTTATTCAGGATCAAAAAAAGGATTTATTAGATGCCAAAGCTTCTTTAATTCAAACAATAAAAGAAATTGATGATACTGCCCGTGAAAAGTTTATGCTTACATTTTCGGCATGTAGAACACACTTTATTGATGTTTTTCGCTCTTTATTCAATGAGGAGGATAGCTGTGACTTAATTTTAACCGATCCTGAAAATCCATTAGAATCTGACATTGATATTATGGCCAGGCCGAAAGGGAAACGGCCACTTTCGATTAATCAATTATCAGGAGGAGAGAAAACACTTACAGCAACTGCTTTACTTTTTTCATTATACCTGCTTAAACCTGCCCCTTTCTGCATTTTTGATGAAGTAGATGCTCCACTAGATGACACCAATATTGATAAGTTTAACACGATCATTCGTAAATTCTCTGATCGATCACAATTTATTGTGGTTTCCCATAATAAACGTACCATTGCCATGACAGACATTATTTATGGTGTAACAATGATAGAACAGGGAATTTCTCGCGTAGTGGCTGTTGATATGCGAGAAGTAGCTTGATGCTGGCTAATTTAGAATTAGCCTGAGCCAATAGCTCAGAAAGAATTGATTTTATACTTCTTTTTTGATGTCTTTTCCATTGCCATCTTTGGCGTCTTTAAATTCCTTGATCCCACGACCGAGACCACGCATGAGTTCTGGAATTTTTCTCCCCCCAAACAATAGCAAAACGGCACATAAGATGATGATTAATTCTGGACCACCAATATCAGCAAATAATAAATTTGACATCATTTCTTAGTTTTCTTTTGTTTGCAACTCTGATTCCTTCGCGTTCTTAGGTGTATCTGAATCCTCCAAAACATTATTTATATTCTTGTGAATCTCTTGTTTAACTCCTTCAGATGCATCTTTAAACTCACGAATGCCTTTACCTAACCCCCTAGCAAGCTCTGGAAGTTTTTTCCCTCCAAACAAAAGCAATATTGCAAATAGGATCAACATCGTTTCCGACGCACCTAAGTTTAGAAACAACAAAACTGGAACCATGATTCAACAAATTAGTTTGACGCAAATATACATATTTTTGAATTGTGTATATTTTTTGAATCAAAGACGCTTAAAATAGGATCAACTCTCATGAAAGATAACTTCTCCACACACGCTGATCAATATGCTAAATATAGACCCAGCTATCCCAACGATCTTTATGACTTTATTTTATCTTTTGTTAACGACAAACACCATGCATGGGACTGTGGAACAGGTAACGGACAAGTAGCCCAACAGCTATCTATTTATTTTGACAAGGTTTTCGCTTCAGATATTAGCCAATCACAGCTGAAAAATGCCGTAAAGAGAGATAATATAACATATTCTATTCAGCCGGCGGAAAGGACTAATTTTCCAAGTAATTTTTTTGATTTGATAGTCGTTGCACAGGCAATCCACTGGTTTAACTTTGAGCAATTCTATCGTGAAGTGAATAGAACACTTAAAGACGATGGCGTGCTTGCAGTCATCGGTTATGGCTTAATCCAAATTAGCCCAGATATAGATCGAGTAATTTCCAATCTCTATCATCATACGCTTGGACCATTTTGGGATGCAGAAAGGAAATATATCGATGAAAATTATCAAACCATCCCTTTCCCATTTAAAGAGCAATCCGAGCTTCCTTCATTTAATAATTCCCTTGACTGGACACTGGAACATTTAATTGGTTATCTCGAAACATGGTCAGCCGTGAGCCATTTTGTTAAAACAAAAGGTTACAACCCTATTAGCGCTATTTATAATGATTTGAGAAAGAACTGGGGAGAACCAACTACACGAAAAGCTTACTTTCAGATTTTGCTAAGAGTTGGGAGAAAATAACAACAATCAGTTATATCACTTTGACAATTTCACTTTTAATTGGCCAGCCAGCTCTCTGGATTCATTGGCACAGCACCTTTTCGAACCTCAAAATGAACTTCTGTAGTACCGTCATCGGTATCTGTTAGTACCGTTCCGATGGGCTGTTTCAAAGAAACTTTTTGGCCTTTATTTACACTCACCGAGCGTAAGTTAGAGTAAACAGTAAAATACTCGCCATGCCTTATTAAAACAGCATAAGAGCCAGCAAAATTTTGCACTGTTGCTACTTCACCTGCAAAAACAGCTCTTACGGCCGATCCTACGGCTGTTTTGATGTCAATTCCATTATTT
Organism: uncultured Pedobacter sp.; assembly: GCA_938008555.1. Classification (GTDB taxonomy): domain Bacteria; phylum Bacteroidota; class Bacteroidia; order Sphingobacteriales; family Sphingobacteriaceae; genus Daejeonella. The sequence goes on from CALLKE010000001.1 coordinate 21,241, forward strand.
TCTGTTTTTACATTGGCACCATAACGATGTAAGCCAAATGATTCCATAATCACACCATTGGCAACTGGCCAAGGTAGGTTTCCACGACTACTTGAAAAATCAGAAGATAACTTAGCTGCTTCAGGTGTCGCAGCAAGTATACTAGATCCTTTTGAGGCTGGTTTTGATGTTGGAATACTTTTATTATTGGTCTTTGCTTTTGCAATTGCATCTCGTTCATCTGCTTCTGCTTTTCGTCGCGCATCTTCAATTTCTTTATTGATTGCGTTTTGGATTGCTTTATTTAAACGAGCAGATTCTCTTTGTTTCTGACTGAGTTCTTGTTTGATCTGTTTCTCTTGCTTATTAAGCCCAGTTAAGACCTTCGCCTGACTATTTTTTTCTTTTCCTAGGGTTTGTTTTTCTTTCTCTTGATCATGAAGCAAATGATCTTTTTGCTGTTTATCATGGTCAAGCTCTACAATTTTAATATTTAGACTTCTTTCTGTATTAGTTATCTCCTTTGCTTGCTTTTGTCGATACTGAGCAATTTGATGCAAGTATTTTACCCGTTTATATGCCTGATTAAAGTCATGTGCAGCAAAAATAAACATCAACTTGTTGTACGAATCTTTATTCCGGAAAGCAAAAAGGATCATCTTCGCATATTCTTTTTTCAGCTGAACTAGCTGTGATTGCAACGCATATACGGTATTCGTATTTCTAGATATCTGATTTTTCAGGAGAAATATCTCAGAATTTATTGTGCCAATCTTTGCTTCACGCAGATGAATTTGAGCATTCAATGCTTTAATCTGCTTTAAAGACAAGCGTTTATTGCTTGAGGTCTGGTTTAAATTATTATTTAATGATTCTATCTCACGTGTTAAAGCATCTTTCCGACGTTTAAGCTCAGTGCTATTCTGGGCGAAGGTTTGTGAGCTAGCACAAATAACAAGAGAAGCTAAAAAAAATACAACCAATTTCATTGGCGTAAATGTATTTAATTTTTGACTGAAAATCGTTTTGGAACTACAAATGGAAAGTCTAAAGCTTCATCAATACCAACTTTAACATAATGCAAGCCTAGCTGTATATATCGATCGTCTACCCTAGATTGCACATTGACCGAATGAGGAATACTCTTCCCTGAGATCATCGCAAAGTCAGCATAATGAATCAACAAGCTTTGAGCAGTATTCTCTCCAATCAAGTTCGCCTGAACAGGTCTATTCAATTCGTTGAATAGATAATTGCAACTCAGTGATTTCCCCCCTCCACTTAACTTCGTATTTCCACCGTCGATATTCATATTCGTTGTATCACTAACCCATTCGGATACTGCATTTCCTACCAAAATGGACTGAAATGTTTGAAAATTGATTTCTTTACTAGTGAATTGATGAATAAAGCTAAAGGGCCTACACGCATACGTATTTTCGATGCGATTCAGAATTTTAATGCTATCGGGCGTAATGAGTGCCCTAGCCACTTCTAGGCCAGCAAAGGCGGTGATTGATACCCAAATTATTTGGTCCTTTTGTATTCGAATGTTCATCGTGACATCATGCTGATTGTTGTCAACAGTAAGGTCCGTTTTTGCTTTGATCGCAAGTGTATTGAAGTTAATTTCTGCTGCATGGATTGCATTCAAACGCAATGATTTACTATAATCTATTGCCTTTGATATAGGTTGTCTGATTGCTTCTTTTCGTGATTTACAACCCATTAATAGTATCAATAACATAACCACTACTGATATTTTATTCAACATATTTCTTCTCATTGATTTTTTTTTCTAGCTGATTTGATTTATCTCCAAGAGATCGTGCTTTTTTCCACTGCTCCACTGCTTGCTTCTTATCACCCAAGAAGTACAAAATATCACCATAATGTTCAAACTGAACGGCACTATTTGATTTATCATCGGTGATTGCTTTTTCGATCCAAATTCGGGCGTCATCATATTTTTTCTGTTTGAATAATATCCACGCATAAGTATCTTCTGATGAAGCATTATTCGGGTCTAATGTGGTTGCATACTGAGCCATTTGTGCTGCCTTTTCAAGCTTGACTCCTCTCAAAGATAGATAGTATGCATAATTATTTAATGTATAGCTATTCGCCGGATTAATTTCCAAGGCTTTTTCGTATGCCTCATCAGATTCTTTGTACCGCTTCAACGCATTATACGAATCGCCCAGAGTAGAATAAATTTGATCTAAAACTTGGTCATCATCAGACCCCAAGCTGATTGCATTTTTAAGATATGTAATTGTCTTTTCATGCTTCTGATCTCTTGCATAAGCCATACCTGTAAATAAATACAAGACTGCTTGATTAGGGAAAAAAGCCAAAGCCTCATCTCCATCTATAATCGCTTGCTGAAAGTCATCATTACCAACCTCAATTCGTACTACTTGCTCCCATGCTTCATAAATCTGATTGTTTAGTTTTAATGCACTTTTATACGCTTGAAGTGCCTCTGTATATTTTTGCTCCTGAAAAAGAACATCGCCATACGTGGCATACGATTTTGGATCGTGGGGATACGTATGCACCAAAATTGCAGCCAATTCATCAGCAAAAGCTCGTGCCTTTTCATCTGCAAACAGCGGGAAAAATGAAACAATAACACGTATTTTCTCATCCAAGCTTAGATCTTCACTCTGGAAAGCAACTTTTAATTCAACAAATGCATCATCGAAACGATTTAAAGCTCTGTAATTGTCTGCCAGACTTAGATGAATCAAGGTATTTTGAGGGTCAACACCCTTACCTTTTTCTAGAACCACAACAGCCTTTTCTCTATCGCCCAGTTGTGTATAAATATCTGCTAGATATACATAGTTGTTGACATTTTGGGGATTATCGCGAATTAGTTTTTCAAGCTCTGCAATTGCCTGGGCTGATTTTCCCTTTTGAAGATAGATTTGCTGACGAACCTTGGTTAATTCATCTGAAGGACCAAAATGCTTCTGAACTTCTTGGTAAACGAGATCAGCTTCATCCAGTTTATTTTGACTAATTAAAACAGCCGCTTTAGCTAAATAATATTCTTGGGTTTCAGGGTCTAGTCTGATTAATTCATTATAAACTAGCTCTAGTTGAGCAGCATTATCCGTTTTAGCATATATATCCTCCAAAAGTGTCCAATACCAAATATTATCTGGACTTATTGTCGTTGCCTTCTGCATTAACTCCGCTGCCTCCTCTATATTATTCTGTGTATTATATATCGTCGCGAGCTCGTACATTGCTGCATCATTTGCCGGATCGATATTAATTACACGCTTAAAATAATCAGTCGCTAATGGTATATTTTGGATTACCTTTTCGTGTAGGCCATCAAAAAAAAACTGCTTCACCAACACACTATCTTCTGCACTCAATACTTTACCCACGACAATAGTCGCCTGCTTAGATTTATGCTGTTGAGCAAAAGATAAAACCGACAACAAGGTTAGGGCTATAATAGTTATACTCTTTTTGTACATAGCTATAAGCGATTTGAGTATTGAGCTTTCGAAAGTCTGAAAATAGCGACCTCCTAATATTCACAGATACTAATGTACTCAAATTACATGTTTATATCACTGCAAAATATTCAGCGAGCATCGCTCTTATTATTTGAAACTAAAGAGCTCTAATAGCAAATCCACTCAAGAAAATATGACATCAAAAACAATTATATACTTAAAAAAGAGCAGAAGATGAAATAAACAACTAAAAACAAACGTTTTAATAAAAAATCAGACAAAAATCGAGCAAAAAAATCAGCAAAATACGGTATAGAATATTTTTTAATACAAAAAAATATTATTTTTAGTACAAATTCATTAAAAAAATATGTCAAACTTAAGATTTAAAGCCTTAAATGCAGTGCTTTCACGATCAATCCCTGAAATAAAAGCACCTTCGTCGAAAATTTCTGATTTTTTTGGCATTAATGTCTTCGACAAGAAGAAAATGAAAGACTATTTGTCCAAAGAGGCATATCAAAGTATCACCAACTCCATAGATCTAGCCGAACCACTTAATCGCGAAGTTTCAGAACAAATTGCCTCTGCAATGAAATCTTGGGCAATAAGCAAAGGAGCGACTCATTATACTCACTGGTTTCAGCCCCTAACTGGCACTACTGCCGAAAAGCATGACTCATTTTTTGAGCCTAGCCCTGATGGCTCTGCAATAGAATATTTCTCTGGAAGTGCGCTCGTTCAACAAGAACCAGATGCATCTAGTTTTCCAAGCGGGGGCATCCGAAATACATTTGAAGCCAGAGGATATACCGCATGGGATCCTTCATCACCTGCATTTATTATGGAAAATAAATCAGGAAAAACACTTTGTATTCCCACTGTATTTGTTTCTTATACAGGAGAAGCCCTCGACTATAAAGCCCCTTTACTAAAAGCTTTATCTGCCCTGGATAAAGCAGCAGTAGACATTTGTCATTATTTTGATAAATCGATAGAAAAAGTAAATGCATCCTTGGGTATTGAACAAGAATACTTTTTAGTTGACCTCGCTTTATTTAATGCTCGCCCAGACTTATATCTAACAGGCCGGACTTTATTCGGTCACATGTCAGCAAAAGGTCAACAACTAGAAGATCATTATTTCGGCACCATCCCCGAGCGTGTTTATTCATTCATGATTGATTTTGAAACCGAAGCACTGAAATTAGGTATTCCACTCAAAACGCGTCACAATGAAGTTGCTCCCTCTCAATTTGAGTGCGCACCCATCTATGAAGAAATTAACTTGGCAATAGATCACAACCAGCTTTTAATGGATCTGATGGAGAAAATAGCCAAACGCCATCATTTCAAAGTGCTTTTGCATGAAAAACCCTATGCCGGCATCAATGGTTCCGGAAAGCATAATAATTGGAGCTTGATCACAAATACAGGGAAAAATTTACTCTCACCAGGAAAAACACCTAAGAACAACCTCATGTTCTTGACCTTTTTCGTGAACACCATTAAAGCTGTTTACGAGCATGCTGACCTACTCCGTTCATCCATCACATCTGTGAGCAACGACCACCGTTTAGGTGCAAATGAAGCTCCCCCGGCAATTATCTCTATTTTTCTTGGCAGCCAGCTGAGCGAAGTTTTAGACGAAATTGAAACCTCACGTATCAGCAAGAAAGTGAAAGAAGATAATGCACTATGGCTAGGCATTCCAAAAATCCCACAAATTCTACAGGATAATACTGATCGTAACCGCACTTCGCCTTTCGCATTTACAGGGAATAAATTTGAATTCCGTGCAGTTGGCTCTTCTGCAAACTCATCAGCTTCGATGACGATCCTCAATACCATCGTTGCGGACCAATTAAACACTTTTAAAATTGATGTCGACAAGCTGATAAAGAAAGGTGAGAAGAAAGACGTTGCCATCTTAACTGTCCTAAAACGCTATATCAAAGAGTCAAAAAATATTCGATTTGAAGGTAATGGATACAGTGATGAATGGGAAAAGGAGGCTAAATCTCGTGGTTTATCGAATATCAAAACTACTCCCAAAGCACTTGATGCTGACGTGAGTGAAACCACAATGGCTTTATTTGAAAGAACTCGCATTTTTAGCAAACGCGAAGCACACGCTCGTCATGAGATTAGGTTAGAAAGTTTTTATAAAAAGCTCCAGATTGAAGCTCGGGTAATGGGCGAATTAGTAAAAAGTATCATTATTCCAGCAGCAATCACTTATCAAAGTCGTTTGGTTGAAAATGTAAAAGGGCTAAAAGATATTGGCTTAAGTAAAGACACCTATCAAGCACAACTAGAAATTATTCTAGATCTATCAAAACATATTAATGCCATCAAAACCAATGTGGATGCCATGGTAGAAGAGCGTAAAAAAGCCAATAAGATTGAAGATATACGCGATCACTCCATTGCCTATGATGAAAAAGTAAAAGCCTATTTTGAACCTATTCGAGACCACGTTGATCGACTAGAACAATTAATTGATGATGAATTATGGCCGCTTCCTAAGTTTAGAGAACTATTATTTATTAAATAAAAAGAGAGCCCTTTCTCTTCAGAGAAAGGGCTCTCTTTTTACCAAGACATAGATTCCTGGGATTTCCATTATTTATTTTTGAGCATTAATGACCAGTAGGGTCTGCAGTTATTCGTTTAATATTGGCTCCTATCGCTCGCAAACGCGTATCAATATCTTGATAGCCACGTTCTATTTGAGCAATATTATGGATCGTTGATTTGCCTTGTGCTGATAAAGCAGCTATTAGCAAGGATACCCCCGCTCGGATATCAGGTGAGGTCATTTCGATACCTCTTAGTTTTATTTTCTTGTCTAGACCAATGACGGTTGCACGATGTGGATCACAAAGAATAATTTGCGCTCCCATATCGATCAATTTATCCACAAAAAACAAACGACTTTCGAACATTTTTTGATGAATGAGTACATTCCCTTTGGCCTGAGTAGCTACAACAAGTACAATACTTAATAAATCGGGGGTAAATCCAGGCCATGGTGCATCTGATATCGTCATGATTGACCCGTCAATGAATGTATCTATTTCGTAATGTTTTTGAGCCGGAATAAAGATATCATCTCCACGAAGCTCTAACTGGATCCCTAAACGACGAAACACATTTGGCATAATTCCCAATTCTTGAAAATTAACATCCTTGATTGTGATTTCTGACTCAGTCATAGCAGCTAACCCAATAAAAGAGCCTACTTCGATCATATCAGGTAGTAAGCGATGCGAGGTTCCTCCTAAATGCGGAACACCTTCAACCACTAATAAATTAGAACCAATCCCCGATATCTTTGCTCCCATTCTATTCAGCATCTTACACAGCTGCTGCAAATAGGGTTCACATGCTGCATTGTATATTGTGGTTATACCTTTTGCTAAAACAGCTGCCATCACCACGTTAGCAGTTCCAGTTACGGAAGCTTCTTCTAACAAAATGTATCCTCCCCTTAAGTCAGTTGCATCAACATCAAAGAAGTTATTCTTTTTATCATATACAAACTTGGCACCTAGCTTCTCAAATCCAAGAAAATGTGTATCCAGACGTCTTCGACCTATTTTATCACCTCCAGGTTTAGGGATTGCTGCTTTACCAAAACGCGCAAGTAGAGGGCCCACAATCATGATTGAACCACGTAAACTCCCCCCCGTTGTTCGGAAAATATCTGATTTAAAAAAATCAAGATGAATTGTTTTGGCCTCGAAAGTATAGGTATCCTTATTGATTCGATGAATATCAACACCTAAATCACCAAGTAACTCAATCAACTTATTGACATCTTTGATGTCAGGAATATTGCTTATAGTTACTTTCTCTTCAGTTAAAAGAACAGCAGAGATAACCTGTAAAGCTTCATTCTTTGCTCCTTGCGGGATAACTTCACCTTTCAAAGGCTTGCCGCCCACAATTTCAAATGCATTCATTTAATATAATATTAAGTATTGAGTACCTACCTCACACCTTCTCCAGAAGGGAGGACCTAGGTATAAAATTTGGTTTCATGTAGAATGTTGTATTCATTAAATAAATGGATAAACCCATACACTGTAGAATCCTGTTTAAAATCTTATTAAGTACTGATCACCTTGCAATCAGCTGGCAGCTTTACTGGTCTTTTCATCATCAAATCAGTTTGCATATCACCACCTAAATCAAATAGGTGTGTATCAAAATAAACAAATCCCCATTGTTCATAGATTTTTATTGCGCGCTCATTCTCTTGCGAAACACCCAACCAAATTGTATCAAAATGATGTTGAGAGGCGAATTTGAGACTTTCTCCAAGCAATGCATGCCCCACATGTAAGCCCTGAAACTTTCTCAGTATATACATCCGCTCTAATTCAATACATCTCGTATTTTTTAAATCAGGATGTTGTTCATCTTCATCTCTAACAAGCTTACAAAATCCAATAGCTTCATCATTCATTTTAGCTATAAAAAAATGATTCCGTTCCATGTAGAACTCTTTTTGGATTGCTTCGATCGAATGATTTCGCTCTAAATGTCTCTGAAAATATACAGGATCATCTAAATGTGCATAGGACTCAATAAAAGTGGCTCGTCCTAGTTGTGTAAGTAGTTCAATTTCGTGAGCCTCGACGGGTTTAACAGTAAGTATCATTATTTTTTAGTATCGCTTACCTCCACCGTTATTGTTTCGTTGGCGGTTATTGGTCGCATTATTACGATTATTATTTTGTCGGTTCTTGTTGTTCTGATTGGTGCGTTGTTGTCTATTAGCAGCGTTTACTTGGCGAACATCCACGCGATTCAAATTCACATTTTCTTGTAATTGAAGTGCTCCATTAGACATCTCTCGTAAATCTTTAATGATGGTCTCGTCAGCAACAGTGTCTTTATTCCAAGCTACATATGCTGTTTTCATTGTGTTCGCAATCACCTTAACCATCTGCTGTTTGCGTTCAGGCTCATCTATGATTTTAGCTTTTTCCATCATCAACTCAATCATCCTGCCATAATGTTTGTATTTAATTCGCTGTTGCGGATAGGCTAAAGGAGCTGGTTTAAAACGAATCGCATCCTCTGATGGTTTCGGATAAGGAGAATCCACATCAATTTTAAAATCAGATATAATATGCAAATGGTCCCACAACTTATGTTTAAAGTCTGCCACATCTCGCAAATGCGGGTTTAGGAAGCCCATTAAATCGATCACGACTTGTGCATATCGATTACGTTCATTCTTAGTTGGTAAACCACAGATGTATTGGACCATATTCTGCACATTACGTCCGTACTCTGCAAGAATTAGTTTTTTTCTAGTTGTATTATAATCAAATACCATGCGTGTGATTTAAGAGTTAAGAATAAGATAAGGCTTATAGCAGCAGTAAAATGTGCTATTCTAGATTTATTTTACAATTTTCAACTTAGCAAATTTAAGCAACAATTGTTTCTGTCCTAATTCTTTAAAAAATATTGTTGCCTTCATATCCGATTTATTCCCGTCTAGGTTAATCACTTTGCCATAACCGAAACGCTCGTGCTCTACCTCCATACCGACTTGTAGACCAGAAGTGTCTGACGGTGCAAAACCTTCACTTGGAATGTGTGCTTTTGGCAAAATGGATGTTGTTTTTGGTTTTGAAACGATTCCTTTTAGTCGACTGGTTGTTTCTCGCTCTTGCCAAGATGAACGTTCATCGCCAAAAGATGAAGTGTCACTTTTCTTAGGTGATGGCTTAAACTCGAGCTCTAGATATTGAGAATCGATTTCATCAATAAAACGGCTAGGCTCACAGCTATGCAAACTTCCCCAACGATAACGTGATGTAGCATAAGACAATGATAATTTTTTCTTAGCGCGTGTAATTGCCACATAAAATAACCGTCGCTCTTCTTCCAAATCGCTGCGCGAACTTAAGGCCATTTGGGAAGGGAAAAGATTTTCTTCCATTCCAGCCACATACACATAATCAAATTCAAGACCTTTAGCAGAATGGATAGTCATCAATGAAACGGTGTCGGCATTTGGATCTTTGTCTTTATCATCATTGGTCAACAAAGCAATATCCTGCATGAAAACATCCAAACCTCTTTCTGGGATATCTTCGCGCTCACTAAACTCTTTAATCCCACTTAAAAGCTCCTGAATATTTTCATAGCGACTCAATCCTTCTACCGATTTATCATCATATAAATCTTTTAAGAGTGTCGATTGTTTCGCAATATGTGTAGCCAAGTCATATGCTGTGTGCGATTGAGTCATTGTCTGGAAGCTCTGTATCAAGATCGCAAAGTTGGAAACAGCTGTTGAGTTTCGGGCATCCAAGTATTGAGAAGCGTTGCAAATCACTTCCCAAATACTCACATTATGCTGATTAGCGGCAACCATAATTCGCTCTAAACTCGTATCGCCAATACCACGACGAGGATAATTGATTACACGTTTGATAGCCTCTTCATCATTCGGATTGTAGACCAAACGAAAGTAGGCAATTAAATCCCTAATTTCTTTGCGTTGATAGAAGGATAGACCTCCATAAATTTTGTATGGAACATTTAGTTTTCTAAGAGCCTCCTCCATCGAGCGAGACTGGGCATTAGTTCGATATAGGATCGCAAAATCATGGTATTGGGCACCTCGAATACTTCTTTCCTGCACAATTGCTTCTGCTATTAATTTACCCTCCTCATTATCACTAAAAGCACGGCAAACTTTAATCTTATCACCCGTTTCATTTTCTGAGAATACTGTTTTCTTCAGCTGATTTTTATTATTGGCAATCACGCTGTTCGAAACATTCACAATGTTTTGCGTAGAACGATAGTTCTGTTCCAGTTTGAATACTTTCAAATCTGGATAATCATTTTCAAAGTTTAATATGTTTTGAATATTGGCACCGCGGAAGGCATAAATACTTTGTGCATCATCTCCAACGACACAAATATTTTCATTGATAGCTGCTAATTTTTTAACAATGAGGTATTGGGAAAAGTTAGTATCCTGATACTCATCCACCATCAAATACTTGAACCTATTTTGGTATTTATATAGAACATCTGCGTGTTCCTTAAAAAGAATATTGGTTTTGAAAAGCAAATCATCAAAATCCATCGCCCCTGCCTTAAAACAACGCTGTGTATATATTTGATAAATTTCACCAATTCGGCCCCGCCCACTTGAGGAGTCTTCAGCCTGTATAGCCGGATTTGCAAGATATTCTGCTGCAGAAATTAAATTATTTTTTGAAGAAGAAATGCGGCTGTAAACGAAGTTTGCATTATACAATTTATCGTCTAACTGCATCTCCTTTAAAATGGTTTTGATCAAACTTTTGCTATCGTCTGTATCATAGATTGTAAAGTTGTTTGGATATCCAATCTTATTAGCCTCCACGCGCAATATTTTAGCAAATATGGAATGAAAAGTTCCCATCCAAATATTATTCGCTTCTACCCCTACAGCCTTTGTAATACGCTCACGCATCTCTTTAGCTGCTTTGTTCGTGAATGTGAGCACCAAAATATGAAAGGGATCAACACCTTTGTGAATCAGGTGAGCCACCCTACAAGTAACCACTTTCGTCTTGCCTGAACCCGCTCCAGCCACAATCATGACCGGCCCCTCAGTTTGCTCTACTGCTGCTTTTTGTGAAGGATTTAATCCTTGTAAATAGTCCAAAATATATCCTTATTTATTTGCGTGCGAAGTTAGGAAATAAAGGCTGTAGTTTGGATGTGTGACAGATTTGTCACACATCCCCTATGAGCTCTGATCAAATGCAGACAAGAAATAGCTTGAGTTTATTGAATTAGATTGATAACTCTCCATCTGAGTAACCAAGCCTGCTACAGTATATTTTGCTTGCTTCACTCCATCATCAACAACAAGTTCCATGTGATTATAATCTGCTTTATTCTCCCCAAAAACATTTCCAAGAGATACGATGCCATCTGCGTCACAAAAAAGTAAATCATTGTCTTTGTGCAAAAGCACCGTTTCATCTATCCCATTCACATAAAACTTGAATTTATCTTTTGCTTTATCTGAGGCATAATTATCGATTCTAATTTCTTTAATCTTTTTTCGGACTTGCTCGGAGGCTGAATAGTTATCCTCGCCATCCCCACCACTTAGTACAACAGAGGTAACCCCATCCAATGCTAAAGGATTTAGATCATCAGCACGATCTGTACCTCCCATAAACAATGCTTCACCCAAGCGCTGCGTGAGTATATTCTTATGCAAAATCCTCGAGTCAACAAATTGATATGTACCAGAGGAGCTAGATTTTGAATAATTATAAGACCATACATCTCCCGTTTGGCTAGCGATGTAAACATCCACACCATCCGCACGATTGATCATACCGATGAGCTCTGGCTTGTCGCTTACCGTTAAATCACTTGCATCAATACGTAGTTTTAAATCAAAATGATACCAAGCAGGTGTACTATTCTCAGACACTCCTTGTAATACGATGAATTTGCCACTCGACCATGCGATATTTTCACCTAACAAACTTAAAGCTGCAGATTCGTCATCTACATGTACAGCTTGCCATGCTTGATCAACACCAATGAGCTGTAATTTACCAGTATGATTTAAGCTGAGAATTACCCCTTCTTTGGTAACGAGCCGAATGATATCTCCATTTTTTGAAACCGATTTAAACTCTTGAGAGGGTAATAGTTCTATTTCATGTACTAATTGCTGGCCACTATCACGTATATGATCACCACCAAAAACACGAAGCAGTTCCACATTCGTTATTTTCTTTTGCTTGTATAGCCTATTGGTTGTTGAGTCAAATAAAAGAGCAAAACCATGCTCATACACCTCTAGAAGCTGGACAGCATGGTCTACTAAAGTTGGAGCCACTACCACCAATCCCCCACCTATATACCATGCAGGTAGTATGCCTTTTTTATCTACATCTTTCAAACCCAATATAATCAACGAAGTGTCATCCGAAAGTGTTTGCAAATTGCGACACCAATTTTTACCCTGCTGACTCAGCCATTGTTCATTGACAGCAACTAAAATCAAATCGCCTTTAATGCCAACCTGATAAATAAGACCTTCCTTGGTAGTTGCAAATAAACTACTCTCAATTACTTCTGCACCTGCAAAGCTGCCATTTACACGAGAAGCCATTGACTGGACTGCATTAGGCATGGTTGACTCTGCTCCCTCTTGACTATAAAGTGCGTTTTCAAATGGATCTAAAAAATAAAATAGTTCGGGTTTTTCTGCTTGCTTGATCGATCCTATGAATTTAATTCGCATCGCCTTATCAGAAGACATATCTGTTAAATTCGGCTTAACAAGCATTTTATCGCTCGTACGTAACCAGTATCGGTAGCTTGAATCCTTATTACCATCATCATAAATAATAACCCAAGATGCTGACTGAGTTCTGTTAATCATTTTTGCTTGGGGAAATCGAAACGAATGATCGTCAGAGTCTTCAAATTTGGCATCCGTATAAAACGATAATAACGACTGCTGCTTAAAAATATCGGCCCTGCTGTTATCAATACGGAGACTCACCAGCTCCATCAAATCAGCCTTAAGATGATAAATAAGCTCTCCCTTATTTTCTGTATTATAGGTGTAATCAAGGGATACATACACCTGGTTATTTTGTTCCCATATACGTAACCCATCTTTTGCTAAACCAGACCATTCATATATATGATATTGCTCCTTTACTTCTCCTGACACAACATTCGTCTTCCAAATGAGCTCATGCTCTTTATTATAGAAGTAAACATTTTCGCCTACTATAGCACCCAAGCTACCATCAATTTGAGCATCCCTAGAGAATAACATACGGTCTTTTTTGACATCGTAGTATGCACGCCCCACCTTTTCATCACCATAAGTATAATTACTTACAGGAATATATTCTCTTACAAAATGTCCTTCTTGAGCCAATTTTTTAAGATGGGCATCGAAGGTCTCTACTTGTGCTTGTTTTTTACCCCATTTTTCCGCGTCTAACTGAATGACTTTTGAGCTTTTATTATGAATATCAATAGCATAAATATCACCATCCTGTTTAACTACTATTATTTCACTACCATTATTTTTAGCTGAATCAATATGAATCACTACTCCTCCAATAATGAGTCTATCTGATTGTATTTCCACTTCATCTTTATCAAGATTAGTAGTGTTGAATATCCATCGCGATGGCTTCTCAGAAGCTGTAGAAATATACAAAGTAGCTCCTTCATTAAGGCCGATTGTATACTGCGCACCTTTACCCGTAATCTTGTATGTAATAGCATTAGGCAGTGTTTCTAACTGGTGATTATTATTTGTATAATCATCAAAGTCATTTACACTATTGGAGAAGCGTATAGTAGAACTCCTGTTTAAAACTTTTGCAGTTTGTGTAGGTAGCTCAGGAATGATCAATACTCGATTAATGCCATCTAACTTAACTTCAACTTCGGTTGGTTGATATTGATGAAACAGTTTGTGAACAATGTTATCATGAAATAGAACAAAATATTCCAAAGTAAAGAAGCCATGACTTTCTATACGACGTATGTTCTTGTATCTATCACCTGTGTATGCATTAAGAGCTTGAATATTGGCTGTATTATAACTCACATACGACATGGGCGTATCAGGTAATACAATCACACTTGCCATTCTATCTCCACTAGATAGATTAATACTATCATTACCACCAAATGCAGTACGAAGATTAATCACATCTGCATGATCACTACTTACTCTTCTTAAATCATTTCTATCTCTAGAACATAGATATTGATTACCTAATGTCATATGTCCAGTCTCGAAGTCAATTTCTTTGACTACCGCCCCCGATCGTATAACCAACATATCTTTCTCTTTATCGTAGCTGTATCCTTTATCGTAAGCCTCTGCTACTTGATCAAAATAGTTTAGAACTCGATGCGCTATCAGCTGTTCTATGTTATCATAATATTGCATGGATTGCGCTATACCTCCTCCTGTAACTGCTATTGGGAGGGTTATGATAAAAAGAGGTCCAGCAGTCGCAGAAGCTCCCAAAGAAACAGCTATAAGACCACCTGTAGACAAGCCTAAACAAACTAAACTAGTTGCTAATTGTACACCAAATACTTTTTGCTGATGTGAATTCTCGGCATGTACTAATTGATACGTATCAAATCCAGTAGACGCTGCATAAAATCCTGTATTAACCACCGGTAAAACCTTACCTAGTGTGACCAGTAGCTTCGATGCAAATGCAAGATTCGAAATCTTCTCTGCAACATGTATGATTCGAGGTAATGCCTTTTCTAATGGCTTGACATCTAAACCAATTTTGGTCCCAACTTGAATAAAACTTTTGAGGTTTTCTTGCCTGACGAGATATTTAAAATCGGCCTGATATCTAGGGGGGAGATGGTTCAAGTAACTTAAAGTACCCATTGAAGCAACCACCATTCCATCCTGTAAAACACCAACACCAAGACCTGTTAAGTTAAAATAATGATGAAGCTGTACTGCTGTCGCCAAGTTCTGCGATATAGGGTTCATACGACTCCATTCCGTATTCTCATTCGACGATAACAAAATCCTAATTGCAAAAAAAACACTCAAACCAGTACCTGCGGGTATTCTCCCATGATTCACTTTGGACTGATTTTTAGTTAAACGATTTAAGTATTGCTTCGTTTTGTTGAAGATTGGCTTAGTCGTTTCTATTTTTCGGATTGCATTGACATCACTACTATTCGGATCATAAAAAGTGATTTCATATGTATTAGGAGCGTTAAGCGACTTTGTGATGCTTTCGATAACGGGTATATAACCGATCGGTATTTTATGCTCTTGATATAGCTTAACAGATGCTTTCCAAAAAGCGTCTGCCATATACTTGGCCTCATGATTTGCTAAAAGCCTTTCCGAATCAGGATTATAAGCCAGCGTATTCATCGGTACATCTGGATTGCCTTTAACCTGACCCGTAACTGTCACAATAGGCGTTTCCAAAACTTCTGGAGAACTAGATTCACTAGGCATCAAAGCTGATGGATTCTTAGAATTACCATTGCTCGTCTTTTCATTATTAGGAAGAAGTGGCGACTGATTTTTACTACTCTGACTAGTATGACCGTCGTCGAGTGCAAAGTCGATTAACTCTTGGTCTATAAAATCAATACTTTTCTGTTTTTGCCCAGAAGAGCCATTAATACTCCTCATTACGATCTGAACTCTCTGATTAGTGCTTTTGGGTACAATATCTTCAAGTTCGCTTTTAATTATTTGGATGTCTTCACTTCTAGCTTTGTCAACAGCCTTATCTATGAAATATGATAATGCCTCTAGTTGATCGGGCGTACTATCTACTTTTTCAACGTATTGAAGATAGAGCATCACCACCTCTTTAAGAGACATGTTAGCCCTATACTCAGGGATCTTAACTTGATCCGCAGAAGCAGCTTTGATACGATAAGCTAATGCCCCTAGTTCTTTTCGATTAAGTGTTAGGTCTGATGAAAGGGGATGTTTTCTTTCTAAAATAGATGCCCCCTCAATAAAAAGATCACGCATCTGTTCGACTGACATACCTGAGACATATCCAGGAATTTTGATATGAGTATAGTTCGCTATGTTTGCTCCTTCTTGAAATTCCAGGTTCTTCTTTTGAGAAGAAAGATAGCCTATGTATTGCGTTTTATAACTCGAACACATAGTGTTATAAAGTGTCCTCATACCTGAAAGTCGACTGCTTTGAGGTTCTTCTCCACCCTGATGACCAACAGCTGAGGGATTTGCTTTATTTTCTTTATTATCAATATAATGAAACAGCCCACCTAATTTTGCTCGACTACTTTTGGGATCTTGATAAAGCTTAATTGCAAGCTGCTTCATTGCAGTTAAGGTCATACTATCAGCAAAGCCCTCTATATCTTTTACTGCATGGATAGAAGAATTATAAGTATATCCCTCTGTGAAAGCAACACTCTGAGTCGTATCAACATCATGAGCCATATCAATTCTTACTTGCTCAAACATTTCACGAGTGAGGTAATCTAATTTGCTAAAAAGGCTCCATTTATGCAGGCTAGAATCGGGAAATTTGATAAGAATATTTCCACCTGCTACTTTAAAAGCTGGATAATTATCTATTACAGACAAATGTTCCCTAAGATCACTTGGAAAAACATTCTCCAACAAATACTTTTTCGCGCCTGGCTTTGATAAATCAAATACCTCTACCTTATTGCCTATGTGGTTAATAAAAATCTGACTATTCTGAATTTTTTTTATTACAAGGTCATAATCATTAGCAATTTGATTATTGGCTTCTACTATTTTGGCCCTTCTTTCTTTAGATCCTGAAATCATTTTATTTTTCCGTGCAATAGCTTTGTTAATTATCTCTCTATTTTCAGCTATTTTCTTTGCAATAGAAGCATCTAGACCGTTGCTCGTGGCATTGTCTTGCGGTTTATTTGGCATAGTTAGATAGTGTTTTTAAAGTAAGATACGTGGTTAAAGAATAGGAAAAGCGAACTCCATGTCCATTCAGATAGACACTATTACAATAGTAGATACCCCTCGTTAGAGGCTGAAAGTAATAAAAAGCGGCAGAAGCAGCTCAAGGATAAAGTGCTACATCATTTTTACAAAATCATCAAATAGATACCTCGAGTCATGTGGACCAGGCGATGATTCTGGATGATATTGTACTGAAAAAGCTTTTTTCCCTTTGACACGAATCCCTTCAATTGATTGATCATTCAGGTTGATATGTGTGACCTCTATTTTATCGGATTTTTTGACATCCTCAGCAATGACTCCAAAGCCATGATTCTGGGATGTTACTTCACAGTGATCAATGATGATATTCTTAACAGGATGATTAAGCCCTCGATGCCCATTAAATAATTTGGCGGTACGAACGCCATTTGCCAAGGCCAAGATTTGATGGCCCAAACAAATCCCAAACAATGGCTTATCTGCTGCTAGAATTTTTTTAACGGTATCGATAGCATAGGGCATAGCTGAAGGATCGCCAGGGCCATTAGAAATAAAATATCCATTAGGGCTCCATGCTTCCATCTCCTCAAAGTTTGTTTTGGCTGGAAATACTTTCGCATAAATCCCCCTCTCGTCGAAGTTTCGTAGAATATTTCTCTTCACTCCCAAATCAAGTACAGCAACTCGCAGTTGAGCATTTTCGTCACCATAGCTATACGGCTCTTTGGTAGATACAAGGGACGACAACTCTAAACCTTCCATAGACGGAACTGCACGTAATTTTTCTTTTAATACATCAATATCTAAGGTCTCAGAAGAGATAATTGCATTCATAGCTCCCTTATCTCGAATATGGCGTACTAGCGCACGCGTATCCACATCAGAAATCCCGATTATATTTCCATCTTGAAAATAATCTTGAACAGAAGAGCTCGCTTTTTTTCTACTGTATGAGATATTGAAATTTTTACAAACCAAACCCGCAATCTTGATATCCTCAGACTCAACTTCGTTGGAATGAATCCCATAATTACCAATATGAACATGCGTCGTAACCATGATCTGTCCGAAGTATGAAGGATCAGTAAATATTTCCTGATAGCCTGTCATTCCCGTATTAAAACAAATCTCACCAGTGGTTGTACCTATTTTTCCAGCAGCTTTTCCATTATAAATAGTTCCATCTTCAAGAAGTAGCACAGCAGGTAGTTTGATGTAGGAAGTCATTTTAGTACATATTGAGGGGGTAGATGCTTATACTTTTAACCGATGATTGCTTTGGTACGTATTTATTTGAGAAATCAAAAAAATCAACATCGATCTGCGGGAGACGAAGTTATATTTTTTTAAGGAGATGCTAGATTTTACTTAACAAAAACATATGATAATTTTAAATTTTACCTTTGTAATTCAATCATTAAGCAACGTACTATGTCCACTGATCAACAGCCCAAGAGAATCACCACCAACACCATTCAAGAAATGAAGCAAAAAGGCGAAAAAATAGCCATGCTTACAGCCTATGATTTTTCGATGGCCACTATTGTTGATTCGGGTGGCACAGAAATTATTCTAGTTGGAGATTCTGCATCCAATGTCATGGCTGGACATGAAACTACATTACCCATCACACTGGATCAAATGATTTATCATGCAGCATCTGTAGTTCGTGGTGCAAAACGAGCTTTAATTGTCGTAGATCTTCCTTTTGGCTCTTATCAAGGTAATTCTAAGAAAGCCTTATCCTCTGCTATACGCATCATGAAGGAATCAGGCGCACATGCCATTAAACTAGAAGGAGGTGCTGAGGTTAAAAAGTCGATCGAACGTATTTTAACAGCAGGAATTCCGGTAATGGGGCATTTGGGATTAACGCCTCAATCCATTTACAAATTTGGCACATATACTGTTAGAGCCAAAGAAAGTGCAGAAGCCGAGAAATTAAAACAAGATGCACTTCTACTACAAGAAGTAGGTTGCTTTTCTGTTGTTTTGGAAAAAATCCCCGCTCAATTAGCAAAGCAGGTAAGCAATAACTTAAAAATCCCAACCATCGGTATCGGTGCTGGCCCACATTGTGATGGACAAGTATTGGTAGTCAATGATATGCTAGGTTTGACCAAAGGATTTAAGCCTCGATTCCTACGCCAATACCTCGATTTATACACAGAAATTAATGGGGCTGTAAAAAACTACGTAACTGATGTAAAAAGTCATGCTTTCCCAAATGAACAAGAGCAATACTAATTTAGCATTCATCTTGGTAGCCAGATAGGTATTATACGCCAAGCAGACTTTCTACATTAAAAAATCATTTTAGAAATCAATCCTATTTTATTTAATCGCAATTCTGATTAAACAAAAGGAAGAATAGCGCATTGCATTTATCAATTCCAGTATGAAGCGTATGAGCATGGACATCACAGATAAAGATGTTCTATTTGAGGACAATCATTTAATTGCGATCAACAAACAAGCGGGAGATATTGTACAAGTAGATGATACTGGTGACGAACCTTTAGACGAGAAAGTCAAACGATACATTGCTAAAAAATATAATAAGCTGAATGGCGCTTTCCTAGGTGTTGTCCACAGACTAGATCGGCCTGTGAGTGGGGTGATTCTATTCGCCAAAACAAGTAAAGCGCTAGAACGTATCAACCTCATGTTCAAAAACCGTGAGATGAAAAAAACGTATTGGGCCATAGTACGCAAGCGACCCGAAATCCCAGAAGGGAATCTTGTTCATTGGCTGATCAAAAATCCCCAGAAAAATATAACCAAAGCCTATGATAAAGAGGTGACAGGAGGTCAACGAGCCGAACTGAACTACAAATTGATAGGCGAATTAAATGGCTATTATTTAATCGAAGTTGATCCAATCACTGGCAGGCCACATCAAATACGTGTGCAACTATCCACCTTAAATTGCCCTATTGTTGGTGATAATAAATATGGATATCCTCGCGGTAGCCTCAAAAAGAGTATTTGTTTGCACGCTCGCAAACTGCAGTTTATACATCCCGTAAAAAAAGAATCTGTTGAAATTATTGCCCCACTACCTCAGGATGGCTTTTGGGAGCGATTCGAAATTTTTGCTAATTAAATATTTGCCCCCCCATATCACAGTTCAGCCTAGTTAACTAAACTAGGCTGAACTGTGGCAAAAGTCGATCATTGATACTGTATATAAATAGGTATGGGTTTTAGCTTCATGAGCTCTTCAGGTGTCATCATGTGATGAGGTGCTTTCTTGAGATCGTTTTTATAAAACAATTTAAAACCTGTAAACTGCACAGGCTCCATATAGACAAAATAACGATATGATCCTCTCTTCAGTTCAGGTTCACCCCATCCATCCATATTCATAACCAATTGAACCTCTGGATGAAGTTTAATTAGCTTACTATTGGTTACCATATTCTTGGTAAAACGATGTACCACAAATATTTTAGGAGGCAGATTATTCTCACGAACCAATTTCGCCAAGTATTCTGAACAATAATTGATGTCTGTAGCATCGTATGTGCCAATTTTTGTACCTGGTCTAACACCTGTCTTCATAGAAAATTCAGGGTCTATACCTAAGTGTACTTGGGGCAGTTTTAAATATTTCTCCAACAGAGGAAGCTCTGCTCGAATATCACTCAATGCTACTTGCACATCCAAGAATACAATAGCATCTCTTTTCTTGGCAATACTTAAAACAGAATCAATCTGTTGATTTGGCATCCGATAACGGTATTTCCCATCCTTACCAGGATCTCCTTGAGCTACAACGGCGATATAGTGCAATGCAGGTTGAACAGGTGTTTCAGGATCTACCTTTTCCCACTTGTGCACCTCACCATCTAATTTAGCAAGCATTTCATTTGGTGGTAATTCACCCAGTATTCCCATTTTTTTTGAATACAAATTACCATAATAAGCCACAATGCGCTTAAAAGGTAGAATGGCACTAGCAAGCGGATAGGGTTGTTTCTTAACAGGCCAACGCCCAGTAGTATCACCATTGGCAAGATGGATCAGTTTCTGATTATATTTTAGGGTATCTAATAACTGAATTACTTGTTCTGGATGCTGGACCTTTGTAGTGTCAAGCCGTAGTTTTGTCGAGTCAACAGCTGTTCGATGTTTTGGCTTAGGTTCATTAGAACAACCTATTAGCAGATTACAAGAAACAATTAATATTGCAGCAACAAGCTTATTTTTTACAAAAATCATGATGTTCATTAATGAATGACAAAGGTATACAGAAAAGCGCAACATGCCTCCTGAAAATATCCAAAAAGGCTTCATATTACAAAAAATCCCAGAATAATTGTCAGATATATTTTTAATCTTTTGGGCTATAAATATCAGGTAGTGTATCTAAATGTATGATGACTCTTTTCAGGGATAAAAAAGTATGCGTTTTGATTTTTAAAAACCACCTTTAGTTGCTTGAAAAGCACAGTGTGTTTCGATATTTTCGATCATATTTTATCCAAATATTACCTATCATACATTTAGATACACTACCAAATATCAATTCGTGACACGAATCGTAAAACTATCCGTATATACTTGATATTGTTTAAGAGGATGAACTGCAGGTGCCTTCATCGCAGACCCATCAAATAGCGAGAACTTTGCTCCAGAGCAAGGATCTGTGGCTGTAAAACCTGATTCATCTGGCTTAACGGCACATCTCTTCTCCGGGTTAACAGTACTGCATTGATCAAAAGCAACATATACGTTGTCCGAGCGCTTACAAATAATCAATCCAACTGCTCCATATCCCTGAACAACAACGAATCCATTCGAGCTGTTCAATCCACTTACTCGAGGGTCATTGAGTGGTATTGAAAAATTGACTCCCACATTAGGGACATAATACCTTTCCTTTCCACAGGATAAAATTCCCAAAATGAACAATAAAAACAGCTTAGGTAATTTCACTAAATCAACTCAGATTGAAATTGTTTTAAGAAACGAACATCATTTTCAGAGAATAAACGTAAGTCCTTGATTTGATATTTCAGATTAGTAATACGCTCTATTCCCATTCCAAAGGCGTAACCTGTATATTTTTCAGAATCGATATTACAGTTTTCGAGCACATTCGGATCCACCATTCCACAACCTAAAATCTCGACCCAGCCGCTGTGTTTACACAATTGACACCCATCACCTTTGCAAATAGTACACGAGATATCCATTTCAGCAGAAGGTTCAGTAAATGGGAAATAAGATGGCCGAAAACGTACTTTAGTTCCTTCGCCAAACAATTCTTGTACGAAATAAAATAGCGTTTGTTTTAGATCAGCAAATGAAACATTTTCATCAATATATAAACCTTCTACTTGATGAAAAAAGCAATGTGCACGAGCAGAAATAGCTTCATTTCGGTACACACGGCCGGGCATAATGGCTCGAAATGGAGGTTTACCGGCTTCCATCATACGTACTTGCACTGATGAGGTATGAGTACGCAGTGCGATATCACCCTTTTCACCACCTTTCTTAATAAAAAAAGTATCCTGCATATCTCGAGCAGGATGCTCCTCAGGAAAGTTCAATGCAGAAAAATTATGCCAGTCATCTTCAAT
Source organism: uncultured Pedobacter sp. (assembly GCA_938008555.1). Lineage (GTDB taxonomy): Bacteria > Bacteroidota > Bacteroidia > Sphingobacteriales > Sphingobacteriaceae > Daejeonella. The sequence goes on from CALLKE010000001.1 coordinate 43,797, forward strand.
TTCAGGACCTTCGGCAACATTAAAACCAAGCTTTTTAAATATCTCAATAATTTCCCCTCTTACCAGAGATAAAGGATGACGTGAGCCCAGCTCCATACCCTGTCCTGGCAAAGTTAAGTCGGCACTAGAGCTTGAACTAACAGTGGATTCAAAGCTCAGTGTTTCTTTTAATTCATGATATTTTGTTTCTGTTAGTTGCTTGAATTCATTCAGCACCTTACCCAGCACTCGTTTATCTTCAGCCGAAACGGTTTTAAATTCATCAAACAAATCTTTTAATAAACCTTTTGTTCCCAAAAATTTGATACGGAAATGCTCAAGCTCCTCGGCAGTATTGGGTGTAAAGCTGGAAATCTCTGTAGTGAATTGATCTATTTTTTGTTGCATAGTGTCAAATTAAATTTTAAATATCATGTTCAACAAATACCATGGGATTTTTTAATAAGTCCTCAAGCCTCGTGTAAAGCTACTATGCCCATTGCACATGATATATTGGTGTCTTCTTTTACCGATCATTCTAATGAATGATCTAACAGATAAATATTATCATCAGAGCTGGTGCAACGAAGCACCAAACAACCCTCATTATCTGTGCAAATATAATTAAAGCTATAGGTGATTTTTTAAAACTCCCAATGCTTGTCCAATCTTCGAAAATGCAAGGATAGCCTTATCCAAATGCCCCTGTTCATGAGCGGCCGATATCTGAACACGTATTCTTGCTTTGCCTTGTGGCACTACGGGATAATAAAAGCCAATCACATAAATTCCTTCATCCAATAATTTAGCTGCAAAATCCTGTGCCAACTTTGCATCGTATAACATGATAGGTACAATAGGATGTATGCCCGGCTTAATATCAAATCCAGCTTCCGTCATTTCTTTACGGAAGTACATGGTATTTTTCTCCAATTTATCGCGCAACTCAGTGGTCTCACTGAGCATATCTAAAACAGCAATTGATCCACACACAATAGATGGAGCCAATGTGTTCGAAAATAAATAAGGGCGAGAGTGCTGACGAAGCATATTGATCACCTCTTTAGGCCCAGATGTAAATCCACCCGACGCACCGCCTAAGGCTTTACCCAGAGTACCTGTGATTATATCAACTCGCCCCATCACACCATGATGCTCGTGCGTACCCCGGCCCGTTTTCCCCAAAAAGCCAGAAGAGTGACATTCATCAACTATCACCAAAGCCTGATATTGATCAGCCAAATCACAAATTTTATCTAGCTGGGCAATAGTTCCATCCATGGAAAAGGCTCCATCTGTTACAATAATACGGTGGCGAAGGTGCTGTGTATCTTTCAACTTTTGCTCCAAATCAGTCATATCATCATGATTGTATCGATAACGCTGTGCCTTGCACAACCGAACGCCATCAATAATAGAAGCGTGATTTAAAGCATCAGAGATAATTGCATCCTGTTCATTAAATAAAGGTTCAAATACACCTCCATTCGCATCAAATGCAGCTGCATACAAAATTGTATCCTCTGTACCTAAAAAAGTAGAAATCTTTTGTTCTAGCTCCTTATGGATATCTTGTGTACCACAGATAAAGCGAACTGAGGACATTCCATATCCATGTGTATCAATACCTTCTTTAGCTGCTTTAATTACTTTTGAATGAGAAGATAAGCCAAGGTAATTGTTTGCACAAAAATTGATCACCTCTTTACCACCTTGTACCTTGATTGCTGCTCCCTGCGGTGTGACAATCACCCGCTCATGTTTATATAATCCAGCTTTTTCAATTTCAGCTAATTCTTGTTCGAGTATCGGCTTTAATGTTTTATACATAGTGTTTCAAATCATTTTTGAAAGCGAATTTATCATTTTTAATCTCCTTTAATTCAACTCAATGGTATCTCATTAAATTCCGCAAGCTATTTTTTATCTTCGTAAATCATTTTACGCTGTTTACAACAGTATCGATATTATTATGAATTCATATCAAACATTACTGTACTATTGTTATAGTAACATCACAAATGCAGAACAATTTGCTGCAGATCATCTTCAATTTTGCAAATCGTTAGGTTTAGTTGGGCGCATTATTGTAGCTGACGAGGGATTAAATGGAACTGTATCAGGTACCAAAGAATCATGTCAAAAATACATGGGTTCTATCTTGGAAGATCCTCGCTTTGTAAAAACAGATTTTAAGATTGATGACGTAGATAAACCTTCGTTCATCAAAATGCATTGCCGATACAAATCAGAAATTGTTCATTCAGGCTTGCGCGATCCGCAAATCATTGATCCCAATAAACAAACGGGTATCCATTTAGAACCGAAGGATTTTATGGAAATGAAAGATCGTGATGATGTGGTGATTTTAGATGTACGCTCCGATTATGAACACACACTCGGTCGTTTTAAAAATGCCATTACCTTGGATATTCAGAACTTCCGTGAATTCCCAGAGAAGATCAACGAATTAGCAAAGTACAAGAATAAAAAGGTCTTGACTTATTGCACGGGTGGTATCAAATGTGAAAAAGCCTCAGCCCTTTTATTACATGAAGGATTTAAAGAGGTTTACCAACTGCACGGAGGTATCATCAAATATGGTAAAGAGGTTGGTGGTAAAGATTTTGAGGGCAAATGTTATGTGTTTGACAATCGAGTTGCTGTCGACGTTAACTCTACCAATCCAGCCATCATCTCACAATGCCGGAATTGTGGCTCCACCACATCAAAAATGATTAATTGTGCTAATCCTGAGTGTAACGAACATTTTACGCAGTGTGATGACTGTGGTATTCGATTAGATGGTGCATGCTCTACAGAATGCATGGCACATCCACGCAAGCGGCAGTATGATGGATCGGGATATTACGTCAAGGTGCCACAAAACCATATTTCCATTTAATAGCTTTCAGGAAGCTATTAAATGGAAATATTTACTTCTACTATTTGCAATAAGAAGCAATTGCACTCTTTGCCAAAGGAAAATTCTTCGAATCTGCTATTTTCAAGAAGAAACAAGCTGGCTCCTGCCTGCCTATTTTAGATAAGCATATTCCTTTGAAATACTCTGGTTTTCCATTAGTATACACTTTTGCTGCTATTATCCTATCGAAGTAAGGAATAGCTAAATCATATTTTTTAAGTACATAATAACAAATCCCTACATTTTCGGTATAGCTATTATCCGCCGGATTTAATTTGTTCAATTTTGAGAAATAAACAAGTGCGGTATCTATCTTATTGGCAGAATAAGCTACTCCTGCTCTTGTAGAGAGATATCGTTCTTCAATAGACTTATCCCCAGGAAACTGCTTGTTTGCTGAATCTATGACAGCAAGTAAACCAGCTTGATTGTAATGTAAGTTTGTTAGTGTAGCTATATATTCATTCCAGATCATAGGTTCGTTACGCACCTTTACACATTCTTTAAATGCCTTTTGAACACTAGGTAGATCCCCCCTTCGTAGGCATAAATTATTATACATTGTATAAATGGCTACATTATTCGGTCGATTCTCAAAGCTTTTACGAATATAATACCATGCACTATCCAATTTATTTGTTTGAAGAAAAACCTGCGCCTTGACAAATTCATTCGCCATATTATATGCATTCACTTTGGTGCTTCTATTTAACAAAACCATTGCCTCGTCGTATTTTTTGTCATCCAATAAATACCACGCTCTGATGACATCAATAGGAATATTGTTTGCATCCAAATTTGGAGTATCTGGCAGTCTGTTATTTACTTCTTTCCAATTGCGGGTTGCTTTATTGGGAAAATCAGATATCGTTAAACCTTGAGCTACTAATGACTGATAAGCAACATACTTGTAATAGGCAGCATCAATCAATAAAATGATACTAATAATTCCAAACCAAGTAGTAAAGTGCATGTTACCTGATTTAGATACCTTATCTTTTTCATCTCTTACTTCCATATAAGCACACACGTTAATAGCTAAAATCATAGCAAAAAGTAGTTGCATAATTGGGCGCTCAGCTGGAAAGTTAAAAAGAGCGTCCGTCGTATAACCAGCCAGTGCTATTAACGAGAACACAATGATGATCTTTACTTGATCATCAACCTTTGATCTCCAGACTTTGATTACATATATCAAAGCACAAACAAATAAGGATATAAATAAGAGGCCTCCTACAATACCCGTCTCCATTGTTATTTGAATAAAATCTTGGTGCGTGTGTTTAGCAAATTGGAAATCACGTATAAAATCCCTCTCATAAGGAACAATAGCTAATTTACAATTGCCTATACCAGCGCCAATAAACGGATGCTTTTTTATGTAGTCTAAACCACCCGCCCATAAATTGAGCCTTATCTGGTTATTAGATGCAACAGTTAACGATTTTAATCGTTCTGTAACTGACACCCTTACTCCACCAGCTGCCTCATTCACACTCTTATGTTCAGCATTAATAAGCGATGCTTGTGCAATAACAAAAGCTATAAAAAGAGATACAACAACAGGAACAGTTCGAATCAAAGCTTCTTTTAATTGCTTATCCTTAAGATATTGCATGATAGCAAATACGATGAACATACCTGTTTCTAAAATGAGTCCGAGGTAAGCTGAGCGAGCATTAACAAAAAATAATGCAATTGCTCCAAGGATTAGTGCAGGAATGTGAATAAGCCGTGCCCATGATTTAAAGGTGTATACGCAGTACATCACAAAAGATAATTTAACTGCCATACTCGCAGCAAAGATATTTTTATTGCCGGTGTTCCCTTTTATATTATAGATTAATGAGGTTAATGCAGTATTATCCATTCCACTAAAAAAAGTATTTAAGGTATTAAAAGACTGAATAAGCAAAATGACAGAAAGGACTTGAGCAATTATTTTAAAAGCTGAAAGCCGGCCACTCAACAAAACAGCGATATTCAGATAGGCTACTACCGTAATAATAACACCAGTGTAGCAAACCAAGGCCTCCGTTTGATTAATCGCAAAAAAGATGGAAATACCTGCAACGATTAAAAAGGCAACATACGCCCAAGACATAAATTTGCTAAATAGCTTTTTCAAGACAAGTTCATACCCATGATCCTTAGAGAAACAGAAAATGTAGCCCGTACTCAGAAAATTAATGACAACTAAATAAACCCACTGGGATCCCATCACATCAATGCCACCATATTCTGGTACGAAATCCACAAACAAATAAAGGGTAACAAAAACTATTGGAATAAATCGCAAATAGCTTGATTCTTTACTATTGACTTTTGCTGTTGCAACTGAAGCTTTTTTGATTGTTTTTTGTTTGGCTGACATAGGCATAAAAAATTTTAGGCTAAAAATATATAATATATCAAACATATCAACAAATCCTAAATCATCTAAGCTATCCAACTTCACCTCATTGAACAACTACCACAAACCACTCTAGATTTTTATAATTTTACGACTCTTAAATACCCATATCCATTGGAAAACCTCGTATCCTTTGCCAGTCTTGATACTGCCACCGACTTAGGCTTGTTGCCTGAGGAATTTAATCGCATTATAGAGCTATTAGGACGCACACCCAATTTTACAGAACTTTCTATTTTTTCTGTGATGTGGAGTGAACATTGCTCCTATAAAAACTCTATTGTTTGGCTTAAAACACTACCCAAAGACGGACCCAGAATGCTAGCAAAAGCAGGCGAAGAAAATGCGGGCTTAGTCGATTTAGGTGATGGATTAGGCTGTGTTTTTAAAATTGAATCTCATAATCATCCATCTGCATTGGAGCCCTATCAGGGCGCAGCAACTGGGGTCGGGGGTATTAATCGAGATATTTTCACCATGGGTGCACGCCCAATTGCCCAACTCAACTCCTTACGCTTTGGAGATCCGAACCTAGAACAAACTAAACGATTACTAAAAGGCGTAGTCAAAGGAATTGGCAATTATGGAAATGCATTTGGCATTCCAACAGTCGGGGGTGAATTATTTTTTGATGCATGTTATCATGTGAATCCATTAGTAAATGCCCTCTCTGCGGGCATTGTGAAAACTAGTGAAACTGTTTCTGCAATCTCCTACGGAGTAGGAAATCCTATTTTTATCGTCGGATCTGCTACGGGTAAGGATGGAATTCATGGGGCTGCTTTTGCCTCAAAAGATATAACCGCTGATTCTATCAATGATCTTCCGGCAGTTCAGGTTGGAGATCCTTTTCAAGAGAAATTATTACTTGAAGCTACTCTGGAGGTGATTAAAACAGGGGCTGTCATCGGAATGCAAGATATGGGTGCTGCTGGCATTATTTGTTCCAATGCTGAAATGTCAGCCAAAGGTCAACATGGTATGCGAATCGACTTAGACAAAGTACCCCTGCGACAACCCAATATGCAGCCTTTCGAAATTTTACTGTCTGAATCACAGGAACGGATGTTGATTGTTGTAAAAAAAGGTCGTGAAAAAGAGGTAGAGGCAATTTTTGAAAAATGGGATTTGAACTGTTCCATCATTGGTGAAGTGACTGATACCAAACGACTGCATTACTTCATGAACGGTGAGTTAGTTGCTGATGTTCCTGCCGACGATCTCGTTTTAGGCGGTGGGGCTCCTGTATATCAACGCGATTATCGAGAACCTTCCTATTATCACGAAAATTTAAAATTTGACATCAGCAGCATTGAAGAGCCAAAGGATTTAAAAGCAGTTGCTGATCATTTGACAATTCATCCCAATATTGCTTCTAAGCATTGGGTAACTAGCCAATATGATTCCATGATTGGAACTGCTAACATGACAACCAACAACCCAAGTGATGCAGCAGTAATACACATCAAAGGAACCTCAAAAGCTATTGCATTAACTATTGACTGTAACGCAAGATATGTGTTTGCCGATCCCGAAAAAGGCTGTGCTATTGCAGTAGCTGAAGCTGCCCGAAACATCACCTGTGCAGGTGGCGAGCCCTTAGCAATAACCAATTGTTTAAACTTTGGCAACCCATATGTGCCTGAAGTTTACTGGCAATTTGTGGGTGCAATTAAAGGGATGAGCGCAGCCTGTCTTAAATTCCAAACCCCAGTTACAGGTGGAAATGTGAGCTTTTATAATCAATCTTCTGACGAAGGACCTGTTTTCCCCACCCCTACGATCGGCATGCTAGGTATACTAGATAATATCAAAACCTTCATGACAACTGATTTTAAATCAGAAGGTGATTTCATTTACTTAATCGGTAACAATGTCAATGATATTGCTTCTTCACAATATCTCGCATCTTATCACGGTGTTACCGCTTGTCCTGCACCTTATTTTGATTTAGATCAGGAGCATCAGTTGCATCAAACAATTAAGCAATTAATTAAACAAAAACTGATAGCTTCTGCACATGATGTGTCAGATGGCGGTTTATATATTACTTTATTAGAGTCAGCCATGACCAATTCATTCGGATTTAGTATCAAAACTTCTCCCCAATTAAGGAAAGACGCTTTTCTTTTTGGAGAGGCTCAAGGTCGAGTCGTAGTTTCTGTCAAGCCTATGCATGTTGATTCATTCAGCGAATATATGATAGATCAGAAGACTCCATTTAGCTTGCTAGGACATGTTAATTCTGAGCTTTTATTGATTGATGAGCGGTCATTTGGATCAATCAAACAAGCAAAAAACGAGTATAATCAGGCACTAGACCATATTTTAGACGCATAAACAAATTATTTTTATCAAATTTTAATCTGTAGACTCGTCCAGCATTACGCTGTTTTGGGAAAGGCTCAACCTATTTTTCATAATTAAATGTGGGAAGTTAAAAGTAGCAGATCAAAGATTTTGATAAATCTTTGTATAAATTTCACGAATAAACGCTTTATAGTAAAAAAGATAAAACCGATCATGATCCACTGCTCACATACTCAGGAAAATTTTATACCAGTTATGTACAATAGCTTTATCGCTGATAAAAACATTAATGGATGAGAAAATTTAAATACCCCAAAGGATCTCGGAAACATAAGTTTATCAATCTACTATTCATATTATTCATACTCGCTTCAAGTACAAAAGCACAACAAATTGTTATTACAGGAAAAATATCCGATGCCAAAACAGGTGAGCCCTTACCCTATGTATTAGTATCTGCCAAAGGTTCCAAACAGGGTACTACAACCAATTTCGATGGTATTTACAAATTAGTGCTTCAAACTAATGTAGACTCTATTCGAGCGGGCTACATGGGTTATGTAAGATGCTCCAAAGCCGTTGGAACAGCAGCTAAACAAACAATCAACATCCATTTATTTCCTGCAGCGACTACGCTGTCAGAAGTTGTCGTTACGACTAAGAGTTATGTCAATCCTGCGTGGGAAATTTTACGGGAAGTAGTGAAAAACAAGCCAAATAATGATTTTCGCTCGCTTTCCTCATTTCAATACCAAAGTTATAATCGTATTGAACTCGATGCTACTAACTTCGACGAGAAGTTTAAAAAGAAAAAGCTCATGAAAAGCTTGCTACCACTGATGGATAGCTTAAAAAAAGTAGCTGGAGAAGGAGATCCCATATTACCCCTATTCGTATCTGAGACGATATCTGATTTCTTTTATCAAGAAAATCCGGAGAAAAGACGTGAAAATATTATTCGTTCACAAGTAAATGGTCTGGGTTTCGACGATGGTACATTGATTTCTCAACTAGTAGGCAGTACATTTCAGCAACACAATTTTTATAAAAATTATTTAAGCCTTGCTGGCAAAGATTTTGTTTCACCAATTGCTGCTACTTGGCGCTTGAGCTATGACTATGAACTGGAAGAACGCTATGCTAAAGTTGGTGATCGCACTTGCTTCAAAATATCTTTTAAACCTAAGCAATCAAAAGATTTGGCTTTTACTGGCACCATGTGGATTGCGCATGATAGTTATGCCTTGTGTCAAATAATTGCAACTGTAGAGCCTACTGCCAATATAAATTTCATTGAAAAAGTACGCATTCAACAAGAATCAGCCCCAACTCTACCCGGTCAAGGGTGGATTCCCGTTAAAACACGCATTCTGGTTGATGTGGGTCAACTAACAAAAGGTACAGCGGGTTTTCTAGCCAAATTTTACACTTCTAATAAAAATGTACAAACCAATAAGGTCTATGAGCCTCATTTCTTTGACGAGACAATTGTTCTAAGTGATGATGTAGATCTCAAAGACGATCAATTTTGGAATCAGAACCGTCATGATTCTTTAACAATTGCCGAAAAACATGTTTTCAGCATGATTGACACAGTCAAAAAGGTCCCCATAATTAAAAATTATATTGACATCATTGATATGCTTATCAGCGGATATTACAAGGCTGGAAAAGTTGGAATAGGCCCTTATTTATTCACATATGCCCATAACAATGTAGAGGGTAATCGATTGAGAATAGGCTTCAAAACAAATACTACTTTTAATAATCGATGGATATTGAATGGATATGTAGCTTATGGCACCAAAGATGCTCAATTTAAATATGGTGCCGGCGCTGACTATATCCTATCGAGAAAACCATGGACCCAGACAGGGATATCTTATTCTCACGACTTAGACCAAGTAGCTTTATTAGGCGATAGCTATGGTTATTCGAAAAATAATTTATTTGCTGCCTTCACAAGATTTGGCAATATTGCTCGCCGCAGAGTATTTAAAGAGGATATGACCAACCTTTATATTCGAAGAGACATTTTCAAAAATTTCACACAACAAGCGACTATTTCTCATTGGACTTTTGACCCGCTTTATACTTTTGAATACCACGATCAAGTTAACGGCCAACTGCGTCATAATTTCTCTACAACTGAGCTACAATTAGAGTCTAAATGGTCTCCTGGAGCTCGTGTGATACAATCTGAAAAACGTAATAGTAAGTTTACCATTAAGGGTGAAAATAGCAATCCCATATTTACTTTTCGTTACACACATGGCTTTAGAGGTATTTTAGGTAGCGATTTGACTTACGATAAGTTCAGCTTGAATATTTCACAAACACTCAGAATGGGTGTTCTTGGTCGTGGTCAATATTCATTAACGGGGGGATACATACCATCAGCTGTTCCCTATCCAATTTTAGAGAACCACCTTGGGAATAGCACTTTTTTATATAATCGGAATTCATATAATTTGATGCGTTTCTTTGAGTTTGTAAGTGATCGTTATGTGGGACTACAATATTCACAACATTTTGAAGGATTAGGTTTTAATAGCATACCCTTAATTCGTAATCTAAATTGGCGTTTGGTCGGTACAGCAAATATTTTATATGGATCTATCTCAACCCAAAAAATTGATTTAATTCCTAATAATAAAGTACTTGAAAGCAGAGGGCTTGGTCCAACCACACCCTATGTTGAACTAGGCTATGGAGTAGAAAATATTCTCAAATTTATCCGAGTTGATTTTATACATCGTCTCACATACTTGGAAAACCATATTCCATCGCTGGGCTTACCTGCAAGAATGGGAGTAAAAGTTTCAGCACAAATAAGATTATAAACTAAGAGCCTTATCCTCTCCATACTTTTGGGGGAAGTATGGAGAGGATAAGGCTCTCTAAATACTTCATAAGCCCACTCTACTGCTTTTAAGTGTGATATTTCAATTTAAACAATTTGCGGTCAACCAAGTAGATTGCACCATGAAGGTGAATACTGATGGAGTTCTATTGGGAGCATTGGCAGGCACTGGCGAACCTACAAGCATACTCGATATAGGCACAGGAACAGGTGTCATTGCACTCATGCTTGCCCAACGATTTCCTGGTGCGATGGTTGATGCGATCGATATTGACAAGCAAACGATAGAAACTGCCATTCAAAATTTCGAGGGCTCTATTTTTGCAGATCGTGTTCAGGGACAACCAAAATCTTTCGAGAATTATTTTGAGCAAAATCCTGGAGTAAAATACGATCTAATTGTTTCGAATCCACCATTTTTTATCAACGCTCTGGAATCAACTAATTCATCAAAAAAATTGGCCCGTCATACCAATGCTCATTTCTTTGAACGATTAATTCAAGATGCATCTTCACATCTAAATGAAAACGGTTTCATCTGGCTAATTCTACCTCCCGAAGTAGCAAACATTGTCCAATCAATCGGCCTAAAACACCGACTCTTTGTTCAGAACGAGATATGGGTACACTCCTTCCAACACTCAACACCTCATCGATTATTAATTGCGATGGCTTTTCAACAAAAAGAGATTGAAAAAAAGTCCTTTATCATTTATGATCAGCCCAAAAAATACTCGGAGCATTATCAAAGTTTATTAAAAGATTTCTTGACCATCTTTTAAACTACCATCCATTTTCTCTAAAGAAGAGGACACACTAAATTTATACAATGACTAGAATAGGTTTAATTTCTGATACGCACAGCTATTTAGACGATGCTGTGTTTAAACACTTTGATGCATGCGATGAAATTTGGCATGCTGGTGATTTTGGGAACATTGCATTAGCGAATCAATTAGCCGCATTTAAACCTTTAAAAGGTGTTTATGGGAATATCGATGGCCATGATATTCGTGCTATTTATCCCGAGCATCTCAAGTTTACTTGTGAAAAAGTGAACGTATGGATGACACACATTGGTGGCTATCCAGGAAAATATAACCCCAAAATTAGAGAAGAGTTAACCCGGAATCCGCCTGATTTATTTATTGCTGGGCACTCTCATATCTTAAAAGTGATATACGATAAGAAGATAAAATGTTTACATCTGAATCCTGGAGCTGCTGGAAAAGAAGGGTGGCATCAAGTGCGCACACTACTTCGTTTTTCTATTTCTGAAGAAAAAATACATACATTAGAAGTTATCGAATTAGGTTAGTGTCTGGTTTTGAATTTTTTATTCTCACTTAGTTTTTACGGATAATCAATCTATCATGCAAGTATTAAAGACATTAGGGCAGTTCATCATTGAAAAACAGAAGGATTTTAAATACGCTAAAGGTGAGCTATCAAGGCTTCTTCGAGATATTGGCATAGCCGCCAAAATTGTGAATCGTGAGGTCAACAAAGCCGGACTAATGGATATATTGGGCGATGCTGGAACCATGAATATTCAAGGGGAAAATCAGAAAAAGTTGGATGTTTATGCGAATGAGCAATTTATTGCCGCACTAAGAGATGGTGGCGAATGCTGTATCGTTGCTTCTGAAGAAGACAATGATTATACCTATATCGATGGGGAGGTTTCTAAAGATGCTAAATACATTGTGGCAATTGATCCTCTGGATGGTTCGTCCAACATCGATGTAAATGTAGCTGTAGGGACTATCTTTTCCATTTATAGACGTCATACATCGGAAGGAAAAGCAACAATTAAAGATGTACTTCAAAGTGGCACAGAACAAGTAGCGGCAGGCTACATCATTTACGGATCATCTACTATGCTGGTTTACACTACTGGAAAAGGAGTTAATGGGTTTACGTTAGACCCCTCAATTGGTGAGTTCTGCCTCTCCCACCCCAATATGACTATTCCCAAAGATGGCATCATCTACTCAATTAATGAAGGAAACTATGTGCACTTCCCCGATGGAGTAAAAAAATATATCAAATACTGCCAAGTAGAAGATCGTGATACTCAACGCCCTTATACCTCGCGCTATATTGGCTCTATGGTAGCTGATATTCATCGAAATATGATCAAGGGTGGGATATTCATTTATCCAACGACATCTAGTGCCCCGAATGGAAAATTACGATTGGTATATGAGTGCAATCCAATGGCCTTTATTATTGAACAAGCTGGAGGACGTGCAACAGATGGTTATCAACGCATCTTACAAAAAGAAGTGACACACTTGCACCAACGTTCGGCTATTTTTATAGGGTCTGAAAATATGGTTCGATTGATTGAAAAATATATGAAACAACATTCTCCCCGATTAAATAAAGAAAAAGTAGAATCGATAAATACGAATCAAAGTAATTAGTTGAAAAATCAAATTCCTAAACTACCAAGCTTTGATTTTTGAGCTTCTCTCTCGTACTCAACATCTATCAGCAATTCTTTTTGCTTACTTGCCTTCACTGCCAATTCATCGCAACGTTCATTTTCTGGGTGATTGGCATGGCCTTTTACCCAAATAAACTTGACAGCGTGTTTTTTATATACTTCTAAAAAACGCAGCCATAGGTCTGCATTTTTTTTACCATGGAATCCCTTTTTCACCCATCCAAATACCCATTTTTTGTCCACAGCATCAATCACATATTTAGAATCTGAGTAAATGGTGACCTCCTGTCCCTGCTTTTTAATGGCTTCTAATCCAATAATGACGGCTAGTAACTCCATCCGATTGTTGGTCGTTTTACGGTACCCTTCTGAGAGTTCTTTATAGTATTGTCCTGAACGAAGAATTAGTCCATATCCACCAGGACCGGGATTTCCACTCGACGCACCATCTGTATATAGTTCGATCATTTCAGCGCAATTATAGGAATTTTGGTTTTAAATCTACATGATGAAAAAATAAGAAGCGTGACAGACCTAGCCAATCTATTTTCACTCTCAAGATAAGCAACAGATAAATTCGTAATAAGTACACCCAAACGTAATTCATATAAAATTCAGATTTTTGACCAGTAGCTTCACACCCTTCATCTATTGTGATGGAGCTGCATAAAAACAAATAGTATATGAAAATTACGCTCCTATCTATCGGAAGAACAACAGATAAATATTTATTGGAAGGAATAGATAAATACCTACAACGTCTTAAGCATTATGTTGTTTTCAAAACGGTTGAGTTACCCGAATTAAAGAATACCAAAAGTCTTTCCCAAGAGCAGCAAAAAAGTAAAGAAGCTGCACTCATCCTTAAAAATCTGAATACTGCAGATTATTTAATACTACTAGACGAAAAAGGAGCAAGCTTGTCATCAGTAGATTTCTCAGCATTTTTAAATAAAAAAATGGTTGGAGGAATACAGCACTTGGTCTTCATCATCGGAGGGCCATACGGATTTGATTCTAGTATCTACAATCGTGCAGATTATCAGATTTCTTTATCAAAGATGACATTCTCTCATCAAATGGTTCGTTTGTTCTTCGTCGAGCAACTTTACCGAGCTTATACCATCTTAAAGGGAGAGCCCTATCATCATCAGTAAGCCATGACAAAATACCTACGAAACTATCGATTTAAAGGATTAAATCCTTTGCAAGAGCAAAAATATTTTTGGATTGTATTTATTCTCGCTGTTGCTATTTGTGCAACAATCTTCTATTTCTTTTAGTTGAGCTGAGAAAAAAGAAGGTTAAGTATTCGTTGATAAAACCCTCTCCTTTTGAAATATGGGGTTTGTCGAGCGGAGAGGGTAAGGTGAGACTTCTTACTTCGATTTTTGAGATAAGCGTGTTGCACTTTTAGCTGCCGCTTTTATTGGCTTCTGTTTTTCATTATGTGCTTGTGTGTCTGGCTTTTTACTTACCTCATTTGCTGATGTTACCAAACTATCATCCGAAAGTGGTTCAGGAGCATCTTCTGTAAATAGTGGTAACTCTTTAATAATATTAAACCAGTTAATTATTTTTTTGATGTCAGACAGGTAAACACGTTCAGTATCATACTGAGGAGCAACTTCACCAAAAAACTTGTGAAGCACATCTTTATCTACACTCTTCGCATCAGGGATCGACTTAGCATCTTTCATATGCTCAAAAATGGCTACCAACTTTAGATCTGCATCATTGGTAAAAACAGTAATATCTTCTAACGAAGCTATTTTTGATGTCGCCATACTCACGATGATCTTCGTTTTTTGCTCATCAAGGCTCTCTAAAATAAAACCTGATTTATTTTTCCCAACTAGTTTAAACAATCCTGGCTTGCCAGATACTGATATAAGTCCTCTTAAATTCATATTCTTTCGTGTTGTTGCATGTTTAGCCAACATCTTGGCTATCATGAAAAATCAGCACTCTCTCCTCTGAGAAATAGAGTGAGCGTGTTATTCTTCTATTACTTCGATACTTAAAATTTTATCTCCTTGACGGATGTTATCCACCACATCCACATTCTCTATTACTTTACCAAAACAAGTATGATTACGATCCAAGTGAGCTGTGTTAGTTCTGCTATGGCAGATAAAAAACTGTGAGCTACCTGTATCACGGCCTGCGTGTGCCATCGAAAGAACACCACGATCATGGTATTGATTATCGCCATCCAGCTCACATTTAATACGTACGCCAGATCCACCTGCACCTGTTCCTGTGGGATCGCCACCTTGTATTACAAAATCAGGTATCACTCGGTGAAATGTAACTCCATTATAAAACCCCTCTTTGGATAATTTTAAAAAATTTGCTACTGTATTCGGTGCATCTTTATCATAAAACTGCACGGTCATATCTCCTTTTTCTGTTTTGATAATTGCTTTGCTCATTATTCGATATGTTAAATGGCGACAAAGTTAATTTATTTCAATCGAAACTAGTCAATCTATTTTGCGGCAAGATATCCGCATACAAATGCATAACATCAGTAGATAAAATCAAAAATGTACTTTTGCACTAAATACCAATCATGAGATTAATTCGCCTGCTTTTGTTTCCCTTTTCTTTTCTTTACGGGCTAGCAATTATACTGCGAAATCTCGCTTACGATTGCGAAATACTAAAGTCTTCAACGGGTCATATACCTGTGATTTCGGTGGGGAATTTAACCGTTGGAGGATCTGGTAAAAGCCCCACAACTGCATATTTAGCGAGTATGCTGAAGAAACATTATAAACTAGCTATTCTAAGCCGAGGATATGGAAGAGAAACAAAGGGCTTTTTGGTAGTCCATCCTGATGCTTCGAGTAAAGAGGTGGGAGATGAACCTTTACAGTTTAAACATCAGTTCCCAGATATAACAGTTGCTGTTTGTGAAAACCGATTAATAGGAATCCAACAACTGGAACGAGATCATGAGCTCATCTTGCTGGATGATGCCTATCAACATCGAGCTATTAAACCCGGTTTAAGCATTTTGCTTTTCGATTTCAATAAATTATTTCAAGCTCAATGGCTTTTGCCTACGGGAGATTTGCGAGAACCATTATGGGGCAGAAAGCGTGCAGATATCGTTTTGGTAACTAAAACACCATCTCACCTCACTCAGGAAGATCGCATGCGCAGCATTTCTAAAATAGATCCGTATCCACATCAAAAAGTATTTTTTTCATATCTGGAGTATGGCAGTCTGCAACATATGAAAAACGCTTCCTGTGTACGGAGTTTGGATTCAATACATCAGTCCACACAAATTTTGCTGCTAACAGGCATTGCAAATGCAGATCCTCTTCTGCAAAAATTGAAGTACTATTCAACTAACATTGATCATCATCAATACCCTGATCATCACATATACAGCAAAAAAAATATATCGAACCTTGTGTCCGCTTATCATAAGCTAGCTGCTCCTGACAAACTAATTATAACGACAGAAAAGGATGCACAACGTTTAAAATATACTGCACTAGAAATCCTCTTAGACGGGTTACCACTATATTATTTACCTGTGCAAACAATGATTCATCGTCTTGATAAGCAAAAATTTGATGGCTTGATAGAAACATTTGCAATGAAGGCCTCTATTACAAATAGCGCCTGAAATGATCATGATCTGCTATTCGCCGTTCAGCGTCTAGTCACTTCATGACTATTAACAAAACAGATTTAACACATGAAATTTATACTTAGCCTTACAATTTCACTACTTATTAGTTTTACTACAGTAGATGTTCTTGCTCAAATATCTTCAACAAAACAAGCGCCTAAAGTAATGAGCCTAGACTCATTGCGAAAGAGAGAAGATAATACTAAAGATTCTATCGTTTACACGTCAAAATATATTCGATACACGCTTGCCGAATTGCTAAAAGATAGTATCCAAACCATCACGCTCGATACCACTATTTCTAATTTCCAGAACTATAGTCCAATTAGTCAACCGCAAAATCCAACTATTGGCTTGGGTACTGTTGGCTTGGATTATCGTGACTTATTATTTAATCCCTCAAAAACAATTGGCTTTGACGCGGGCTTTCATTCACTTGACAGGTATATGTTAACAACAGATTCTGTTCGCTACTATCGAGCTCAATCACCTTATACTGAGCTATACTATGTTGATGGAAAATTAAAAATGGAAATACTTCGCGTCATTCATTCACAAAACATTACCCCCAACTGGAATGTTGGAGGTAATTATAATCGAATTGTGGGTGCCGGGTTTTATCAAAATCAAAATGTTAACCACATAAATGCTTCTTTCTTCACTTGGTTTCAATCACGAAATAAGCGATATATGGCCCTATCTACAGCTGTTTTTAACAATATTACGGCAGATGAAAATGGATCCATTATCAACAATGACATTTTTATAGGTGATGCAACGCCAGACAGGCTATTAGAACCAGTTCGATTAAGTGGCCAAGGTGCCAATACGCCCAAGCAAACGTGGAAGAGCCAAAGTATTTTCCTGAAACAGTTTTACTATCTCGGGAAGCAAGACAGTATGGAAAACAAAAAACATGTTTTGCCAACACAGCGTATTTCTCATATGTTCAGCTATTCTAACAACGAGTATCGGTTTTTTCGCAGCGAGCCTGATCTATATGGTGCATTTCCAGACATACCAAGCAGTATCAACATAACAACTACGAACGACTCAACATTTGTACAAAAACTAAGCAATGAACTTGCCTACAGTTTCTATCTGCGTGGCAAATCGACTCAACTTCTAAAAAATGAAGTAAAACTAGATTTAGGGGTGCAACATGATTGGTATATATATGACCAAGCAGACTATGAGCTCATTTTTAATAACATTACGTTGAAGGCTGCCATTGGTTATCGTTTTAATGACCGAGCAGGCATTCATATCGATCTGCAGCAAATTGCTGAGGGTAAGAATGTAGGTGACTTCTTGTATGACGCGAAAGCTCGCTTTTTACTAAGTCGATCTGCAGGTCAGATTAAACTTGGAGCGTATTCTCAAAGCAAATCACCTGAACAACTATTTGAACGAGTGGAATATCAATTTGAACAGTGGAACCTGAACTTCAACAAAACAAGAATTCATAATCTGTCTTTTTTATATGAGAATCCTAAGTTTAGCCTTACTGCAAAGGCAGAATATTTTTTGATTTCAAATTACCTGTATTACCAAGAGACCATCATACCCCAACAGATTGCACCACAACAACTTGACAATACAATCAATATGCTCAAGTTTAGTTTAGCCAAAAATTTCAAATTAGGGAGGTTTCATTTAGATAACTATATCGTTTATCAAAAAAGTAGCTATCAAAATATCTTACGTACTCCTGATATATATATGTATAACAGCCTCTACTATCAATATCGTTTGTTTAAGGTATTACTTGCCAATACAGGTTTTGACGTACGCTATAACTCGAGATTTGAAGCACCATCCTATGCCATTAATGTAAGTCAGTTTTACAATAATACAAAGGCAATTATTTATGATTCTTTTCCAGTTATTGATTTCTGGATTAGAGCTAACTTGAAGCGAGTTAATTTCTTTTTCAAATATGAGTACATCAACCAAGGGATGTTTCAAGAAGGATTTTATACAGTCAATCAATATCCCATGCAAGATGGTGCATTTAGAATGGGAATTAGTTGGAGGTTTTATAACTAGATCGGCTTTATGTTTTCTGTTTCTTTTTCTTGGCTGCTGGAAAAAGAACATTATTTAATATTAATCGATAACCGGGCGAGTTCGGATGTAGATTCAGATCTGTCGGAGGATCACCAACAATATGCTGATAATCCTCAGGATCGTGACCACCATAAAATGTCCATTGTCCTTTTCCATAATCACCATGCAGGTAACGAGCCTCATTAGCAAGTTTAGTCTCACCCATCACGAGTACATCAGGCTTAACCACTTCTCTACGATAAGCAGTGGTTTTACCCATAAACCCCTTAATCACTTTATCGTGATTTTGGGTCAGCATCGTTGGTACGACATCCCATTTAGCTGAAAAATCAAATAGGGTAAAGAAATCATTACTTTGATCGATCTGTCGTGTTGGGGTTGTGTCAATATTGGAGAAATCATTACCCCAAGGATTCATATTTAATCTGAAATTTTGAAAAGCAAACGTTTTACTAAAATCGAGCTTTGATTGTGCTTGGGGATCTGCACCATCGCCATCGAACATACTTTCGCAGATGTCAACTCCATTAGCAGCCAATGCAATATCGAAAGTCTCAGTTCCAGAACACATGGCAAACATAAATCCGCCCCCAATTACAAAATCGCGAATATTTTTTGCCACTGCTAGTTTCATTTCGGACACTTTTTTAAAACCATTTCGTTGGGCAGCATTCTCTTGCAGTTTAACATCTTCGATATACCAACTCGCATTTCTAAAAGGACCCCAAAAACGACTATACTGGCCAGTAAAGTCTTCATGATGTAAGTGTAGCCAATCATATTTGGGCAGTACACCTTTCAATACTTCATCATCATATATGACCTCGTAAGGTATCTCAGCATACGTGAGCGCTAATGTTACAGCGTCATCCCATGGTAATTTATTTTTAGGACTATAAACAGCAATTTTAGGTGCTTTCTCTAATTTGACAATGTCCATATTCACTGACGGATCAGCAATCTCACTAAGTATCGAAGTAACTTTGGCATCCGGAATCACTTCATAAGAAACACCACGTATTTTACATTCATTTTCTATTTGTGGTGCATACTTTATCAAAAAGCTGCCGCCTCTGTAATTAAGTAACCAATTGGCTTCCGCATCATTTTTTAAAACCCAAAAAGTGATTCCATATGCTTTTAAATGATTTGTTTGTTCTTCATCCATCGGAATAAGAATGGACGCCGCCTTACAAAACGAAGTGAGTAAAATGAGTACTAGAAAAATGATATGCTTCTTTGACATGATTAAAAACAGGGATGCTTTAGTGTATATATTGAAACGTATTCTCATTCTTCAAAAATTTAGATCTAGCAAATACGAACTCTAGATGAGCTTCTGGTATGTTCGCCACCAAAGATCAGGCATCTCACCAGATACAGCGATTTGGTAATCTTCATACAAACAGGGAACTAAATGAAAACGCTCATTCTTTGATAAGCCTTTAGGATATGGTACTTGCATCCACCACCGATCCGTCTTTTTGCTTTTGATAAATACAAGTTCTTGAGAACCATCTTTTAAATTAGTTCGGTAGGTTACATAATGCGATTTAGGCTGTAAGGGGATATCTTGTTTCCGGCTGTAAAATCCATCTATAAAGTACCATGCCATTTGAGCTAAGAGTGTGGATGTTTGCTCTCTCGTATCTAAAGAAGGATTAAACTCATAAAATCCAATGGATGACAGTTTATCATTCATACCCGCATATCGGCATATTTGGCAGGCCTCCTCCCCGTAAAAACCATTTGGTGAAGCATTCGCATTTCCACAAGCATCAGAGAATCGTATCGCTGACAAATCAAAGCTGATCATATTCGCATTCCGAATTACAGGCTCCACCAGATTTATCTTTCCAGAAAGCGTACCCAACCGATGCACATCAAAGTAGAGCTTATCCATGATCCTCAAGTGATCTTGGTTCACAAAATAAGTTTGATAACCAATATTGCTAAAGTTGAATAAGTAGTTCGGTTCGTGTGTAAATATTTTACTTAAATAAGCCTCAGATGTTGTTTCGATTGTTCCTTCCTCATTTTCTTCCATATCAAAATGCGAGTCTATAACCACAAGATCTACCTTTTGCTCAAGATCTTCATAAGCCATATACTGAGGATAGGTTAAATCTTGTCCTCCCCCAATAATTAAGGGTGTTATATTCTTCGCTATCAATTCCATCAGCACTAGTTTAAGTGCCACATAAGTGTCTGATATTTTATGGCCAGCTTTAATATTTCCAAGGTCTACAATATTCGTTTTATGTTGTCCTACGCTCAATTGATAAAATTTCTTCCGAAAAGCGTCCGGTGCTAAAGCAGCTCCTTTGTTGTGTACAGAATGTCTATCCTCAAGCACTCCAATGAGTGCAATGTCAAAAACTTGATTGTTTAGATCTGGAAAAACACCACTATTAATAGTCATATTTTCTACCATATTTGAGGCATAACTATATTTTTTTGGTGATAATTTATGCAGATCTACTGGCGTAAAGAATGATGATAATGACATGTGTTTCAAGCTAAAATCGTTAACCAAATATCAACTTTATTACGTTAATTTGGGCACTTATATAAAAAATCATTCGATGATCTTGGTTACCGGCGCGACTGGATTTTTAGGCTCAGAATTAGTACGAAAACTAGCATCGCAGAACACACCCATTCGGGCAATTAAAAGAAGTACTTCAATAGTTCCTGAAATACTAAAGCAGCAGAAAAATATAGATTGGATAGATGCTGATATACTTGATTATCTCTCTTTGCAAGAAGCCTTCGAAAATGTATCGCAGGTCTATCACTGCGCAGCGATGGTCTCATATAACACTGCTGACAAAAAACAAATGCTACAAACAAATGTGCAAGGTACAGCCAATGTGGTGAACATATGTTTAGACAGGCAAGTTCAAAAGCTAATCCACGTGAGCTCGATCGCTGCCCTTGGCGATGGTAAAATCAATCAAGCTATTAGCGAGACAACGCATTGGGAGTTCACAAACAAGCAGAGTAATTACGCCATCTCAAAATATGAGAGTGAACTAGAAGTTTTTCGAGCCATTGCTGAGGGCTTAAATGCTGTCATTGTCAATCCATCAATTATTTTGGGAAAGAGCACAGGAAAAAGTGACAGTACGACACTTTTCGAAATAGTAAAGAAAGGATTAGATTATTATCCGAATGGAACTTGTGGCCTAGTTGCGGTAGACGATGTTGTGGAATGCATGATTACTTTAATGGATAGCAATTTTTCTGCCGAGCGATACATCATCAATGCAGAAACGTGGCTTTATCGTGATTTATTCACGGAGATAGCCCGTCAATTACGTGTGAATCCCCCAAGTAAACAAATACATCCTTGGATGCTTCAAGCTACTTTAGCTGCCAATTTCATAAAAGGTTTAATCAAGAAAAACTCAAATGGCTTGACAAAAGATATAGCTCGCACTATTGTCAAAAAAAGAGATTATAAGAACTCGAAGATCAAAAAGGCAATTGGTATTGAGTTTAAGTGCATTAAACAAACGATCATAGAAGTTTGTAATTAAAAGCTGATTAAGACAAACCCTCCACCAATTAACAAACAGTGAAGACAACATACATCATCGATTTTGATAGTACCTTTACTCAAGTTGAAGCATTGGATGAGCTCGCTCGCATCTCGTTAAAAAATCACCCTGATCGAGAATCTATCTATAGACAAATCGAAGGTCTAACCAATTTATCAATGGAGGGGAAACTATCTTTTCGAGAGAGTCTGCACCAACGGGTGAATCTTTTACAAGCTAACATAGACCATTTAAAACAATTGGTTACACGTTTGAAGAAAAAGGTATCGGCATCTTTTTTACGAAACAAGTCTTTTTTTGAAGAACATTCAGCAGATATATTGATTGTCTCGGGTGGGTTCAAAGAATTTATTACCCCTGTTGCTCTTCCATATCATATCCGTAAAGAGAATATTTATGCAAACACTTTTTTATTCGATGGCTTTGGAAATATTATAGGCTACGATGATACGAATCCACTTTCTGAAGAAGGAGGAAAAGTTAAGCTGCTAAAAGAGTTGAAACTCACTGGTGATATTTATGGTATTGGTGATGGCTATTCCGATTTTCAGCTGAAAGAGTTAGGCATGATCAAAAAATTTTATGCCTTTACTGAAAATATTGAGCGTAAACCAATTTTAGAAAAAGCAGATCATATTACACCTAGCTTCGACGAGTTTTTATATGTAAACCATCTACCCATGGCTATTTCCTATCCCAAAAACAGGATCTTATGCTTGATTATTGGTGATGTACCTGAACAAACGATACAAACTCTAAAAAAAGATGGTTTTTCCATTCGCCACAAAAATACGCTTGAAGATAAATATATAGCCGATATGGATATGGTACTTTTAGCGGCCCAGGAAAAATTGAATGAAGAACAGTTGAGGCGTGCAGTAAAGCTCAAAACAATCGGTTATCTAGGAAATAGTAAACAAAAAATATCATCCACTACATGCACCGAAATGGGTATTGTGGTATTCGATGATCCAAAAAACAATCCGAGAAACATCCAGTTTATTCCCAAACGAATGATTGATTTTATCAATAAAGGAGATACATACTTAAGTGAGAATTTTCCTAACATTCAACTTCCTCGAATGGTCGGATCACATCGACTGATTCACATTCATCAAAATGTACCTGGTGTGATGGCCCAAATTAATCAGGTTTTTGCACAACACACGATCAATATCGTTGGTCAGTTTCTAATGACAAATGCTCAAATTGGTTACGTAATCACTGATATTGCTCGGCAATATGATAAAAAAGTGTTAAAAGATTTAAAACAAATTAATCATACCATAAAGTTTCGCTTACTTTACTGACTCATGAATTATCATACATATGAAGGATATAGCACTTGTATTTTTGGGTGGAGGTGTTGGTAGTGTATCTCGGCTACTGATTGGAAAATTTTACAAAATATGGCAACCCACATTCCCCATCGCAACATTAACAGCTAACTTTTTAAGCTGTTTTATTTTTGGTGTCATCTTGATGCTTGGAGTCGAAAAACTAAATATCAATTATAACCTTAAACTATTATTTATCACCGGTTTTTGTGGTGGCTTCAGCACCTATTCAGCTTTTGTTTTTGAAACAGTAGAACTCTTTAAAACCGGACAAGATGGTTTAGGATTTAGTAATATTGCTGCGAATTTTGTTTTAAGTGTGATTGGTTTGTATCTGGGATCGGTCGTCGTACGATTGGCATAATCTACTCCTATTTCGCTTTCAATCTAAGCCTGTTAAAAACTCCATTTTGACAGTTCCTATTGGATATGGTGCTAAATTTTAGATGAGAGGCTATTTTGTCCTTTCGGCTTTTGTGTTACCCATTTTGGAAATTTTAATTTATTATACTTGTAGTTAAAAAATTAATAACACAAGAAAAATCATGAAATTAAACCATTTACTTTGGCTATGCCTGCCTTTGAGTTTGGGCACGGCCTGCAAAAACAAAAATTCTTCGAATGAAGGAAATGCCTCTAAGCGTACTGTATTTTTTGATAAAACAAGTATGGATACCACCGTTAGCCCTGGCGAAAATTTCTTTCTTTATGCCAGCGGGAACTGGATCAAACGTACAGAAATACCTGCATCCGAAACTGCCTGGGGATCTTTCTACACATTAGCTGACGATAACCAAAAAAACATAAAAAAGATATTAGAGGGCGTTTCTTCAAAAAACAATGCACAAGGAACAGCTGATCAAAAAGTAGCTGATTTATATATGAGTGGCATGGATACTGTCACCATTGAAAAGCTAGGTTACAGTCCTATTAAGCCCCTTTTAGCTCAAATAGATGCAGTAAAAGATTACAAAGAACTAGTCAATTTAGCAGCTGATCAATATAAGGAAGGGAATGATTTTTTATTTGGATTTGGAGTAGGCCCAGATGACAAAATCAGCACCAAAAATGTGGCTTGTCTCGGTCAAACAGGATTAGGGCTACCGAACAGGGATTATTATTTTAATACCGATACAGCCACTCAACACATTCGTAAAGAATACCTAAAATATATTGCCAAACTATTTACACTCATAGGAACAGATCAGACGACAGCAGATAAACAAGCAAATGCTATCTTAAATCTAGAAACAGCTATTGCGAAATCTCACTCCACTCCTACTCAGCTTCGTGATCCAATTAAAAACTACAATAAATTCGCCCTCGTTGACTTTCAGAAGCAGATACCAGATATTGACTTAAAGGATGTGTTTGATCGCATGCAGGTAAAAACAGATACGCTGTTAGTTGGTCAACCTAAATACTATCAAGCATTAAATAGCTTACTCAAAACACAGCCTATTGAAGTTTGGAAAGCGAAAGTAAAGTTTGAAGCGTTAAATGATGCGGCATCCTGTTTGAGTAAAGATTTCGATAATGCACATTTCAGTTTTTACGGCACCGCACTGAATGGGCAAAAAGTACAAAAAGAGCGTTGGAAAAGAATAGCAAGAACTGTTGATGAAAACCTAGGGGAGTTATTGGGACAATTATATGTAGCTCATTATTTCAAACCTGAGGCTAAACAGCGTATGCTTAGCCTCGTCAATAATTTACAAGCAGTTTATAAATCACGCATCGAAAAGTTAGATTGGATGAGTGCCGAAACAAAGCAACGAGCTCTCGCTAAATTGGATGCATTTACGAAAAAAATTGGCTATCCCGATAAATGGAAAAACTATGATGATGTACAAATAGATCGAACCACCTATTACAAAAACATGCAATCGATCGATCGACATGATTACCAAGAGATGATCAAAAAGCTTAAAAAGCCTGTTGATAAAAGCGAATGGGGCATGACACCACCTACTGTGAATGCATACTACAATCCAAGTTTCAATGAAATCGTTTTCCCTGCCGGGATTTTACAGTTTCCCTTCTTTGATTTTGCGGCTGATGACGCAATCAACTATGGCGCAATTGGCGCTGTTATTGGTCATGAAATGACCCACGGTTTTGATGATCAAGGTAGACAATACGATAAAGATGGCAATTTGAAAGATTGGTGGACAAAGATGGATGCTGATAAGTTTAAAGCAAAAACACAAACTATTGCCGACCAGTATAGTAAGTACACCGTTTTGAATAATCTTAAAGTCAATGGGAACTTAACACTTGGTGAAAATATCGCGGATATTGGAGGTTTGGCTATTGCTTATCAAGCGTTCAAAATGACAAAACAGGGGCAAAGCAACGAAAAAATTGATGGTCTTACCCCTGATCAGCGCTTTTTCCTATCCTTTGCACAGGTATGGCAGATCAAAATACGTGATGAAGCTGCCAGAATGCGGATCAGTACCGATCCACACTCTCCGGCAATGTATCGTGTTAATGGGCCACTATCCAATATAGATGAGTTTTATATGGCTTTCAATATCAAACCTGGAAATAAAATGTACCGACCAGAAAATGAACGCGTGCATATTTGGTAGAATTCTTATCTCATCAAAACCTCACTAACTAATTAAAATTATCCAAAAGGCTATCTCAGTTTCAGAGATAGCCTTTTGTTTTTGATGCATTTCGTTTGTCCCAAATCCAATCGAAAAACAAATCATATGGATACGAATAGATTTAAATAATGCCTAAATGCACTTTTATCAAGTGTGCTTTAAATCCTTATTTACTTATATTATTTTAATATTATAGTCATTAATTCTGTTATTAATATTTTTTTTAATACTTTTGCAAAATTATTTTAGATTCCTAATCACTTGCCAATCAATTAGTTTTATACAAATCAATTTCTGACTTTCTATTTTTCAGAGCAATATAGTGTCTAATAAAAGAATAAATTACAAATAAATTTATATCAATTTTCACAATAAACTTCCACCCAAAATGATCAAAAAATTTTCTGCGGATTATATTTTACCCGTTAATCAAAAACCTATTCGCAATGGGGTTGTGTCCGTTTCTGAAACTGGCGAGATTGTAGGACTTTATGAAAATGTTGATTCAACAGATATTAACAAAGAAGAAATAGAGCACTATGAAGGGATTATTGTTCCTGGGTTTGTGAACTCACACTGTCATCTAGAGCTCTCTCATTTACATCAACAAGTAGCTGAAGGCGAAGGCCTACTTTCATTCATTAGTTCAATGATTTCTGCGCGTAAAACAGGAAATGACACCATAGCAGCAGCTATTGAAAAGGCTGATGAAATGATGTTTGAAAACGGTATCGTTGCTGTAGGAGATATTTGCAATACAGCTTTATCAAAAGAGACCAAAGAAAAAAGCCCTATCTATTACCATAATTATATTGAAATACTAGGCTTTAATCCTGAAAAAGCGCAAGAGATATTTGATGCGGGGCTCACTTTACAAGCAGCATTTGGTTCGTTACCAACATCCATCGTGCCACACGCACCTTATTCAGTTTCTAAAGACTTATTCCGTCTTTTAAAACATTTCTGCCGTGGAGGTGATAATATCCTAACCATCCACAATCAGGAGTCTGATGAGGAAAATAAATTTTACCGATATAAAACTGGTGCATTTATTGATTTTTATGAAGACCAACTAAAATTAGACATCGAATATTTCAAACCACAAGCTCGGGATTCGGTACAATCGATCATACCACTATTGCCAAAAAAACAAAAAGTGATGCTCGTTCATAATACCTATAGCAGCTTAAAAGATATTTCTTTTGTCAACCGCCTTGACCGCGAGGTGACCTGGTGTTTCTGCCCTAATGCAAACCTATATATAGAAAACACGCTCCCAAAACTAGACCTATTTGTAGCGAACGATATCAATATTACCATAGGGACAGACAGCTTAGCTTCAAATGATACGCTATGTATCGTATCTGAACTAAAAACGATAAGTCGACACTTTCCTTCAATTTCTTTGGATACCAGCATTGCTTGGGCAACTTTAAACGGAGCAAAATATCTGGGGATTGATCACAAATTTGGATCGATTGAATTAGGTAAAATACCTGGATTAAATCTGATCACAGGAGTTAATGGCCTAAATCTTACTGAAGCATCCGCTGTTAAAAAGTTGATCTAATATTTTGGTTTAGAAATCCTGATAAAATTGCAGCTTTGCAGGCATGAATCCAATCAGGAAATTATTGGGGATCGAGTATCCCATTATACAGGCCGGAATGGTTTGGTGTAGTGGTTGGCGCCTCGCAGCAGCTGTGTCTAATGCAGGTGGCCTGGGCTTAATAGGAGCCGGATCAATGTATCCGCATATATTACGCGAACATATTCAAAAATGTAAGCAAGCTACGAGTAAACCATTTGGGATCAACATTCCACTTTTGTATCCAGACATCGATCAAATTATGCAGATCGTAGTTGAAGAGCATGTAAAAATCGTTTTTACTTCTGCTGGGAATCCTGCTACTTGGACTAGCTTTCTCAAAGAGAAAGATATCACGGTAGTACATGTCATAGCCAATAAAAAGTTTGCCCAGAAAGCTGAAGATTGTGGCGTTGATGCCATTGTAGCCGAAGGCTTTGAGGCAGGTGGGCACAATGGCCGCGAAGAAACGACTACACTCTGTTTAATCCCCATGATACGTGATAGTGTTTCGATCCCAGTACTAGCTGCAGGTGGCATTGCAAGTGGAAAAGCAATGCTAGCTTGTATAGCACTCGGGGCTGATGGCGTACAGATAGGATCACTTTTTGCAGCCTCCACAGAGTCATCGGCACATCCAAATTTTAAGCAAGCCATCCTCAATGCCAATGAAGGAGATACGAAAGTACGCTTGCAATCAGTGGTTCCAGTACGCTTGTTAAAAAATGCATTCTATCAAAAGGTCGAGCAAGCAGAACTAGCCGGAGCTAATCAAACTGAATTAACGCATCTTCTTGGACATGGACGTGCAAAAAAAGGCATGTTTGAAGGTGATTTAGATGAAGGAGAATTAGAGATTGGCCAAATCGCATCCGACATTCACGAGGTAAAACCTGCAGCAGAAATTATACAAACTATTTGGACAGACTTTTTGAAGGAAAAAGAAAGAATCTGTAATCTCAATTCAGCACATTATCCCCATTCCACCAAATCAAACAACGGAGAAGAAACTAAGTCCATATTTTAAGGTACCAAGAACAATTCATGAAGCATTTAAATATCAAGATATACGGCAAGGTGCAAGGTGTTTTCTACCGTTTGACGACCAAGGCTGTAGCTGATCAGCTCGGCGTCAAAGGATTTGTGAGAAACGAAAAAGATGGCACTGTATATGTCGAAGCTGAAGGAGATGCCTTTTCGCTTGAGGAATTTTTGGCATTCTGTCATAAAGGACCTGATAAGGCCATCATAGAAAAAGTAGAAACAGCGGAAAATAAGCCAAAAAACTATCAGAATTTTGAAATTCTAAAGAGATAAATGCTGGTAGACCCTTGTCTGCAGATTTAAGTACTAGTGCCCCCCACAATCTATAGCATAAAGAGGAATTTCAGGCTTCCTAGGATGATCTCTATTTAAAGAGAAGGCCTGTCAAAAAAGATCGATAATAGTCTCAAATATGGCCTAAAAGTTAACCCGACTACTCATAAAAAGAGCCAGCAGAGCTTTTCAAAACTCTACGGACAGAGAATTTTTTGAACTTTGATAATAGGGCATTTTGATTTCTTTTTTATCAAGAGAAGATTTCTCCACCATGAGATCATCATCACGCAGCTATATTTCTGTACCGTAAACGCAATACAGCTGCTGGCACAATACCACCGCCCATAGCAACTGTGGAAAAAGGGCCAGCAGCCCAAAAAGAATGATTACCCGTAGCAGCATTGTACAGGTCATATAGGACGACAACCTCTACACTGATGATTACACCAATAATTATACAACATAAACTTACGCCTCCATCTTGTTCTTGCATTTGTTTAACATTCAATTCTTGAACTTGGCAAGCTTTCAAAGCTAGTTTTTTCATTTGTTTTAATAATAGTTAGAATTTGTATTGATTAAAATATCATAAACCATAATAACTATGCTGTTTGGGCCATGGTCTCTTCAAGCAGCTAAACTAGTTTAAAATAGCTTAAAAATAATCTTAAAAAAAACAAACAAAATATAAAAGCAAATACTGAGCCGAAAAACTATCGTAATTTTGAGAAAATAAGATCTTCATCCCAAGCCGGTCCTTTTGGGCGGGAGTTTAAACATACACTTGAGTTTTGTCAACACTAAAACGATTTGCTAGTCAAACAGCCATTTATGGTCTGAGTACCATTTTGTCGAGGCTACTCAATTTCATTCTCACGCCTTTATACGTGCGTTTGTACAGCACAAAGGTGTATGGGATCTTCACCTACATGTATAGCTGGGCCTCTATGTTGAATGCAGTTTTGGCATTTGGCATGGAAACTACGTTCTTCCGTTACCTCAATAAGTATGAGCATAAAAAAGATCAGGTTTACAGCAATACCTTCATTACTGTTGCTACAACAGCACTCTTATTTTTATTATTCACAATCTTTTTTGCAAGTAATATTGCATCGTGGATGCAAAGAAACAATGGTAGCCATCATGCAGACTACGTCCGTTACGTAAAATACTTTATCTACATTTTAGTTGTGGATGCGCTAGCTGTCATTCCATTTGCGAAGGTGCGAGCAGAAGGTAGGCCCATCCGTTATGGCATGATTAAGTTTGTGAATATTCTCACGTTCATCGGCTTGAACTTGGTCTTTATATTTCTCATCCCATATTTGATCAAATCAGGAGGTTCTGTAGCCTTATTTTTATCAGAATGGTATCGTCCTCAATGGGTGGGTTATGTTTTTATTTCTAATCTCATCGCTAGTATTATTACACTCATACTTTTACTACCCGAGCTTACAAAGCTCAAATGGAAATATGATAGATCGCTTATTACAGAAATGCTTTTGTACAGTTTTCCGGTATTGATTGCGAATATTTCATTCATTATCAATGAAAATATTGATAAAATATTTTTAGGCATGTTTTTACCTCCCAATATCAGCGAGCAACAAGTGGGTATTTATGGTGCCTGTTGTAAGCTGGCTATTTTCCTAAACATCTTTATTCAAGCCTTTCGTTTGGGTGCAGAGCCTTTCTTCTTCAGTCATGCGAAGAATGAAAATGCAGGACAGACCTACGCACAAATCATGAATTATTTTGTGATTACACTTTCTGTGATTTTTATTGCCCTTACCGCCAATATTGACATTCTTAAATATTTTATAAAAGGAAATCACTCCCAACAGGAACTGTACTGGTCGGGCTTAGATGTAGTGCCTATTTTACTATTTGGGTACGTAAGCTTGGGTATTTATATGAATTTATCCATCTGGTATAAACTATCAGATCAAACACGTTTTGCCTTATATATCTCGGGCGTAGGTGCTGTATTGACCATTATCCTGAATGTTGTTTTTATCCCACGCTACAGCTACATGGCATCTGCCTGGGCATCCTTAATTGCATATGCAACGATGATGATATTATCCTATCTCATAGGCCAAAAAAGATATCCAATACCGTACCATCTGAGAAAAATTGTTGCCTATCTGCTATCCGCTATTGGCATTGTATATCTTTCATTTGTTGTATTTCATCGTAATCTTTTTATTGGAAACTTACTCTTATTCTTTTTCATCATCATTACATTTTACATTGAACGGAAAGAAGTTTTAAAACTCTCTAGATTAGGATTAAAAAAAATTTAATATTTCTTTTGCATTGTGAGAGAGCTCAAGAAATAGCTCTAAAACGTACTATCGAAGACTCCATATGACGATCAAAATTATTAATCAATCATCGAACGAACTACCCAAATACGAAACCGCATTTTCGGCAGGCATGGATCTGCGAGCATCTCTTGATACCACTGTCGTTTTAAAACCTATGGAACGTACATTGATTCCAACAGGTTTGTCGCTGGAACTTCCTATTGGCTTTGAAGCTCAAATACGCCCACGCAGCGGACTCGCACTGAAACATGGAATTACAGTACTCAATTCTCCTGGAACCATTGATGCCGATTATCGTGGCGAGATTAAGATTCTCCTCATCAATTTTTCTAATTCCAATTTTGAGATCAATCATGGCGATCGAATTGCACAAATGATCGTTGCTACACACGCACAAGTAAATTGGCAGGAAGTAGAATTACTTTCTGAGACAGCACGTGGTGCTGGTGGTTATGGACACACAGGCTAAACTTATTTTTAAGTTAAAGTTGAGAGGATCCAAAGATCCTCATCTATTCGTCGGATTTATAAAAATTTTAGCCAGCACGAATAGCATTATTTTTTTATTTTCAAATCAGTCACAATATTATGCTTAAAGGATTTTTTAATGTCCCCCCCCCAACTAATGAAACGGTACTGAGCTACGCCGTAGGTAGCCCCGACCGCATTTTGCTTAAAAAAGCACTTGTCGAAGCTCGATCCAAGCAAATTGAAATACCCATGTATATCCATGGAAAAGAAGTTTATACCGACAAAAAGGTTGCGCTACGCCCACCTCATGATCATCAGCATATTTTAGGGCATTATCATCAAGGCGATAAAAGCCATGTACAAGATGCCATCAAAGCTGCTCTTGCAGCTAAGTCAGCCTGGGAAAACTTACCTTGGGAACATCGTGCAGCTATATTCTTAAAAGCGGCTGATCTTATTGCGGGTCCATACCGCTATCAGCTAAATGCAGCTACCATGTTGGGGCAATCCAAAAATGCATTTCAAGCCGAGATAGACTCAGCCTGTGAGCTCATTGATTTTTTACGGTTCAATGTAAAATACATGAGTGAAATTTATCAACAGCAACCCCCAATATCATCCAGAGGCGTTTGGAATCGTACAGAACAGCGTCCACTCGAAGGATTTGTATTTGCCCTGACTCCATTCAACTTCACAGCAATTGCTGGGAATTTGCCAACATCAGCAGCCATGATGGGCAACGTAGTGGTCTGGAAGCCCTCTAACACGCAGATTTATTCGGCCAATTTGTTGATGCAGATCTTTAGAGAAGCTGGTTTACCAAATGGCGTCATCAATTTAGTTTACGTTTCTGGTCCAGATGCGGGTGATGTTATTTTCAATCATCCTGATTTTGCCGGTATTCATTTTACAGGATCAACAGCTGTATTTCAAGACATTTGGAAAACGATTGGCAATAATATTCATCGCTATAAAACCTACCCACGAATTGTAGGCGAGACAGGGGGAAAAGATTTTATTCTCGTTCATCACTCAGCCGATGTTGAAGTAGCAAATACAGCAATTGTACGTGGCGCATTTGAGTACCAGGGACAAAAATGCTCAGCAGCATCTCGCATTTACGTATCGAAAACTGTTTGGCCAAAACTAAAATCGCTCATTCAACGTGATCTAACCACACTCAAAATGGGCCCAGTAGAAG
Source organism: uncultured Pedobacter sp. (assembly GCA_938008555.1). Lineage (GTDB taxonomy): Bacteria > Bacteroidota > Bacteroidia > Sphingobacteriales > Sphingobacteriaceae > Daejeonella. The sequence continues at coordinate 76,887 of CALLKE010000001.1, forward strand.
ATTTTAGCAATTTTATCAATGCCGTGATTGATGAAAAATCATTCGATAAGTTGGCAAAATCCATCGATGATGCTAAAAAAGACCCCAACGTAGAAATAATCGCTGGGGGTAATTATGATAAATCGAAAGGTTACTTTATAGAGCCCACTGTTATTGTAGCCAAGAATCCTTCTTACACAACCATGTGTGAAGAATTATTTGGCCCCGTGCTAACCATTTTTGTTTATGAGGATCAGGATTTTGAAGAAACACTCGATATCATTGACCAAACATCCATCTATGCATTAACAGGAGCCATCATCGCTCAGGACCGGTATGCTATCGAAAGAATGACGCATACGCTACGAAATGCCGCCGGCAATTTTTACATTAATGATAAATGTACGGGTGCAGTAGTTGGCCAGCAGCCATTTGGAGGAGCAAGAGGATCTGGAACAAATGATAAAGCGGGATCGATGATCAATTTATTACGCTGGGTTTCGCCACGTACGATCAAAGAAACGTTTGATCCACCGAAAGATTATCGTTATCCATTCCTAGAAGAGGCATAAAAAAGAAGCGGTGATATGGAAATCATATCACCGCTTCTTTTTTATGCCTTATGACCAGCCGCCTACTTACCCAAGGCAAAAACTTTCCCTAGATTATCTGCACTGCTACAAGATATATTGAGATCTTTCACGAAACCAGTATCCAGTTGAATAACCCATCCGTGAATTTCTAAATCCGAACGCACTTTCCATGCATTTTGAACAATAGTTGTTTTACATAGGTTGTGTACCTGTTCCACTACATTTAGCTCTACCAAACGATTTGTTTGTTCCGTTTCATCTGTGATTAAATCCAGCTCATCGGCATGTAATCGATAAACATCTTTAATATGACGCAACCAATTATCAATCAAGCCATATTGCTTATTGCCTAAAGCCGCAGCAACACCTCCACAGCCGTAGTGTCCACTCACAATGACATGCTTCACTTTCAAAACATTCACCGCATAATCTAACACACTAAGCATATTCATATCTGAATGCACACACACATTCGCAATATTTCGGTGTACAAAAACTTCTCCAGGTTTTGTATTCGTCACCTCATTAGCAGGTACTCGGCTATCTGAACAGCCAATCCACAGCACTTCTGGGTGCTGCCCCCGAGATAATTTATCAAAATAATGAGGGTCTTCTGCCAATTGAGCAGCTACCCAGTTTTTATTCCCTTGCAAAAGCTTATCATAACTTTGCTTTTGCTGTATGTTAATATTTCCACTCATTATTCTACTTGTTTTTTGGATGTATAGTAATTATAAAATTTAGCTGACTTGCTCATTTAACTCGGGAACCCGATAAAACGCTTTAATATTTAAGAGTTCAACCTCTATCCCTTTTGTATATGCATTTGCTTGAAAATTATGAATAATCTCCAAGACATCATGATCGATGAAACGTGAGTTCGTTCCATCAATGGTTATTTTAGTGTTAGGCGATAAATGAGTCAATGCATACTTAATTGCGGCTTTATTTAAAAAGGATACTTCTTCAGCTAGCTTCATATTTATGATCCTTTTATCACCATTTCGCTCCATACGATAGAAATAAGGGTTACGAAGATTCGTACGTAGGATATATAAGACTCCTATTACCATGCCAATCGCGACGCCTTTCAATAAATCTGTAAATATTACCGCCAGTACTGTAATAACGAAGGGCACAAATTGGTCTTGGCCATTTTTCCACATTTTTTGGAATAATTCAAAACGAGCTAGTTTATATCCCGTCAACAATAATATCGCCGCAAGACATGCCAATGGAATTAGATTAATGCAAGATGGAATCAATAAAAAAGAAGCTAAAAGCCAAACACCGTGTAAGATTGCACTCATTTTAGTGCTTCCCCCTGAATTCACATTAACAGAAGATCGCACAATCACTGAAGTCATGGGCAAGCCACCCAATAAACCACTCACCATATTTCCGGCACCTTGTGCCATTAGCTCTCTATTCGTTGGTGAAACTCGTTTAATTGGATCAATTTTATCCACTGCTTCTATACTTAACAAAGTCTCCAAGCTGGCCACTATAGCAAACGTAATGGCTAGCGTCCAAACTTTAGGATTCTGAATTGCTGCGAAATTAGGAAGTCTAAACAAATCAGAAAAACCCTCCCAAGAGCTTACTACAGGTACCTGGACCAGTTGATTTGCCCTTAACGCCAGACTCGTATTTTGAAAAGCAACACCTAAAAAAATACCGGTCACTACGACTAGAAGAGGGGCTGGAATGAAACTTAACTTTTTAATCTTAGGCCAAAGAAGCAGTATAGCTAAAGAAGCGGCCGTAATGATAATTGCACCATAACTAATCTGCTTAAACGCGGCAATAATGATCGAAAAAGTATTTTGACCATTTAACTCAAAATATTCCTCAATACCCTCAAAGCTAGGATCATATCCCACTGCATGAGGGAATTGTTTTAAAATTAGGATAATCCCAATTGCCGCTAGCATACCTTCAATTACTGCAGAAGGAAAATATGACCCAATAGTACCAGCTTTCAACAAACCAAGCAATATCTGCAATACTCCGGCCAAAACCACCGCCAACAAAAAAGTCTCATAGGTCCCTAGGCTGGTAATCGCGCCTAGAACAATCACTGTTAAACCCGCTGCAGGCCCACTAACTGATAGTTGAGATCCACTAAATAGCGATACAACGATACCTCCAACAATACCGGTCAATATACCCGAAAATAAAGGAGCTCCTGATGCTAAAGCAATGCCTAAACACAAAGGCAAGGCAACTAAAAAGACAACAATACTTGCAGGAATATCTCGTTTTAAATTTTTAGTCAGAAAGTATTTTCTAACCCCCTGCGTAGACGCAGAATTTTGATTGAATTCCATAAAAAATAAATGAATAAATAATTTATCCTAAAATAATTAATCACAAAAACAGCACTTAGGGGTATTAACCCCGATAGCATCTTATCAATAAGCATGTAGCTCATTGACAGAATAGCACACTTTCCAAGCTAAGTGAGCTCCATCAAAGGTTTGCTGCATTTTTAGAATTTAACTTAAAGTTAAATAATTAAAAAGACTATAATAAACCAAATTAATTATTCAAAATTTGTGAAGGCACTTTTAGCGGCATTCAATAATTAGAACACTTCAAACTTCACAAACAATAATTTAACAAACTGTTAAACGTTGGGGGGTGGGGTCAAGACATCAGGATAAAAACACTGAACAATCCCTTCATTGATAATGATAAATTCAAATAAGGTGCTTGTCACCAAACACTTCTGAAATTTGAAATGATAAAAACAGTCAAAACATTCTTTTATTGAAGCTTTCTTCGAGATATCACCTTTGCAATCATTGTCTTCAGATTCCAGCTCTATAAACTCTATACAAACAGGCTTAGTCTGAATGCTACCAAGTACAACTCCTAAAACTGGAGCCACTATTTTCGAAAGGCAAACAAACAAAAGTACATACTTACACAATCCTATCAGGACTTCCCTATTCATAGCAACCATATAATGCTACAAAACTATGCTAATTTCAGTGCCAAACCAAATTAACAAAAGAACTAGGTCAAGCTAATGGGATATAAGATGAAACTACAGCGGCTCCTCTAACAAGAAAATTAAAGGGGTAAAACAAGAATATATAACCTAAAAAGTATAACGTATGGATAAGTTTAGTCCTCCACCATCAAATAGTGCCAAGGGAGCGAATTGTACTGCTGGCTTCCAATCAAGAGATAAATTGATTGGCTCTTTTTCAAATTTGTAATCTAAGCCAATGACGCCATCAATACTTATGAATAATTTTCCATTATCAACATTTTTATGTCTTTTGGAACCCAAACTACCCCCACCTCCATAATACCAAAGCAAATGAGGTAAAATATTTGTATTCATATGAACCTCATATAAACCAGTCAAGCAATAAGTGGAATATTCGCTTCCATAAATATAGTTTAGACTAAGATCTACAGCTCTGCTTTCTGCAAGCCAAGTCTTAAACGTAAGACCATTACATGCACCAAGACGTACCCCGATAGCATTTTTGTACGATTGGGCTTTCGTTTCAGTCCCTACTGATAAAAATAAAATGGTTGTAAAAAGAGCTATAATTAATTGTTTCATGCGTGTAATTTGTTTATTCATTCTTATATGTCTATTCATAACGACTCCTCTAGTTACTAGTATAAAGATTCAGATCAACAGCCTACCATATTTAAAAAACTTAATTCAAGTTTTTTAAATATGGTAGGCTGTTTTAATCCCAATCACCGAAGACAATAGAAATAAAAGCATAAACTATATTTTTGTCTCTCTTGTCTTTAAGAGAAGCGACTAAGGTCTTTGTTTAAGAACTAGACCGATTCTTCTACGACCTCAGTAGTTGGCACTTTATCACCTGTAATTGCAGCTCTTATTTTTACTTCTAATTCATCCATTAAATCCGGATTATCGAGCAAAAGTTGCTTCACAGTATCCCGACCCTGTCCAAGTTTTGTAGAACCGTAACTAAACCAAGAGCCGGACTTTTTAATAATTTCAAAATCAACTCCTAGATCAATGATCTCGCCCACTTTTGAAATACCTTCTCCAAACATGATATCAAACTCAGCGATACGAAAAGGGGGAGCCACTTTATTTTTCACAATTTTCACCTTCACACGATTCCCAAATATTTCATCGCTATCCTTAATCTGAGAAATACGACGAATATCAAGGCGAACAGAGGCATAAAATTTCAATGCATTTCCACCCGTTGTGGTTTCGGGGCTGCCATACATTACACCAATTTTATCACGTAATTGATTAATAAAAATGCAACAGCAACCTGTTTTTGATATTGTTCCGGTGAGTTTACGCAACGCCTGAGACATTAAGCGAGCTTGAAGCCCCATTTTTGAATCGCCCATCTCACCTTCAATTTCACCTTTAGGTACCAAAGCGGCCACAGAGTCGATCACAATAATATCAATAGCTCCTGAGCGGATTAGGTTATCTGCTATTTCTAGCGCTTGTTCTCCATTATCAGGTTGAGAGATCAGTAGATTTTCTACATCAACACCCAACTTTTTCGCATAAAATTTATCAAAAGCATGCTCTGCATCAATAAAAGCAGCTATTCCACCTTTCTTCTGAGATTCTGCAATCGCGTGAATAGCCAATGTAGTTTTTCCAGAAGATTCTGGTCCATAGATCTCAATCACTCGACCTTTTGGGAAACCACCGATACCTAGTGCGATATCTAATCCGAGGGATCCTGTGGATATTGATTCAACTGCGTCAATCACAGAATCACCTAACTTCATGATGGTCCCTTTGCCATAGGATTTTTCAAGTCTATCTAATGTAAGCTGTAAGGCTTTCAGCTTATCCGGATTAGTCATATTACTCATTATTTTAGTTTATTTAATGATCAAAATTGGATAAAGCAAATGTAATACTAAAAAAATTAGGAAAAGATTAAAATTAATTTTAAATATTAAATGCTTTTAAATTTCATCAAAAAGCCATCTTTTTTGGCTATTAAGCCTGTCAAAACTAAATTAAAAGGGCCCTTACTATTCTCCCATTTGCTCAATAACCGCTGGTGTAACTCCCGTAAATGAAAAACCACCATCATGAAACAGATTTTGCATAGTAACCATACGTGTAAGATCAGAAAACAAGCTTACCACATAGGCTGCACATTGGTCGCTTGTTGCATTACCAAGAGGTGACATCTTCTCTGCATAATTAATGAATCCGTCAAAACCTTTCACACCTGAACCTGCTGTAGTACGTGTTGGCGATTGAGAAATAGTGTTGATACGCACATGTTTTTTAACCCCGTAATGATAGCCAAAACTTCTAGTAATACTTTCCAATAAAGCTTTTGCATCAGCCATATCGTTATAATCGGGGAATACACGTTGCGCAGCAATATATGTAAGCGCAACCACCGATCCCCACTCATTGATCGCATCATGTTTCATGGCTGTTTGTAAAACCCGGTGTAAACTCATGGCAGAAATATCCATTGTTTTGTGCATAAAGTCGTAGTTCGATTGTGTATAATGAATGCCTTTACGCACATTCGGGCTCATGCCAATAGAATGTAAAATAAAATCAACTCCGCCGCCAAAATGTTCCCTTGTCTTTGTAAAAAGGCTATCTAAATCCTCCATATTGGTTACATCTGCTGGAAAAACAGGAGCTTTGCATTCTTTGGCAAGCTTGTCGATCTCTCCCATGCGTAAAGCAATAGGAGCATTCGTTAGTACAATCTCGGCACCCTCAGCTATGCAATATTGTGCAGTTTTCCAAGCGATTGATCTTTCATCCAGAGCACCAAATATGATTCCTTTTTTGCCTTTTAATAAGTTATAAGCCATGTTTACTTGTAATTAGATTTTAAAAAGCCAAAGGTGGCAAAAGATTTCAAGATATACCTCGAGCTAAACGGATAAAAGTTCTTTGGCATTTTGAAGTGCGTAAGCTCCTGGATTCTCACCACTCAGCATTTGGGCAATTTCAAACACACGTGTTGGTTCATCTAATTGCTTAATATTTGTACGGGTGCTATCGTGTTGCTCATCTTTATAAACACGATAATGTGCTTTACCTCTACTAGCTATCTGAGGCAGATGAGTGATGGCTATCACTTGCATGTTTTCAGCCAATTTCTCCATGACAGCACCTACTCTCAAAGCTACTTCACCTGATATGCCCGTGTCAATTTCATCAAAAATAATTGTCGGTAAGGCTGTATGACGAGCGATTAAAGATTTAATACTCAACATCAGGCGAGACAATTCGCCTCCAGAAGCTACTTTGCTCAATGGTAAAGGGATTTGACCTTTGTTGGCACTAAATAAAAACTGAACTAAATCAAGTCCCGTACTATTTAATTGGCTTTTGGCCTGTACTTCATTTTTTATTTTCAGGACTGCATTAGGCATACCCACTTCCATTAATGTTTGTTGAATTTGCAATTCAAGCTGTGGGATTACTTGATTTCGTTTATTACTTAGATCAGTAGCCATATTGATCAATTGGCCATACAATCGACTTTCTTCAGCTCTCAGTCTCTCAATTTCTTCATCACAAAATAAGATGGCATTTAACTTTTGAGCGATTGCGTCCTTCACGAGCAACAGTTCAGAGTTCGTATTTACCTGATGCTTTTTCTGCAAACTGTATAAAAGACTTAATCGATCACTTATTTCGCTAGAACGAGTTTCATTTGTTTGGGTTTGTTGTTCTATTTGACTTATTTCTGAAGCGATATCTTTAATCTCAATCAAACTACTATTTAAACGCTTGACTAATGATTCAATTTCAGATTGATGCCTTTGCGCCTGTTGTAGATTCTGAGATACTTCTTTTAGCTGTACCACTACGGCTTGTTCATGATCAGACAAAAGATAGCATGCTCGAGCAAGATTTCGCTTAATATCCTCTACATGTATCAATCTATCCAATTCTTGTTCCAACTGTTCTTGTTCGCCTTCTTTAAGATTCGATTGATCTAATTCATCGAATAAAAATTGATGGTAATCCTGATCAGTTTTAGCCTGGCTATTCGCTCGCTCAATCTCTTTTAATTGAGTTGTAAACTGTCTGTATAATTTATAAGTACGTTGATATAAGTGCAGCGCGGATTGATTTTCTGCTATAGTATCCAACACAAATAGTTGAAAATCTCCATTATTGATCTCCAACGTTGCATGCTGAGAGTGAACATCGATAAGTTGCTCGCCCAACTGCTTCAATATATGAAGAGTAACAGGTGTATCGTTGATAAAAGCGCGCGATTTTCCATCCGATAAAATCTCTCTTCTTAGAATGGTTTCCTCCTCATAGTCCAAATCGTGATCCAAAAAAAAGTCAGTTAAGTGATATTCTTTTATCTGAAAATAGCCCTCAATCACACATTTTTTTTGCTGATTAAAAAAGTATTTACTGTCTACACGTTGACCAAGAATGAGGGATAGTGCACCTAAAATAATAGACTTACCTGCTCCCGTCTCACCCGTTAGAATATTTAGTTCCTTCGAAAATGAGATGTCCAGTGTATCAATTAAGGTGTAATTACGAATGACTAAACGACTGAGCATAAGAAAATAAAAGTCTAGAAATTGTATTTGTTAGATACGTATATCTTAGTCTATAGTGATACCGTTATTTTTTTAGGGCATCATATTTAAATCCGTTGGATGGATCAATCTGGGTCAAGATGGAATAAGCTCTCATTCGATCATCTACATCAGCTAAGCTTAAAACACCCACTATCTCATCAACTTTTGCCGAAATAAAAAGCTGACTTAACATATTCCCCTGTCTCTGCCTATCAATTGTTTGTAGTTGAGCCAACGTTGTCAAAATAGCTTTTCTACCTTCAAAAGGATTGGTAGCCATTACATCTAACCCTTGTCTGTGATATATGTATAGGCCCTCACGAATAGGGCTATAATCTCTATTTGAAAAATTTTCCGATAACCAGTATCGATTTCTATAGCTATCAACAGCTTTCCAGCCTTTATCTGTAGTACTTTGTGCAGCATTCAACACATTTTGTGCTCGATTATAAAGTATTGTCCCTCCTAGTTTTGAGAATGTATCATAGTCCATCCCCACAATAGTAAGGGCATAAAACCCTAATAGTGAACTTAGATTACTGGTATAACTTTGTTCCGAAAAATCCAAAGGCTGACCTTGCAAATACGAAAAATTAAAATCCTTATCATAAATATTCAAAATGGTACTATTATAAGCGGTTCCATATACGGGCCTACTCGACTGTATTTGGGCTTCTGCCGTAAATGCAGTCGCTCCATCCCACGCAGTAAGGGTGATCACGAAACTGCAATCAATTCGTTCTTGCGACTTCAAGATATCATCTGTCCATTTTTTATTATTGAGAAAGTCGTTGATCGCTTTTTCAAGTGCATCAAACGTAGTTTTATTGACGGCGGGTAAAGTTGGATACAGTAACTTTACCTGAGCATTTAGATCTTGAGAGAATGCACCACTAAGAGAGAGTAAAACAAGTCCACAAAAAAAAAGATATTTCATACGGATTGAAAAGAGCATAAAGCTACTATTTTCTGACAAATATCCTTTGCGACTTCTCTTTTTGATTTAAGCTCAATTACTTCTTTGTGATGCTGGCGATCAATAATAGTTACCCGATTCGTATCACCCTTGAAGCCAGCCCCCTCATCTCTCAATGAATTTAGTACAATCAGATCTAGATTTTTATTTTCAAGTTTTTGAATGGCGTTGGCTTCCTCATCCATTGTCTCTAGTGCAAATCCAACCAAGATTTGTCCATTTTTTTTATTTTTCCCCAGGGTGGCAAGAATATCAATGGTTTTAATGAGTTTGATTTGGATCTCGTCCGATTCTTTTTTAATCTTCTCCGATGATATATTTTGGGGACGATAGTCTGCAACAGCTGCACACATCACAATGATATCAGTGTCATTGAACAGATTCTTTGTTGCTACATACATCTCCTCTGCAGAGGTAACATCAATCTGATTCACTTCGGGAAGTGCATCAAGCGAGGTAGGACCACTAACTAATGTAACATCGGCACCCAAATCTGCTAATACCTTTGCAATAGCATATCCCATTTTCCCTGACGAATGATTACCAATAAATCGTACAGGATCTATCGGCTCATATGTTGGGCCTGCTGTTACAAGTGCTTTTTTACCAGTTAGTGTTTTTTTTTTAGAGCCATCGACAATAAACTCGATGATTTTTTCAGGCTCTTCCATTCTACCTTCTCCAATCAAACCACTTGCTAATTCACCATGAGTGGGTTTAATCAAGATATTTCCAAAAGAGAGTAACTTACTAACATTCTGCTGTGTAGCTGAATGCTTCCACATATCTAGATCCATTGCTGGAGCAAAGTATACTGGGCATTTTGCTGAGAGATAAACTGCAGAAAGCAAATTATCACATAAACCATTTGCAAGTTTAGCAAGTGTATTTGCACTCAATGGCGCTACGACTAGTAGGTCAGCCCATAATGCTAGATCTACATGATTACTCCACTCGCCCGTATCGGCCTTAAAGTAATCTATTAGAACTGGATTTTTTGAAAGCGTAGCAAGTGTAAGAGGTGTGATGAAATTGGTAGCATCTTTGGTCATAATGACCTTGACATTAGCTTCACTCTTCACTAGCAAGCGGACTAAAAAAGCTGCTTTATAACTAGCAATTCCACCACAGACACCTAATATTATGTTCTTATCTTTAAGCATAAGACTATGCTAAAAACAAATTAATTCTGTTCTTTTGATGGGTTTCTATAGTAAACTTTTGCGTTTAAAAATTCATCTATCGCAACTAAGGTAGGCTTAGGCATTTGCTCATACTGCTTGGACACTTCTATTTGCTCTCGGTTTTCAAAAACTTCTTCCAAATTATCACTAGATGAGGTGAATTCCGCCAATTTACTCTGAAGTTCTTCTTTCATAGTATTTGCAACTTGATTGGCGCGCTTTGAGATAACAACAATTGACTCATAAATATTATTAGTCATTACATCCAATTGACGTACGTCACGTGTGACAGTGCTGTGTGCTACGGTGCTTTTATTATTCATTTGAGTGGATTTTGGGGCTGAGATTTTTTATCTTTTTCTTTAACTATCTCTTCAGCTAGAACTTTAACTTCTGATTTTTTGTCCTCTTTAGCTCCTTCTTGAGCCAGAAGTTTTTGCACACTAACAATACTTCCTTCAGAATCTGCTTTAAGCTGTTCAGCATCTTTCAAGTATTTACTCGAAGGGTATTTAGCAACAAAATCAGCATAAAGCTGGATAGCTTCATTAAAACGTCCTTCTTGTTTGATTTCAAAGCTATGTTTAGCAAATAGATGTTGGGCCCTAATTGTCAAGAACTCCATTTCCTCTGCATATTTCGTATCTGGAAAATCACGCATGGAGTTTTTAAATGCAACAATAGCTGCTTTGTAATCTCCGATATCCAGAAATAATTTGGCATTCGCATACGATTTAGTTTCGAGCTTAGTTCGTAAATCATCAATCAATTTACTTGCTTCTACAACACGTTCACTTTTAGGATACAGATTAATAAACAACTGCAATGCATCAATTGCTTTAACTGTATTCTGCTGGTCTAGTGAATACACCGGCGATTCCAAATAGTAGCACTTAGCTGACATAAATCGGCACTCTTCTGCTCTAGAGCTATAGGGATAGGTCTCAGCGAATACCTTAAAGTGATATCTTGACGTGATGTAATCTCTCAATTTGAAATTAGTGTACGCATAATAATAATAAAGTTCTTCAGCTTCTGCACGCCCCCGGTAACGCTGCACCAAATCCTCGAAAAGGATCAAAGCTTTATTATAATACCTATTGTTGTATAATCGAAGTGCCTCTTGATACTTTTGAGCAGTATCGTTACTGCTTCGTAACTTTTCGAATTTGCTTTTGCAACCAGCTAACAGTACTATAAATAATAAAGAAAATCCTAAAATTAATAGTCGCTTGTTTCTAAACATAGCGCGAAGTTAATCTATTATTCGGTAGAAATCAATTTTTTATGATTAGAATAAGAGACGCAGATTCAACTCGCCAATGCAACTTTTTGATTCAAATAACGGAAGAAAAGATC
>CALLKE010000002.1 GCA_938008555.1 uncultured Pedobacter sp.
ACTCAACATTTATTGGAAATCCTTTTTTATTGCATTAAAACCGTAAACAACTCCATTTTCTTAATGTCTTCTTGTTGCGTCATACTCTTAGGCATGCATCCTTTTTCAAATCTTATTAGCCTTCGTGGAAAAAAAGATATTGGTAAAGAAAGTATAGGCCCAAATCCTACTAAAAAAGGCGCAAAGAAAGGAAGTATGAGTACTACTGCTGATAAGAAAAAAGTCGGCCCATTTACTATTACCTCCGGATCTACAGGAGTTGTACACCTTGAATATCATACATCGACGCCACATGATGGTGATGATGAATATAACTTAAGCGAACAGGGGAGCCCTCAAATATCATTCGTAAATACCCCTGTTGAAACAAAGAAACTAGTAATTATACTCGAAAGCCAATTACTCACGGATCCAGAGCATCCAGAACAGGAATCCAATCGACCGGTAATAGTTACGTGGGCTTGTTCGATAAATCCGCGCGAAAGTTTAGAAGATGGATTTAGCTATAATTATGCTAAGGCCTATGACTACAGCTATAAATACAAATATCCTGGCTTAGATTTAAAGGAGCCTATTCCGTTCAATGTTATCTCGAAATCGATCTTAAAGAATCAGATGATGGCTTGTAAATGTAAGCTAAGGTACAAGAAACTAACTTTAGAAGTCTTTGCTATGGATAAGACATTTGATGATACCCGCTTAAATGAACATACAAACCGTAAATCATTTAGAGAAAATAATGCTCAATCAATTATAGCCTCCCATAAGCTTACTGACTTTGTTAAAATAAACTGGTTTGGAGATGAGAAAAAATTAGATGCTTGGAGTAATGGTAATGAATAGTGACAATCGGGTTTTACAGACTTTGTGAGCAGCAGACTCTCTCTCAAAGTCTGTATGATTTTTAGACTTAAAACACCTTAGGCATTAATATCTATCGCCTCACACTCAAATCTAACCAAAATATCGACCAAATTCTGCAGTGGTTGTATTGGCATCCCTAGAGATCGTGACTACTCTACAAAAGAGCTTAGCGTTCTTTTGTTCAATTGCTTACCTATGCTAACTCAATGGGTAGTGTGTCTAAATAGTGGATATTCTTAAATTTCTATGTTTCATAACAAGTTTGATTGCAGC
>CALLKE010000003.1 GCA_938008555.1 uncultured Pedobacter sp.
GCTCTTCCGATCTCCTTTATACAAATTTTTTGGTGTGGGTTGGACTGGTCTAATAATTTCAAACGTAATTATTGTTGGACTAATTATCTATGCTTTCTACTTTTATTCATTCAAGTATAAAACATCACGACAGACATCATCGAACAATCTGACAGACTTTATTTCAGAATTATATTTTAATGAGAAAGGACGGTTTTATCAAATTTTCTACAAAACGCCTAAAAATAAATCGACATTTTTAGCACACTCAGGTTACGTAATGGTAAGAGTTGCAATTGTTGGGAGTTTTTTAGCAACATTTCATAATATTTGTCAATACTATAACGTGACTTTTTACAACACATTCAGAGAAATTGTTGGCAGACCACTATATTTAATTTATGGTCTGATACTATTTACATTTATATTTTCGTCATACCGTATTTGGTCGCAAGAATATAGACTGACAATTAAGAGTAATATCAATTAGATGTGAAAGAAAAACGCCCTATAACATGAACTGTGCATAAAAACAAATAAAAAACTACCTTTTTAATGTAAAGTTGAACAGTAATTAGGTTGGTAAAGTGAATTGTTTTTTACTACAGCAAATACTTGTTTCAATAGTTTGTTCATAACAGCGATTAGTGCTTGTTTCCCAGTTTTCCCATTGGTGTATAATCCGATTGATGTTGACCACCCATTCCCGCCATCGTGACCACCATTCCGGTGATGTTGACCACCCCCTCTATTTATAAGATTTTTCAGGATCATTCTTAAGTAAATGACCACCTACTATTATTTGGTATCTGCCATTCCGGCAATGCTGACCATGGGAAGGGTTTGTTTCACTTACGCCATTCCGGCAATGTTGACCATGCTAGGATAGCTTTCTGTAATCGTTTTGCTTTGCAGTTTTTACACAATTAAAGACTGCAATCAATGGCTGGAAAAACGATTATCATGAGTAAACTAAAACAGGTAGTACGCCTTCGGGCCAATGGTGTAGCTCTTCAAGCCATTGCCAAAGCAGTTGCCCTATCAAGGAATACCGTAAAAAAATATGTGCGTTTAATCGAAGTTAAAGGACTAAATAGTGCTGAGCTTTTATCGATGGAAGATGTGGCACTAGAAGCCCTATTATTTGATCCTGAACCTACTGAACAGTTAAGGGCAGAGACCCTCGCAGCCATGTTCCCCTATTTTGAAAAAGAGCTTAAAAGAGTTGGTGTTACACGCTGGGTATTATGGGGTGAATACCGCCAACTGCACCCTGGTGGTTATAGCTATTCTCAAGTTTGTGATCACTACAAACTTTGGAAGATCAGCCGTTCAGGCACACTACATTTTGAACATGAACCTGCCGATAAACTCTTCATCGATTTTACGGGTAAGAAGATGCAATTAGTAGATCCACAAACAGGTGAAGTAACAGAAGCCGAAATTTTTATAGCTGTGCTGGGCTATAGCCAACTAACTTATGTAGAAGCAATCGCTTCACAAAAGAAAGAAGATTTTATCAAGGCTACAGAAAATGCGTTGCACTTTTTTGGTGGTGTTCCGCGTGTAATTGTACCAGATAATTTGAAGAGTGCTGTTCATAAAGCCAGCAAATATGAAGCGGAACTAAACCAATCCTTTCTTGACTTTGCCAACCACTATGGAACTACGGTACTTCCTGCCAGGGGATATAAGCCCCGTGATAAATCGTTAGTGGAGAAAGCTGTAAGTATTGCTTACTCACGCATCTTCGCACCCTTACGTAACGAAGTGTTTTATACCCTCCAGTCCTTAAATGTTGCTATTAAAGACAAACAATTGCTGCACAATAAACAAGCCTTCCAAAAGGACCCTCAGAGCCGACTGCAGCGCTTTGAGTTAGAGGAGAAACACCTATTGTCACCACTGGCGGAAGAACGTTATGAGATCAAGCAGATTAAATTAGCAACAGTTATGAATAATGGTCATGTACAAATCTTTGAAGACAAGCATTGCTACAGCGTACCATACCGTTTTATTGGCATGAAGGTTAAAATCATCTTTAGCTGTAGTTCCGTATCCATCTACCATAACCACGAACGTATTGCTTATCACAAACGGGGTATAAAAAAACATGGGTACACTACGGTTAAAGACCATCTTTCTTCTGAACACCAGTTTGTGGCAGAATGGCGGCCAGAAAAATTTACCAATTGGGCACAAGGCATTGATACTTCTGTTAAGGATTACATTGCCATGGTACTTGATACAACTACCTATCCCGAACAAGCATACAGAAGTTGTGTAGGTATACTAGCCTTGGAAAAGAAGGTGGGTAAAGAGAGGCTCATTAAGGCCGTTGAACGGGCTACCTTCTTTGGTGCTTATAACTATACCATTATCAAAAAAATACTTCAAGCAGGGCTAGATCAAACTGATCCAGCAGAAGATATCCCCCCTTCAGTACCACTGCCTAAACATGAGAATCTGCGTGGTGCCAATACGTATAAATAATAATCCTAACCTTTTTTAGTAATCAATAAATCAAAATACAATGAGTGGTACCATCCTAAACAAAATGTCGCACATGAAGCTCAGTGGTATGTTGCATAGTTATCAAGCTATGCTGAGCAGTAACCAGCATCATGATCTTACACACGATGAGTTCATTAATCTGCTAATACAAGCAGAGTGGGAAGATCGTGAAAATAAAAAGATCAACCGGCACTTACGCCTAGCCAAGTTCCGTTATGGAGCATCCATTGAAGAATTAAATTTTACCAGTGGCAGGGGATTAGACAAAACACAAATACTTAGATTGGCTGATGGCAGCTTCATTAAACAAAAGGAGAACATACTGATTACCGGATCTACTGGTGTTGGTAAAAGTTATTTAGCTTCTGCCCTAGGACAAAAAGCTTGTCAGCTTGGGTACAAAGCTTTATATTTTAATACCCAAAAGTTGTTTCCCAAATTAAAAATGATGAAAGCCGATGGGTCCTACTCCAAAGAGATTAGCAAAATAGAAAAGTATGATCTGCTTATCCTTGATGATTTTGGATTACAGCCATTTGATAATACCGCTAGAATGATCTTACTAGAAATCATCGAAGACCGACATGCAAGGAAATCTACCATCATCAGTTCACAGTTGCCAGTTGCCCAATGGTATGAAGTAATCGGCGATAGTACTGTGGCTGACGCCATATTAGATAGGATGGTACATACCGCTCACAGAATAGAACTCAAAGGAGAATCCTTGAGAAAAAAATAGAATCCTTACTTTTAACACACAGCTCTTAGAAATTATTACAGATACTATCCTGACAATCTTTGAACAGAGGGTGGTCACGATGGTCGGATTGATGGTCAGTATGACCGGATTATACACTAAATGCATTTGAATATAACGTTTAATACTCATTGCATTTACAACACTCAACTTACAACCCAAACTGTCCAAGAAAAAGGCAAGTCTGATATAATAAACACCAGTAGCTTCCATAACGAAATGACAATTTTGACCAGTATGTTCAAGCAGTTTTTTAAATCCTGCATTGTTATTTCCAACCTGGAGATAAAAAAGCTCACCGAGGTTATTTTGGTAGGTAACATCTAATGTTAAGTGAGACACATCAATGCCACAACAAGATAATTTGTCTGTCATAATTTGTTTTTTAACCATTTAAAAATTAGATTAGTGGTAAGGAAAAAACAAAGGGAAGAACAATCTTACACTGTGCTATCTATCCTAATTCAAGCATTTTAAATTGCTTAATGAACTGTTCAGCATCTGGTAAGAGAAAGGGCGGTGACTGTCATGTTAGAATGGCTCTAAGCCAACGCGGTTTTACGGTCTTACTCCGCCCCTTGTTCTTTCTGAATTTGTTTAAATCCTTTAGTATAAATTTATTGAATTGTAAACATAGGAGCGGTTTGGCGTAATGGCGGGTGCAGTGCTTCGTATGACAGTTTTGTGGTAGGTTCAAGTGCAGTTCTTCGATTGAACTTTTGTGCTAAAAATCCGCCACTACGCCAAGCCGCAAAACGTTATGTGCTATGTTAAACGTAGAAAATCTTAAATAGAATCACCGAAATGAAGCAAATAATAACCATTGCTCTTTTATCAATCATTTTTTCTTCTTGCAAAAACAATGAGATTGAAAAAGGTTACGAATTAGATTATGATCCAAATAATGAAATATGTTTAATAAATAAAAAAAAATCCAGCAACGGTTATGATTTAATATCCATTACTGGTCATATTTTGTTTTACGGACATTCGAAAGATTATATAATTGCAGTTCAAAAGCCTAAAGACAGCATTTACAACTCTAATGAGAATCTGAATTACAATGAACAAATGAACAAAGTGTACAAAAGTGAGTTCAATCAGTTTTGGATTTTGAAAATTAAAAATGATAGCTTATTTGGACCATATAGAAAAGACGAATATTTAAAAAAAAGGCAAGAAATTGGAGTTCCTGCTAGTTGTAAAATTGAGTATTCAACACTATCATTTTATTTAAAAAATCAAAGAAATGATATTCAATATAAAAAACTTGATTCGGAAATTATTGATATTAAAAACTTGAAAGAAAATAGAATTTCAAATTAAAACACAGCACATAACAGCAGTTACAAGAAATTGCTAGGCTTGGTTTTTGTCAGAAAACATTTTGGTGAATCAAAGTTTTGGTTATATTTGTGATTGCCAGTGAATGAAGTACGCAACTTCTTGTAGCTGCGAAACGTTAGCTGTAACCATAAAAAAACACTGTATATGAACAAAATTCTGACATTAATATTTACCTTTCTAACTTTAGTAACTTTCGGACAAGAAAATCTGATAAAAAAAACGAAACCAATTGTTGACGAAGGAAAACTACTTTATAAATCTGAAATGGCTTCTTGGTATGGAACAGATTTATTTTTAGAAAATTATAAACAAAGAGAAAATATTGGCGGATATTTTTCATATACAGACAAAGAAACTTCAAAATGTATATTTTTTTCAAAATCGGACAATCCAAAAGTGATTGGTACAATCTCATTTGACAACACATACAATCTAAAAACAGCAAATACAGATTTGACAGAAAGAGATTTTACTAAAACTGAAAATGACTTATATGAAATTAGAAAACTTGCTTTAAAAGAAATTCAATCAGATACTTTATTCAAAACATATAAAAACACAAGTTTGAATTTGATTCCACTTATCAATGGAAAAGAAAAGAAGGTTTACATTTTAACTGGACCAAAAAACAACGGTGTTGTGATTTTTGGAAACGATTATTTAATAACGTTTGACAAAAACAATAAACTTTTGACAAAAAAAGAACTTCATAAAAATATCATTCCGATTGAATATGGAAAAACAGAAGATGGAAATGAAATTGTTGGAACTATGCACAACCATTTACCAGAAACAGGAGAATTTATAACAGCAACTGATATTTGTACTCTTATGCTTTATGAAAAATTTGCAAAATGGAAAACTCATAATGTCGTTTCTAAAAAATATTTGAGTATTTGGAATTGTGAAACAGACGAATTAAATGTTATAACAATGGACGCTATTGAAAAAATTAATAAAGACCAAGAAAAACGAAAAGAAAATAAAGAAACTGAATAAAAATGGCTACAGCTAACAGCGGTTTGCTTCAATGGCTACTTCCGGATT
>CALLKE010000004.1 GCA_938008555.1 uncultured Pedobacter sp.
TTCGATCATATTTTATCCAAATATTACCTATCATACATTTAGATACACTACCCAATACCTTTTATCCCATTCTATTTTTTACTCTGATTTAACCACTACACTTATTTAATCAAGCCCTAGCTAACATGTAGCACATATAAACTTATATTTGTAATCATGAAAATATCGGTAGTAATAGTCCTTGCAAGCATTCTTTTTATATCTGCCAACAACTCCTTTGCACAATGCGCCATGTGCACCTTAAATGCTGAAAATTCTGTTAAAGAAGGCAATACACAAGGCAAGGGATTAAACTCAGGTATCTTATATCTTTTGGCGGCACCTTACATTGCAGTGGCAGGCATTGGTTTTATTTGGTACAAAAAGTATGGTCGAAAAAATGGCACCACTTCCATTAAAACTAAAAACATCCACCTAAACTAGAATTACCATCATTTGAAATAATATAACATGCCAAAAACAACGAAAAGTAAAGCCATTTTAAAAGCTAAGTGCCCCCGGTGTCGCCGTGGTAACATCTTTTCAGGACAGATGTATGGACTAAGATCTCAGAAAACGAATGAACGCTGTCCACACTGTAAGATGAAGTTTGAGGTAGAGCCCGGATATTTTTACGCGGCCATGTATGTTAGTTATGCATTAAATGTAGCTGAAGCTGTTAACATTAGTATTTTAACCTATCTGCTAACCAACAAACTCGATTTTGAATATGTATGGCTCTATATTGCTACCGTGATAGGAGGCTGTGTACTTTTGGCTCCATTTAATTTTCGATACTCAAGAGTCATTCTTTTGCATTGGCTATCGCCTAAAGTACACTACAACCCACATTACGATAGTGACGACTATCAGGAATCAAGCTCTTCCACCACACAGAAATCCTAAATTCACTCTCGAGAATCTCGTCAAGCGTCTACGCTGCTAATATTTGTTATTGTTGTAATAACTTATAGATTTGGACCAAACCTATAAAAATCCCATTTCCCATTTATTAAAAACATCTATAACTCAACTATGACAGCCATCACCCGTGTTTTTGACCTTTTAACGTATACTCAAGAAAAATTTCAAAAAGAGGACATCCTAGTAGGAAAACATGCCGGTAAATGGACTAAATACAACACAAATCAGTTCTTGCAACTCGTTGATGAAACAAGTCGCGGTTTACTAGCAGCTGGCATTAAAAAAGATGATAAGGTAGCTATCATGTCCCCCAATCGACCAGAGTGGACTATTTGCGATTTTGGGATCATACAAATTGGAGCTGTACAAGTGCCTATGTACCCTACATTAGCAGAAGATGATATTCGGTTCATCTTGAAAGATGCTGGGATCAAAATAATCTTTGTAAACAGCAGGCCATTATTCGACAAGCTCAGTCATATACTATCTGACATTCACCAAGAATTGAAAATATTGCTTTTTGATGAGATCCCTGGCCTACCTCATTGGAGCGAAATTCTTGAACTTGGCCGAAAGAACTCAGATATTGATCTACAAAAGTATAGAAACCAAGTTACACCCGATGACCTCTTAACATTAATCTATACCTCGGGCACAACAGGCACCCCTAAAGGCGTGATGCTTACCCATCACAACTTAGTGTCAAATGTATTATCGTCATCCGCATTCTATCCTGAGCATTTTTCTAAAGCTTTAAGCTTTCTCCCCTTATCACATATTTTTGAGCGGATGGTGATCTATCTCTATTTGTATCGCGGCACCTCTATTTATTATGCAGAAAACATCGATACCATTGTTGTAGATATGAATGAAGTAAAACCACATGGATTTACAACGGTTCCTCGTTTGCTAGAAAAAGTATACGATCGTATTGTTGCCAAAGGACAAGAATTAACAGGCATTAAACGGCATTTATTCTTTTGGGCATTACGTCTCGGACTCAAGTATGAGTTGAATGGGAAAAATGGGTGGTGGTATGAGTTCCAATTATGGATTGCTAATAAACTTATATTTTCAAAGTGGAGAGAAGCTTTAGGCAATCATATTATGGTCATCGTTTCGGGAGGTGCTGCTCTACAACCCCGACTAGCTCGTGTATTTTGGGCCGCTAAAATACCTGTATTGGAAGGATATGGTTTAACAGAGACCTCACCGGTAATTTCAGTCAATGGGCTCAAAGAAGGAGAAGCTAAATTCACAACCGTTGGAAAACCTATAGGAGGCGTACAAGTCAAAATTGCACAAGATGGTGAAGTTTTATGCAAAGGGCCTAATATTATGAAAGGCTATTATAATCATCCCGACCTAACTGCAGAAACAATAGACGCTGATGGCTTCTTTCACACGGGGGATATAGGAGAGTTGGTTGATGGGATTTATTTACGAATCACAGATCGAAAGAAAGAAATCTTTAAAACAGCAGGTGGGAAATATGTAGCCCCTCAAGCATTGGAAAATAAGTTTAAGGAGTCAATCTTTATAGAACATGTGATGGTTTTTGGTGAGAACAGAAAATTTCCAGCGGCATTTATCGTCCCAGCTTTTGATGTTTTAAAAAGTTGGTGTGCAGAGAAAGGTATTCCCTACACCACACCTGCTGAAATCGTCAAAAACCCGGCTGTTATTGAAAAATATCAACGAGAAATTGATCGTTATAATGCAAAATTTGGACAATGGGAACGTGTCAAAAAATTTGAACTTTTATCTACAGAGTGGAGCATTGATGGGGGTGAACTAACACCTAAGCTGAGCTTAAAACGTAAAGTAATTCTCCAAAAGAATGAGAATCTTGTAGATAAGATTTATCTCGACACAGCCTATGCGAAGATTTAAAACCCGATTCACACCAGTCTTCTCTGAGAAAAGAGAAACTAAAAAATACACCTCTATCTCCCCTCTTCACCTCATTGTTATTCTATTACTTTTTTCATGCTCAGAGGCTTGCGTCAATGGGCAGCTCGAAGAAGACAATAGTGCATATAAAAATGGGATGGTTGTTTCTGCACATCCACTGGCATCAAAAGTTGGATTAGCTATATTAAAAAAAGGAGGTAATGCGATTGATGCAGCCGTAGCCGTTCAATTTGCACTGGCTGTAGTTTACCCCAATGCGGGCAATATTGGGGGAGGTGGATTTCTAGTATACCGTTCAAGAAGTGGTCAAGTGGCCGCACTCGATTATCGAGAAACAGCTCCTTCGCAAGCAAGCCGAAATATGTACCTGGATACAAAAGGCAATCCCATTGTGGACAAAAGCCTATATGGGCATTTAGCGGCTGGCGTACCTGGAAGTGTAGATGGCATGGTGAAAGCACATCAAAAGTATGGCAAGTTAGAATGGGCAAAACTCATTCAGCCCGCTATTGATCTAGCAGAAGGAGGATTTGGGATCACAAGTCAGCAAGCTGTTGAACTCAATGAAAATGAGCAGGCGTTTAAAAAATATAATCCAAATCAGATACCCCCTATTCAAAAAACAAATCGCTGGACTACTGGAGATATTCTGAAGCAGGAAGATCTAGCTTTTACACTTAAATTAATACAAGACAAAGGCCGTGATGGATTTTATCGTGGTGAAATAGCAGATCTTATTGTTGCTGAGATGAAGTCTGGAAGCGGTTTAATTTCCAAAGAAGATCTTGCCAATTATCAATCTGTCTGGAGAAGCCCTATTACTGCCACCTATAAAAACTATAAGATTATTACCATGCCTCCACCATCTAGTGGGGGAATTGCGCTTGTACAATTATTAAAATCGATTGAATCTTATCCGGTAAAACGTTGGGGGTACAACTCTGATTCAACTATCCAATTTATTACTGAAGTAGAGCGCCGCGTTTATGCTGACCGAGCTACTTATTTAGGAGATCCCGACTTTGGCGATGTACCACAAAAGCAATTACTCAATCTTTCCTATATCCGCTCTAGAATGAAGGATTTTACCTGGAATAATGCCACCTCAAGCACAACAATTAAAGCAGGCGTATTTCCGCCGAAAGAGCGAGAACAAACCACTCATTTCTCTATTGTAGATCATGAGGGAAATGCGGTTGCTGTGACAACAACACTCAATGGTTCGTATGGATCGAAAGTATTTGTAAAAGGTGCTGGATTTCTATTAAACAATGAGATGGACGATTTCTCCATCAAACCTGGGGCACCTAATTTATATGGCTTAGTGGGTGGTGAAGCCAATGCTATTGCACCCAACAAACGCATGCTCAGCTCGATGACCCCATCCATACTCGAAAAAGATGGACAATTGTTTATGGTAGTGGGTACTCCAGGAGGATCAACAATTATTACTTCCGTTTTTCAAACAATTATTGACGTCATTGAGTTTAACAAAAGCATAAAAGATGCTGTTGCATCAAAGCGTTTTCATCACCAATGGCTACCAGATGAGATTTTTATGGAAAAAGATGCTATTGATAACTTAACCCAAGAAAAACTTCGGCAAAAAGGATACAAGTTAACTGAACGTTCTCCTATTGGAAGAGTGGATGCTATCTTAAAAAATCAATGGGGGTATTATGAAGGCGGCGCCGATCCTCGTGGCGATGATACAGCCTTGGGGTGGTAAAAGCCTCAGCTCTCTCCAAAGAAAAGGAACGCCAATAATTATATTAATTGATATACCCAAATTTCTATTTAATACATCATGAAAGCGATTTACTCTTATCTACAAGATTTTTTCGCTCTATTTTTTCCTGAGCCGTGCGTTAGCTGTAGCACGAGCCTACTTAAAAATGAACGCAGTTTATGCACCAGTTGCATATTTCATTTGCCTCGCACAAATTTCCATCTCGCCTCTGATAACCCAGCAGCCCGCACATTCTGGGGACGCTTCCCTTTTATACATGCAGGAGCCTTCGTCTATTTTCAAAAAGGGACTAAAGTCCAGCGAATCGTGCATCAACTCAAATACAATAATAAAAGTGAAAGCGGTTTCAGAATGGGCGAATTATATGGACAAGACATCAAAGACAAGCAACAATCGCAAAATATAGATCTAATTATACCCGTTCCATTACACCCAAAGAGAAAACGTCAACGAGGATATAATCAGAGCGAGCACATTGCACTTGGGCTTGCATCTGTACTTAAGATCCCGGTTTCTACCACACATCTGATCAAGAAGCTGCATACATCTACCCAAACCAAAAAGTCGCGGATGGCCCGTTACGAAAATTTAAAAGATGCTTTCTTCATTCAAAACAGTGCAGAGATAGAAGATAAACATATCCTACTCATTGATGATGTCATCACAACTGGATCCACTATTGAAGCTTGTGCAACAGCTCTACTAGAATTGAAAAATGTGCGCATTAGCATTGCCAGTATTGCTTTTGCGAGATTCTAAACAAGTGAACAGCTCATCGTTCCTAAAAGAATAGTACAGAAATACGTTTTACAAATGCAGGTCCTTTATTGAAACCCTATTTATAAAGTGGATATTTCTCCATCATCTCATTCACCTTTTTATGCACCTTCTTCAGATGCATTTCATCATCAGGGTGCATGATTACTTCATCAATGAGTTCTACAATCTTTTCCATATGTTTCTCTTTTAGACCACGAGTCGTGATTGCGGCTGTGCCTACGCGGAATCCAGAAGTCACAAATGGAGACTTATCATCAAAAGGGACCATGTTTTTGTTGACTGTAATGCCCGCTTTTCCAAGCGCAACTTCAGCAGCCTTTCCCGAAATATTTTTATTACGAAGATCAATTAGCATCAAATGGTTATCGGTCCCCCCTGAAATAATTTGATAACCTAAATCCACAAAGGCTTTAGCCATCATAGCCGCATTTTGTTTTACTCGAATAATATATTTCATGTAATCTTCACTCAATGCCTCACCAAAAGCAACGGCCTTTGCAGCTATAATATGCTCCAAAGGACCTCCTTGTGTACCTGGGAAAACAGCTCCATCAAGCACGGAAGACATCATTCGTAAATCCCCTTTAGGTGTTTTCAATCCAAGTGTATTTTCAAAATCTTGTCCAAGCATAATCATTCCACCACGTGGACCACGCAATGTCTTATGTGTAGTAGTGGTCACAATTTGACAGTACGGAAGCGGATCATTGAGCAATCCTCTTGAAATTAATCCTGCAGGATGCGATATATCAGCTAAAACGAGCGCTCCTATCTGATCAGCTACTTGACGAATAAATAGATAATCCCAGTCTCGAGAATAAGCAGAAGCACCACAGATAATGAGCTTCGGTTTTTCTTTTAATGCGATTTCTTCTAGCTTTTTATAATCTACCAAACCTGTTTCACGATCAACACCGTAAAAAAATGGCTTAAAATACTTACCCGAGAAATTCACAGGAGATCCGTGTGTCAGATGACCTCCATGAGATAAATCAAATCCTAATATTTTGTCTCCTGGCTTCAGCAAGGCTAAAAAAACAGCCATATTAGCTTGTGCCCCAGCATGTGGCTGTACATTGACCCAGCTCGCATTAAATAATTGTCTAGCACGCTCAATGGCGATCGTTTCTATTTCATCAACCACCTCGCAGCCACCATAGTAACGCTTCCCTGGTAAGCCTTCAGCATATTTATTGGTAAGAACAGAACCCGCCGCTTCCATTACTTGCTTGCTCACAAAGTTCTCTGATGCAATTAATTCTATACCTGTTTCTTGGCGATCTAACTCTTCTTCGATTAAGCTAAATACCAGTTTATCTCGTTTCATGGAGTAATTATATTAAAAGTGTGTGGAGCCCAAAAGTACAGATTATCCGCTTTTTGGTAAGCGATATCTTATAAATATGCACACTGCTCAAAATCTCACCTAAATCGGTTCCTTCAAGAAAAAAATCTTACAGTACAGCTTCATCATACCTATCTAATCATTCCGTTCAATCCAAAAATTATTAAATCCCAGACCAATCTGAATCGAGATCAAATCCTGTTGTAACATTTCCAAGATTGCTAAAAAATTGTACACAAAGTGGGCCTTGTTTTCTGAATGAGCTAGTAGATTTTTGAAATCTATTTTTTTATTGATTTCGATCAAGTGAGCAATGAATTTCTTTTGATTCTCTATCGTGTAAGGATATTGAAAAACAGTATGAACCACTTCGTTTCTTCGTTCATCATACCGATTCATGGCGTTATGATACGCAAGCATGAGTTTGTATAAATCCAATGAGATAAGTTCTTCTCTTGGGTCTGTTATTTGTGATATTAAGCTTAAATCATACGCAATATTTCCTCGTCGCTCTTGCTGAAACCGTTTATCTTCCAACTCTTTAAAATCTTCTGCCAGTTGTTTAAATTTTTTGTACTCAAGTAGTTTTTGAATCAAATCCTGCTTGGGGTCAGTTTCAAGCTCTGTCTCATTAAGTTCCTGTCGAGGCAATAACATCTTTGCTTTAATACGCATTAAAGTTGCCGCCACAAAAATAAACTCACTAGCAATTTCAATATTGAGAGCCGTAAGCTGATGGATATAATCCAAAAACTCATCTGTGATCTTAGCAATTGATATTTCATGAATATCTAGCTCATCACGCTCAATAAAAAATAAAAGCAGATCGAATGGGCCTTCAAACTGTGGCAATTTAACTTCGAAGCTATTTTGAGGCATCACGAGATAATAACGTATTGAATAGTGAAATATGCTTATAGCCTCATAACATATAATATCCTACCTACACCGCATGAAGCAAAAAAAGCATGGAATACTACGCCCAAATTTATCACCCCTCCATACACAAGCCTCAATTAGCTACGGTTACAACCTTGATATTAAAATCCAAGCAAGAAAATGCAGGGACACTCGCGTAAGGCATATACACATTGGGGTTATTAGGATCAGGAAATCCATACCCTGATGCAGAGGGTATAATCATCCGAACACTGCCTCCCTGTTGTATCAAAGGAAGTATTTCCTGCCAGCCCGGAAGTGTTGTATTTAGTTTAAAACTAATACCCGCACCTGAAAGTGCCTGGATAAATACAGACCCATTAAATAATTGACCTGTGTATTCAAGTGTCACGGTAGAAGTAGACGTAATTAAGCCTGTTGTTCCCTGATTTGCTATTTTATAGTAAACGCCACCTGCTGATTTCGTAAAGCCTGTTAACTTATTAGCTGTTAAATAGGTATTGATTACCTGATCATCATATTGGGACTGCTTCGTTTCATCCAATGTATGAATCGTATAATCAAGCGATGCATTTCCTGGGATTGCTCCAATTCCATTTTTCCCATAAGCGTATTGAGAAGGAAGAATTATCCGAATGGATCCATTTCTTTTTTGCTTATTTTCATTAATAAGCACAGCTAAGCTATCTGGCTTGAAATAACCTAAAAAGCTGGCGTATCGATTACTGACACTAAAAGTGTCTACGCTAACATATTTCCCATCTAACGAGCGGACAGTATACACCAATGGTACTTTATCCGAATATTGTAATGGTGCACCTGTTCCAGAATTCAGTACTTGATAATAAATCCCTGTATTATTATATGGCCGCATATTATTCAAATTATTCTGTTGAATGTAGGCTTGTATATTTCTACTATCAATCACATCAATGGCATCATATTCTTTTTTACAACTGATACAAATCGATGCAAAAACAAATATGGTTAACGCCCATTTTAAGAAACCGTGCTTCATTATTTTATTATTTAATGCTGGGTACATATCTATTAGCTTTTAATTAGTGGTTAGCTTACTTAAGATCCAAAGTAGCGCAAAGGTAGTTAATAGCCCCCTATTTAGTATGCCACACAACATATATACAGGCTCCTTGTATTATGAATGTTGTTCCCAAATTAAAGCTAACCTAATTATTGTTTCCACTGCTTTTTCCATATCCTGTACAGAAACCCATTCTTGTTTGCTATGAAAAGCGTGTTCACCGGCAAAAATATTAGGACAAGGCAAACCCATGTAGGATAATCTAGATCCATCTGTACCGCCACGTATACGCTGTAGCTTGGGAACCAAACCAACTTGCTCAATGGCCATACGTCCGAATTCAGTCACTTGGGGATACTTATCTAGTATCTTTTTCATATTTCGATACTGCTCTACCACCTTAAACTCGAAATGAGCATTTGGGTATTTCTTAATCTGCGTTTCAGCAATTGATTTCAAAATATGCTCATGCGCTTGGAGTCCTTCATCTGCAAAATCTCGAATAATAAATTCAACAGTTGCATGTTCTACCGTCCCTTTTATTGATGTGGGATGAATGAAGCCTTGCTTACCGTCGGTACTTTCAGGTGATAATTTTTCTTTGGGTAAAGACGCCACAATTTCAGATGCTATTTTGATCGCACTTTCCATTTTCCCTTTGGCAAATCCAGGATGCGAACTTACTCAATGTATTTTTATCTCTACGCCATCAGCCGAAAAGGTTTCATCTTCAATAGATCCACACGTTTCACCATCGATCGTATAAGCAAAATCGGCTCCTAATTTCTTAAGATCAACTTGATTTACTCCTCGTCCAATCTCCTCATCTGGAGTAAATAAAACTTTGATCGTGCCATGCGCAATTTCTGGATGGGTCATCAAAAAATGAGCAGCATCCATAATCTCAGCCAAGCCCGCTTTGTTATCCGCACCCAATAAGGTTGTTCCACTCGCTGTGACAATATCATTGCCTATTTGTGTTTTCAAATCAGGGTGGTCTGGCATCCGAATCACTTGTGCGGGATCATCGGGTAAGATCAGATCTTCGCCCTGATAATTCTGATGCACAATCGGTTTCACCCCTGCTCCGCTACAATCTGGTGAAGTATCCATATGCGAACAAAAACAGATAACTGGCACTTTTTTATTCGTATTGGACGGAATAGTTGCATACACGTATCCAAATTCATCTAGATGAGCATCTTGAACACCCATCTCCAAAAGTTCTTGGACTAACCTGTTCCCTAGATTTTTCTGCTTCTCTGTGGATGGGCATGTGTTAGAGTCTGGATCGGATTGCGTATCAATCTGAACATATGTTAAAAATCGATCGAGTACAGTAAACTGAATGGGGAGTATGGATGTCATAATTTCAATAGTAACATGGGCAATATAGCTTCATGAGTATAAGCAAAAGCAAATTAATTAGTAAGTGAGTGCAGCAATTCAAATCTGTGCAGCAAAAATAAGGTGATTCTACACTTACCTACATGAATAAAATAAGTTTATCTCAGCAACCAATCATACAAACAAAAAGGAGTCGAGTAGTTAACCCGCCCCCTTTTTGTTTGTAATAAAACAGATGCGCTTTCGAAAAATCACATGGATCTAACAAGCACTGCTACTTCACTATAAATTTCTTAGTTCTAGATAGTACATATCCCTTCTTAGGCTCAGTTATAATTTCTAGCACATACATACCTCCAGCAAGACCATGTAAATTGACTTCCGTCTGTTTCGTATTCGACCTATAATGAATACGACCTAGCATATCATACACTCTGAGCTCAGAGAGCTGTACACCAGTTGGTTTTTTTATTTGAAAGTGTCCATCATTGGGATTCGGATATACCATAAATTCCCCATCTAGTGTAGGTATATCCCGAGTGCTAACAGCGTAAGGCGCTGACACCGCCGAACAACCTTGATGGTTTGTTACCATAACCGTATATGCTCCAACTTGGTTTAGCTCATGGATTATCGAAGTGGCTCCCTCAATTTTATGTCCATTTAAATACCATTGATAATAATGATCAGCATGAGCGTTAGTCCTCAGTACAGGCCCATCATGGTGAATAATAGGAATTTGCAATGTATGGACACTCACCTTTTTAGATACAGAAACCGCTGAGCATCCCCCACGCATAGTTTTAACGCTATAAACACCACTTTCTGTTACTGTATAGGTGCGCTGGGTAGCGCCAGTAATTACTTTATTGGAATTACTCCACTGAAATGTATCTCCAGCCTGACTGCCATCGGCACTAAGAACCGTAGATTCTCCAGCACATAAATGGCTAGACCCCATAATAATAGGTTTAAGAAATGAGGTTACTGTTACAGCTAGGGCAACAGAGGTCGCTGAACATTTATTTTCATTCGTTACGATGACTGTAAACCTACCACTATTCGTTACTCGAATCGATTGCGTCTTCTCTCCTGTGCTCCACAAATAACTCGAGCCTTCACTCGCGGTAAGCGTCACAGATCCGCCAACACAAAAACGCGTCGGACCACTCGCATTTATCGTGGCCGATGGCAAAGCATCAACCGTTACACGGGTCATTGAAGACGTGCTAGAACAGCCTGAAGAGTTCGTCACCGTTACACTAAAACTACCTGATCTACTTACCAAAATCTCACGGGCGGTAGATCCATTATTCCACAAGTAACTCCAGCCTTCACTCGCGCTAAGCGTCACAGATCCGCCAGCACAAAAGCTTGTTGGTTTACCTCCTGTTTCAATACTCGGTTTGGTGGGCAAGGGATTAACTGTTATCTGTTTACCTTCTGAAACACTGGAACATTCTCCTTGGCTCACTTCAACCGTGTAGGTATCACTCACACCAACTTCGATTTCTTTCTCTCTACCAACAATTTTTCCACCAGAATTGGTCCACTCGTAGCTATCGCCCAAAACACTTGAGCTCAGCTTAATCGAGCCTGTCGTGCAGAAATTATTAGCAGGAGATTCACTAATAATGGGGGTGCCTACAATTAATTTACAAAGATCATCTCTGTTAAAACTAAGACCTGGGTTGAAACTAGGAGTAAACCCAAACTTTAGTAGCCTATCATTTGATATGATAGCCTTATGATCAAACTCAACAAAATTACTACCAGAAGGAATATTTTGATCACTAGTGCCATAGGATACAGCATCCTCACAGTTTATACTTACAGATACATTCACTCTCCTATTGGCGACTACTGGTTTTTTACATTTTTCATCCATAAATAAGGCTATTTTTAGCCTTACATTTACGCACAAATCCCCACCTTGATTTTCGCAATTCCGCGGCTCCACACGAATGATGCTTAATTGAACATATTTAGCTTCTGTAACAGAACTAGAAACATCGGCCAGCCAGCTTTTATATGAGGCTACTTCGTAAATAACCGGCGCAGGCAATAATATTCTTCCTACACTATTATTTTGAGCTCTTCCCATATTAATTCCAAAAACAAAAAGAAAAATACCTATTGCAAAGTATTTGAATCTATCTACACGATCTCCCATTTAAAAAAACTGTATTTATTACACTAAGGTCATTTTTACATTATTTATGTGATGCCTACTGCCACGCACGATGAGAAGTCCATAAGGATGATCTGCAGATTTGCCAACCTGATATTTCAACTAAATCAGTCCATCACACTTTCATTATTTCGAAAAGCAATTACAAATTTAATTAAATTATATCTTATTTTAATTTAGGTAGTGTATCTATCACAGAAAAACACCAATCCATAAAAAATGAAAAGCAGCGAAAAGAAAACTAAAATCAGTAGCTAAATACCAAAAAGCTACCGGGAGCCACCTTTTACAAGCCCCAACGGTTATAACTGATGACCACCTCATGACTATCATCAGTTATAGCACACATCAAATATTTAAAACAGTTTCAGATACTGGTTGGATTTTGTCCAGTACCATTTATAGAAGTTTTTCCGATCACTATTTTGAAGAATTCAAACTATTTAAGTTTCGAGAAATACTTTAGACGCTGTAATATAAAGCCATTTCGAAGTAGCTTAAGATTACCCATGAATACGCTCCGTTTTCCCATAGTTCTGAATCACTGAAGCCTCATAAGTCAAAAGCTCATTCCATCGTTTATCCACATCAATATCGCCAGCATATTGCTTGGCTAACTTCAAAAACATGGCATAATGCCCTGCTTCGCTTACCATTAATTCATAATAAAAATCGGCAAGCTGTGAATCATTGATATGTTCCGACATTACTTTGAATCGTTCGCAGCTTCTAGCCTCAATCATCGCCGAAAGCAATAAACGATCGATTAATTGCTGCTGCCTACCTCCCCCTTTAATCATAAACTGCATCAGCTCGTTCACATAATGATCTTTACGCTCACGGCCAAGCTCATAACCTCGCTCAATAATGATGTCATGCACCCTTTTGAAGTGATCCATCTCTTCTTGGACCAGGCCAGCCATCTTTTGAACCAGATCAGGCAAATTTGGGTTCTGTACAATGAGTGTGATTGCATTACTTGCAGCCTTCTGTTCACAAAAAGCATGATCGCTCAGTATTTCTTGGATATTGCTCTCAACCACATTTTTCACCCAAAGAGGATCTGTGGGAAGCTTAAGTTTGAGGATTATCTTTTCTTTTTGCATGCTTAACGATACAGATTTTTGCTGTCAATAAAGTCAATCACCGAATCGGGAGTAAAAAATTGAACACTTTTTTTTTCTTGAATTGATTTCCGAATAAAAGTAGCTGAGAGCTCCATCAACGGCGTATCAGTAATCGTAACAGATGGATGTTTAGAAAACTCATTTTCCAAGAAACCACGACGCGGGTACACATAGATGGGATAGTCTCGCAGAAGGAGTTCGTAGTTTTTCCATTTTTTTAAAGAGCTCAAATTATCTGAGCCCATAATCAGAGAAAATTCATTAGCTGGATACCTTTCATGCAGATGCGTCAAAGTATCGATCGTATAGGACGGTTGAGGGAGTTTTAACTCAACACCACTTACTCTAATGTTTTTGGCATTTTCTGTAGCAAGCCTAGCCATCTCAAGTCGATCGTAACTATTGATTAAATCACGCTTATCTTTTAAAGGATTATGTGGCGATACAACCAGCCATACCTCATCTAATACAGTGTAATTTGCCATATAGTTGGCAATGATTAAATGACCAGTATGTATTGGATTAAAGGAGCCGAAGAACAAACCTATCTTCATGGCATTTTAGCTGAGATCTTGATTCAGAAAATTAGAAACTAATCGCTCAGCTTTCATGCAAGCTGTATCCAGCTCGTCATTTTCCAGAACTATATCAAATTTATTGACATAGGTAAGTTCTTTCTTAGCCTTTTCGATACGTTCAGCTAGTTTTTCTGGTTTATCTGTGCCCCGACTAGTTAATCGATCTACGAGCACATCAAACGACGGTGGTTGTACAAAAATAGCTAAGGCTTTATTCCCGTATTTTTTCTTTAAATGCAGGCCACCCTCCACATCGATATCGAAAATGATATGTTTTCCTTTATTCCAGATACGATTCATTTCCGAACGAAGCGTGCCATGAAAAGTATCTCGATACACCTCTTCAAATTCAACAAATTCTTTCTGAGCAATTTTATGTAGAAACTCTTCTTTACTAATGAAGTAATAATCTTTACCATCTTGTTCATCCCCTCTTTTAGCACGTGTAGTAGCTGAAATAGAAAATTCCAGCTCGGGTAACTTACTTAATAGATAATGTACAATAGTTGTTTTGCCTGCACCTGAGGGAGCAGAAAGTATAATTAGTTTTCCTTCCATTCTTTATTGATATTCTGACATTAAGCTTTTGAGCTTATCCAAAAACAAGTATTATAACACATTGAGCAATTGTTCTTTAATTTTTTCAAGCTCTTCTTTCATTCCAACAACTAACTGTTGAATATGTGCATCATTCGCTTTAGAGCCCATTGTATTAATTTCACGACCAATTTCTTGGGAAATAAAGCCGAGCTTTTTGCCATTCGCATCCTGATCATCCAAAGCCTTTAAAAAATAATTGCAATGGCTTTTTAAACGAATTTTCTCCTCGGTCATATCGAGTTTATCAATATAAAAGATGAGCTCCTGCTCAAACCGATTACGATCAATATGCTCTTTGGCAATGGTCTGTTCCAGATAATAATTTAAGCGATCACGTATAACCATGATACGGTTCGGTTCTTCTGCTTCAACAAGCCCCATCCCAGAAAGAATATTATTAATTCGAAGTACCAAATCCTTTTTCAATACTTGGCCTTCATCAATTCGAAAGTTTTCGAAACTGCTTAGTGCTTCCTTAAAAACTTGGTGCACCTGTTTCCACTCTTCTTCACTTGTCTCGTCTACTTCATATTGAACAACATGAGGGAGGCTTAAAGCAAGCTGAAGTAAATTTACACCTGAATCATCTAAATCTGTAGAAATTGATTTTAGCTGTGTGTAATAGTTTTTTAGCAAATCTTGATTAATCGCAGCAGCTTTCATCGTCACATCAGTGTATTCAGCATGAAAGACGAGGCTAACTTTGCCACGCTCTAAGAGTTTAGCGCACTCATTGCGTACGATGAATTCTTTATCAGAGAAGGCCTTTGGAAGCTTTAAAGAAAGTTCTAAAAATTTACTATTTAGCGACTTTAGTTCAACAGTATATTTCGCCTTTGCGAAAGAGGCGGAGGCTAAACCATATCCTGTCATTGATTTTATCATGTGCAAAGATAGAATTAATTACCGATAAGTCTTTTTGAGCCGACACACGCTATTTAAAGCTATTTGCCATTGAAGCCGAAAAGTTTAAAATAAATTTTTAATAGTAAATGGTACTTTAGCACCTACATTTCAAAATCGGCATCTAATTATTATGAAATTAAGCCCCCCTTCAATTTTGATTAGCAAAGGTATTTTTCTTTATGTATTTCTCTTTGCAATGCTTTCCACAACTATTTGCCTAGCACAAGAAACCATTGCCTTACAACAGGCCCTCGAAATTGCTTTAAAAAACAACTTACAAATCAAGCGGGCACAATTGAATGAAGCACTTTCTAGTGAGACATTGAAGCAGTCCCAATGGGCACTTTATCCGAATTTAAATAGCTCTAATAACAATCTCGGACTAAACCGTGGTCGCAATATCAACCTAACAACGAACCTCTTTGTTGACACTCAAACTATTTTCAGCAATATCAATTTATCATCTGCTGCTACTTTATTTCAAGGCTTCCAAAAGCTCAATCAAATTTCACAAAACAAATATTTGCTTGAAGCAGATAAAAGCAACACGCAAAAAGTCAAAAACGACTTGATATTGGGAGTATTAACTACCTATTTACAAGTTCTAGCAAATCAAGATCTTTTATTAGCAGCCAAGCAACAATTAGATTATTGCCATCAACAACTAGATCGAGAACAAAAGTTTTTTGATGTTGGGAATAAAACAGTCGCTGATTTATCGCAAGCAAAAGCTCAGCTAGCCACTGCAGAACTGAATGTAACCAAAGCTCAAAGTGATTTAGACGTGTCAATGCTCACCCTGGCACAATTAATGGAACGCGATCCTACACTTCCGTTTAAGATAGAAAAACCAGTAATAGAGGCAGACAAAGCCAATCATATTGCTTACTCAGCAATAGATATCTACCGCACTGCATTAAGCAATTTCCCAGAAGTAAAACAAGCCGAAAGCCGAAGGATAGCCCTTTACAAAGGAATTAGTATAGCAAAAGGGGGCCTGTATCCTACAGTTAATTTACAGGGCAGTTTAGATACTAAATATTCTAACTTAGGAAGCCCCGACTTCACAAATGGAGGAGCATACAGCAACCCACCCTCTTTTTACGAGCAATCAAAAAGCAACTTTAATCAAACACTGGTTGTAGGATTAACGATTCCTATATTCAATGGATTTTCAGCACGCTCAGCTATTCGAAGCGCCAAGGTAAAATATGAAGATGCCAAAGTATCAGAGCAACTTGTCAAGAACAACCTAAATAAGATTATTAATCAAGCCATATTGGATGCACAAGCAGCAGAGAAAAAATATAGTTCTTCACAAGTTGCATACGCTGCGTCAAAAGATGCGTTTGACGCCACAGAAAAGCGACATCTAGTTGGGCTCGTTAATACCTTAGACTACAACAAGGCTCAAACAGACTTAAATAATGCACAATTTGAAGTCATTAAAGCCGAATATGATTTGATGTTTCGCCGTAAAACAATTGATTTTTATTTGGGTAAATGTTTGGTTGCAAACGGATGTAAGTAATCGTATTGGAAGCAACGTAATATCTCTGATTCGTTTAAAATATGAACAAAAGTCTAAGCAGACTATTTCATATTGCCTCTCTCAAAGAGCGCAAAATTATTGGGCTCATGTCAGGAACTTCGATGGATGGCCTTGATATTGCCTTGTGCTTATGTAAGGGTAGTGGCATCAAAACTGAAATCAAATTACTCCAGTTTGAAACAATCAGCTATAGCGATGAGTTCCGGTTAGCGATCAAAGATGTTTTCGCTAAACGTAAAGTCGATTTACAAAAAGTATGTTTACTAAATGAGGTAATTGGCATTAAACATGCTGAACTAATTCTGTCCACGTTAAAAAAGTGGCATATCAAGCCCGAAGAAGTCCATTTAATAGCCAGCCATGGGCAAACTATCTTTCATGCTCCCAAACGCCTGCATAATCTACGGAATTACCCAAACTCAACATTGCAAATTGGCGATGGTGATCATATTGCAGTCAACACAGGAATTATTACGTTATGCGATTTCAGGCAAAAACATATCGCTTCAGGCGGCGAAGGTGCACCATTGGCTGTTTATGGCGATTATATTTTGTTCTCAGAACCAACAGAGAGCCGGATTTTATTAAATATTGGGGGAATTTCCAATCTAACGTACTTACCTGCTAATGGTGACCCTCATCATGTATTCTCAACAGATATTGGCCCTGGCAATACTTTAATGGATCAATATATCCAGCACAACTACCCAAATTTATATTTTGACAAAGACGGCGCAATTGCAAAATCAGGAAGTACAAATGAATTATTGTTAAACGCATTACTAGACCATCCTTTCTTCAGATTACCACTACATAAAACTACTGGACCCGAGCTTTTCAATTTGTCCTACATTAAAAATGCACAACAACAATCAAGTACAAATCACCTAAAGGAAGCAGATGTTCTAGCTACATTATGTAGCTTTTCAGCGCAAATAGTTATTCAAACGCTTGAAAGCAATTTTAAGAATACTCCAAATCTTGGTATCTACATGAGCGGTGGAGGAGCACATCATCCACTATTGGTTAGTCAGATCAAAAATGCACTACCATTGCTTGATTTTAAAACAACAGAAGCTTTAGGTATCAATCCCGATGCAAAAGAAGCCGTACTTTTCGCTGTTTTAGCGAATGAATGTATTGCAGCAGATGAACAAATTGACTTTGGGCCTGCAAACGGGGTTCCCTCCATTGCCATGGGTAAAATTTGCATGCCATCACACAAAGCAAGCCAATAAGGATTACCAATCACAGCCAGAAATTCAATTATTAGATTAATTATTTTTTGATTAAATTTATATTAAGCATACGGGCTCGTTTGTGGTTAAACACAAATTGCTCGTCCTGCTCCAATTACAGCACTCTTGATAGAATGAACGCTCGTTTTTTAAATGTTTGATCTACTATTAATAATATATTTTGAGAGCAATAAGGATGGATTTATTTAAATACACAATAAGAACTTTGTTTCTTTTCATACTTACTTTTAGCCTTGGAAATGATAGGACTAAAGCGCAAAGTTTGAGTTTATCGATATCAACTACACTTACATCGCCAGCAACCAATACCCCACAAATCGCAGGTGCAACACTAACATATCACACTGTTGTATCATACAACGGCCCAGGATCAGTTAGCGCCACTGTGGCACTAAACTTTAGTGGAATGACTCTTCTAGGGGTCATAACACCAAATACTACTGCCCCTAACATACCAACTTACGTAGTTGATGTAGGCACACCTACCAGCAACGTATACACTGTTACTGGTATTAGTCAAAATTTCAGTATCTCATTTGACTATACGTGCATTATTAACACAAGTAATTCTTCTGCCATTAATACAACTACAGTCTCTTTTACACCTACTATTTCTGGAATAAGTCCCACCAACAGTGTCGTCCAAACCTTTATTAAGCCCATACTAGTTCAACCAACCGATGTGACCATCTGCTCTGGAAGTCCTGTTAATGAAGCGCTCACTGCTGACAATTCATATACTTCCTATATATGGGCAGCAACTCCAAATGCCAGTACAGTAAACGTACAAGGCCCAATAGGTAACAACACTATTCAAGATATTGTTACCAACACAGGAAGCACAATTGGAACAGTCATTTATACTGTCACACCTCAAATAAAATGTACGACCATACTTCCGGATGGGACTCAGAGTACCGCTATTAATACAACATCTGGTGATGTTGGTACATTTAGTGTTACAGTACGTGTTCCTCCACAAGTTCTTTCTGTATCCATTACTGGAAATGGGACTATTTATGTCGGCGAAAGTGCCTTATTTATTCCAAATAGTGATTTCACATCAGGGACTTACACGTGGTACGACTCTATGGATAAAACAAATTTCATTGCCAACGGTGTACTCACTGAGCCCAAATTATCAGAAGGAACTCATACGTTCTATGTAACTGTAACTGACCCTAATTCATGTGAAGGTATCCCACTTGCTGCAACGATTAACGTGCTCCCATTACCCATTACCCCCCCAAAAGAGCTAACTCCTAATAATGACGGAATAGAGGACACATGGGTTATTCCCGGTATTGAGAAATATCCCACATGCAAAGTAGAAATATTTGATATGTGGGGTAGTAGGGTGTACTCATCTACTCCAGGATACACTATCCCATGGAACGGTACGTTTCACGATGTTGCTTTATCAGTTGCAACCTATTATTATATCATCAATCTTAATAATGGCAGTCGACCCATTTCCGGCTATGTGGCTATTATTAGATGACCTAACATCATATCTCATCCCTCTCTACATTGTTTTTCTGAAAAGGTTAAACAATAAGCTTGCACAAAGGCATCTTCACCTCATTTCTAGAAAACAAAATGCACATGAAAAATTATTTTTCATGTGCATTTTGTTTTCTAGAACAAAACCCATAATTTTGCCGTCCTAATTCATTTAAAAAATGCGGAAGTGGCGTAATTGGTAGCCGCACCAGACTTAGGATCTGGCGCCGCGAGGCGTGGGGGTTCGAGTCCCTTCTTCCGCACAAATTCCCCGGCTGTCAAGGCGGGGAATTTTTGTATAAAGCAGTTTGAAAACAAAATCTTAAATAATGAATATCACACAGGACAAAATTGACAACCTAAATTCGGTATTGACTGTTAAAATAAACCCTGATGACTACACAGTACGTGTCGAAAAAGCAATAAAAGAACAGGCAAAAAAAGCAAAAGTACCTGGGTTTCGCCCGGGCATGGTGCCTCCCTCACACATCAAGCGTATCTATGGTAAGGAAATTCTGGTTGACGAGATCAATAACTTATTGAACGATACACTGAACAACTACATTACAGAAAACAATCTGAATATACTAGGTCAGCCATTGCCTAAAACAGGTAACAGCAAGGAATTTAACTGGGATTTTACAGACGAATTTGAATTCATCTACGAGATGGGCCTAGCTCCTGAGTTTACAATAGATTTTTCGTCGAAAGACAAAGTGAAACAATATATAATCAGTGTTGATGAGGAAACTTTAGCGTCTCGTATTACCAACCTACGCAAGAGCTATGGCAAAATGTCAAATCCCGAATTATCAACAGATGGCGATGCACTGTATGTAGAATTCAATCAGCTTTCAGCAGATGGGTCTATCTTTGAAGAGGGCATCACCAGCACAGGCTCTATACACTTAGATAAGATTAAAGATTCACAAATAAAAAAATCATTCGTTGGATTGAAAAAAGAGGATCATCTAACCATAGATATTCAACAAGCATTCGGTCATGATACTGCTTACATAGCGAAATTGTTAAATATTAGTGAGGGAGATGCACAGGATCTTAAATCCAAATTTCAAGTAACTATCAAAAACATCAATCGTCTAGAAGAAAGTGATCTGAATCAAGAACTCTTTGATAAACTATTTGGCAAAGATATAGTCAAAACAGAGGAGGAATTCAAAGCAAAAATCACCGAAGAGATTGAAGCAATGATGGTACAAAACTCTGAACAAAGGCTTCAATATGATCTATATCAACTAGGCCTCGAAAAATTCAATTTTAATCTACCTGACGAATTTTTAAAACGCTGGCTAAAAGCAACCAATAAAAAAATTGTGGATCATGAGTTGGAAGAAGGGTATGCAGATTTTGCAAAGAAGCTGAGATGGACCTTAGCTGAGACCAAGATTATTAAAGAAAATAATATCGAGATCAAATACGAGGAAGTGTTCGATGCTGCTAAGAATCGTATCGAAGCTCAATTCAAAATGTATAGTCCTCAGCCTATTTCACAAGCACAACTTGAGCAGTATACTACTCAGTTTCTACAGAACAAAGAAAATGCCAATCGCATTTTCGATGAGGTAAAAGCAAAACACGTTTTTGATTACCTAAAAAATGTAATCACACTGGACAAAACAGCAATAACTTCTGCCGAGTTCAGTCAACTAAAATAAGGTCTCAGTATATAACAAACATGATTCATCCCAACCCCCTCTTTAATAATAAGAGCGAGGTTGGGATGAATCGTTTAAAACAAGAGATATTTGTTATACAACCCTAAAAATCATCTCATTTTTATTCCTACTTTTAGACCCAACAATGTAAAAATTGTGAATAGATTCCTCAAAAAACATAATTAAAGAACATGAATGTAGATAAAAACGAGTTTCGTAAGTATGCGATTAAGCACCGTCGCATTGGCAGCCAACATGTGGATCGTTTTATTGGCCAGGTACAGCACGCGTATCCAAAATCTATGACACCTTATATTATTGAAGAACGCCAGCTAAATGTAGCTCAAATGGATGTTTTTTCTCGTTTGATGATGGATCGTATTATCTTTTTGGGTGATGCAGTGCACGATGGTGTTGCCAATATCATCCAAGCTCAATTACTATTTTTACAGTCCACCGACTCTAAACGCGATATTCAAATTTATATCAATTCACCTGGCGGATCTGTTTATGCAGGCTTAGGTATTTACGACACCATGCAATATATTACTCCAGATGTTGCAACTATGTGTACAGGCATGGCCGCTTCAATGGCTGCAGTATTGCTCTGTGCAGGTGCTGAAGGAAAAAGAGCAGCATTACCTCATTCTAGGGTCATGATTCACCAACCTTCAGGTGGCGCTCAAGGAGTTGCCTCCGATATGGAAATCAATCTAAGAGAAATGCTCAAATTAAAAAAAGAGCTTTACGACATCATTTCTGAGCATTCTGGGCAAACCTATGACTGGGTTGAAAAAGCATCTGATCGCGACTATTGGATGACTGCCAGCGAAGCAAAAAAATTTGGCATGATTGATGAAGTACTAGCAGGTACTAAAGACAAAAAATAAAAATAGTATCACACCCGAGTCCGGCTATTTCTAATGAGCTTCTTGTGCAAGAAAACTATTTAATCAGGTATCAAGTGTGAAATATCTCGATACTATTTAAACAAAAAAATGAGTAAAAATTCTAAAGATATTGTATGTTCTTTCTGTGGATCCAAAAAGCAGGATACACTTATGCTGATTGCCGGAATAGATGCACATATTTGTGACAAATGCATCGCCCAAGCAAATCAGATTATTGGAGAAGAACTAAAAGTATCCAAAGCTAAAGCAGCTAAGGTTACAGCGAAATTGCTTAAACCAATTGAGATCAAAGCCCACTTAGATCAATATGTAATTGGCCAGGATCAAGCAAAAAAAGTATTAGCTGTAGCAGTTTACAATCACTATAAGCGTCTGAATCAAAAAATTAATCAGGATGAAGTAGAAATCGAAAAGTCAAACATTATCATGGTTGGCGAAA
Organism: uncultured Pedobacter sp.; assembly: GCA_938008555.1. Lineage (GTDB taxonomy): Bacteria > Bacteroidota > Bacteroidia > Sphingobacteriales > Sphingobacteriaceae > Daejeonella. Next base: position 22,724 of record CALLKE010000004.1, read on the forward strand.
CTGGCACAGGAAAAACGTTGCTAGCTAAAACTGTCGCCAAGATATTACATGTTCCTTTTTGTATTTGTGATGCAACTGTATTAACAGAAGCAGGCTATGTAGGCGAAGATGTAGAAAGTATCCTCACTCGTTTACTGCAAGCAGCTGATTATGATGTTGCAGCTGCAGAACGAGGCATTGTTTACATTGATGAAGTAGATAAAATTGCTCGAAAAAGTGATAACCCATCCATCACACGTGATGTTTCTGGCGAAGGTGTACAACAAGCACTTCTTAAAATTTTAGAAGGCACTATTGTCAACGTTCCGCCACAAGGTGGGCGAAAGCATCCAGATCAAAAAATGATTCCCGTTAACACAAGCAATATTCTGTTTCTTTCTGGAGGTGCTTTTGATGGGATTGAAAAAAAGATTGCGAATCGCTTGCGCACCCAAACAGTAGGATATAAAATGAACAAGAAAGAGGTAAACATCGATATGAAAAACCTCTATAAATACATAACCCCACAAGATTTAAAGGCATTTGGACTAATTCCCGAATTAATTGGACGTTTACCTGTGGTTACACACTTAAATCCATTAGATCGAGAGACACTCTTGAGTGTTTTAACAGAGCCTCGAAACTCATTAATCAAGCAGTATAAAAAATTGTTTGAATATGAGCATGTAAAGCTTGATTTTGATGAAGAAGTGCTTGGCTTTATTGTAGACAAAGCAATGGAATTTAAACTAGGGGCGAGAGGCTTACGGTCCATTTGTGAAGCCATCATGATTGATGCCATGTTCGAAGTCCCTTCCGAAAGTCAAAATAAAGAGCTGTTTATCACGCTTGATTACGCCGTGCAAAAATTTGAAGAATCTGATTTAAAAAAATTAAAAGTAGCATAGAATAATCCTCACCCAATTAAACGAGGTATTCTATGCATCAATAATAATACAGTTATGAGTGAGGAAAAGATAATTAGCCCCGATGCTACTAAAGAGATCAAAGAATCTAAAAGTAAACGAGTAATAGAGCCTAAATCAAAAAATGGCCTCAAAAATAAAATTGATATTGTGAATAATTGGCTGCCTCGCTATACAGGTCGGCCACTTGATCAATTCACTAAATTTATCCTTCTAACCAATTTTTCTGGGTACCTAAAACTATTTTCCCAGTGGCATGATAATGCTCCTATTATTGGTTTAGATAAACCGATGCAGAGTGTTTCTGCCGATGGAATCACGCTCATCAACTTTGGGATGGGAAGTCCCATGGCTGCAACCATGATGGACCTATTGAGTGCCATTCATCCCAAGGCGGTGTTGTTTTTGGGTAAATGCGGTGGGCTAAAGAAGAAAAATAAACTAGGTGACCTAATCCTACCAATTGCTGCGATCAGGGGAGAGGGAACATCGAATGATTATTTTCCACCAGAAGTTCCTGCCCTACCTTCTTTTGCCCTCCAAAAAGCAATCTCAACAACTATACGTGACCATTCGAGCGATTATTGGACAGGAACAGTTTACACAACCAACCGACGTGTTTGGGAGCATGATAAAACATTTAAAAAATACTTGAAAAGTCTCCGCGCAATGGCCATTGATATGGAAACTGCAACCATCTTTACAACAGGTTTTGCCAATGAGATACCTACAGGTGCATTGCTATTAGTTTCCGACCAGCCCATGATTCCAGAAGGCGTAAAAACTGCTGAAAGTGATTCTAAAGTCACAGAAACCTATGTCGAGACACACTTAAAAGTTGGAATCAACTCACTGAAACAACTTATTAATAATGGCCTGACGGTTAAACACCTGAAATTTTAATGTAAAGCTGTTACAACACTTCCTCAAAGAGCCAAAATTTTTGAGGAAGCACAAATCTATCTTCTACCTTCACTTATGTGGCACAACAACATCCTAGAAACTATTGGGAATACCCCATTGGTTAAATTAAATACCTTAACAAAAGGTATAAAAGCAACTGTTCTTGCAAAAATAGAAACAACCAACCCTGGTAATTCTATCAAAGATCGAATGGCTTTAAAGATGATTGAAGATGCCGAAAAAAATGGTCAGCTAAAGCCTGGAGGAACCATCGTGGAGGGTACCTCTGGTAATACAGGCATGGGTTTAGCTATTGCGGCTGTTATCAAAGGGTATAAATGTATTTTCACCACTACAGATAAGCAATCCAAAGAAAAGACAGATGCCTTACGCGCTTTTGGAGCAGAGGTGATTGTTTGCCCAACAAATGTTGATCCTGAAGATCCACGCTCCTATTATTCCGTATCTAGCCGTTTAGAACGTGAGGTTCCTAATTCGTGGAAACCAAATCAATATGATAACCTATCAAACACACAGGCCAATTATGAGCAAACTGGACCCGAAATATGGAAACAAACCGAAGGAAAAGTTACTCATCTGGTAGTAGGAGTCGGTACGGGTGGGACTATCTCTGGAGCCGGCAAATACTTAAAAGAACAAAATCCCAATATCAAAGTATGGGGTATTGATACTTACGGGTCTGTATTTAAAAAGTACAAAGAGACTGGAATTTTTGATAAAAATGAAATCTACCCTTATATCACAGAAGGTATCGGAGAAGACTTTTTACCCCAAAACGTCGATTTTAGTGTGATTGATCGATTTGAAAAAGTAACCGATCAAGATGCTGCTTTAATGACACGAGAAATTGCTCGTAAGGAAGGTATTTTTGCAGGCAATTCAGCTGGTTCTGCTGTGGCTGGATTATTACAGCTAAAAAATGAATTGAAAGAAGGAGATGTCGTAGTCGTTATATTTCATGATCATGGATCACGATATATGACCAAAATGTACAATGATGATTGGCTAAGAGAACGTGGATTCTTGAAAGATGAAAAATTGACTGCAAAACATATTCTCTCTAAACGAGACCCTCAGGAAATCGTCACTATCGATAGTGAAAAGTCTATTTTGGAAGCCATCAATGTCATCAAAACGTTGAATATATCTCAAATACCCGTCACCCAAAAAGGAATGATTATCGCCAAGCTTACCGAAAGTGATATTTTAGATGCGATACTTGAAAATCCATCACTCAAATCACAACATGTCGAAAAAATTATGACCCCATCATTCCCATTCGTCGATCTAAATACTTCTATTGATAAAATATCTTCCATGATACACAAAAACAATACTGCTGTTTTGGTGGAAGATCAGCAAGGTAAAATTGAGATCATCACTCAATATGATATCATTAACGCCATTTCTGGGTAAAAAATCACAGACACCCAGTGAAAGAGAGAAGTATCCTTAATTTACAGACTACCTCGCTGACGAAATAGTCTATAAATCTTCACTGCTGATAAGATAATAGCAGCAAATAAAGCAAGGCCCAGTAATCCATAAATCCAATCCATCGTGCTCTTGAGGATTACTGTAAAAACAATAGCCACTAATAAAATGGTCGCTAATTCGTTCCAAATGCGTAATTGAGTGGAGCTCCAAAGAAATAAACCTCTTTTTAATTGATAGACCATACGTTGGCACAACCAATGATAAACAAGTAGCCCCACCACAAATCCGAGCTTAACTAACATCCAACTTTGCTGATACCACCTAGCTTCCCACATCATGTACGATCCCGTTAAGACTGTCAGAATCATTGCAGGAGTAGTGATGATATACCAAAGTTTATGCTCCATAATCACAAACTGACGTTGTAGAATCGAACGTTCATGTTCTGGTTTTTCATTTGCTTCGGTATGATACACAAATAAGCGAACGATGTAAAATAGGCCGGCCATCCAACTAACCACAAAAATAATGTGCAATGATTTGATGTATAAGTATGTCATTGTTCAGAATGCTTAAACTAGGGAATCTCCTCTTTTTCAGTAAAGGGCTAAAAGGTAAACCTTTTTAGTAGCTAAACTCCTTTACCACATCAATCGCATATTTTACATGATCAAAGGGGATATCTGGCATAATTCCATGGCCTAGATTAAAAATAAATCCATTCTCACCACGCATGTGTTCAAATAGTTTATAAATGTGCTTTTTAATTACTGGCTTATCCGCATACAAAACATGTGGGTCTAAATTCCCCTGAACTGCTATTCCTTTGGGTAAACGTTTTTTAACATCCAAAAGATCTGCATTCCAATCTACTGAAATTACATCGGGCTTAGCTTCAGCCATCAGTGGAGCAAAAACAGAGCTTCCTTTACAGAAAGAGATTACTGGGATATTTTTTCTATTCAGTTTCGCTATAATTTCTTTGATATATCGATGTGAAAACTCCTTGTAATCATCCCATGCTAAAGCAGTTGCCCAGCTATCAAATAATTGGATGGCATCAACTCCAGCTTCAATCTGCAAATTCAAATAATCAACCGTGACCTGAGCAATTTTCGATAATAATTGATGTGCCATCTCAGGATGGTTATGCAGCATCAGCTTAGTTAATTTAAAATCTTTTGATGACCCACCCTCAACAAGATAGCTCATGACCGTAAAAGGAGCACCTGCAAAACCTATAAGTGGGATTCGGCCATGTAGACGCTCCTGAACAACTCGAATGGCATTCGCTACATACTGCAATCGATCGCCAATGTCCGTCGTTAACTGATTAATATCTGCTTGAGAGCGAACTGGATTAGAGAATTTAGGACCGATACCTTGTGTAAAACTCAAATCTCCTCCCATAGCTTCCGCTGTAACCAAGATATCTGAGAATAATATTGCGGCATCAATATCTAATAAATCAACTGGCAGCATGGTCACATCAGCAGCAATCTCGGGTGTTTTACACATCTCCAAAAAGGAATATTTATTTTTTATTTCCCAATACTGCGGCATAAACCGGCCTGCTTGACGCATCATCCACACAGGAGGACGTGATGTTGGTTTTGAAAAAGCAGCCTCCATAAACAGGCTATTTTGTAGAATATTCGTACTCACGATGCTTGATTATTTATTTGTAATTCTATTTTTTCTGCAATCTGCCTCACTCGAGGGGTGATTTTTAAATCTTTCATCTTTTCTAAATAAGCCAAGGCTCGTTCCACGTCTTTTCTTCTCAGGTTTATATTGGCCAAATGGATCAGCACGATTGCTTTATCATTTGAATTGCGAAGCCTAAATCTGCTCGCTATTTGAAAATGCTGCTCAGCTTTTTCAAAGTTAGCCCGATGCAATTCAATAGAACCGTAAATAAACTCATAAAAACCTCGGTGGATTTTTCCCAAATACGCGGGATGCTCAATTTCCATGAGAAGTTCTTCCGCTCTATCATAATTCTTGGCACGAAGCTGGTGAGCAGCCATCATGACAGTCCCTTCACGGAAGTAGCTCCGCACTAACAGACATATTCCTATGAAAGTAATGATGCCAATTTCATAAACCTTCAGATAAATCGTCCAGCAAAGAATAATAAAAAAGATGCTTATAACAAGCAGGCGTGCTTTCCTCGTAAACATTTAGTGCTGATTATCGGTGAATTTATAACCTACACCACGTATAGAGTGAAAATAAGTTGGTCTCTTTTGATCTGGTTCAAAATATTTACGGAATGTCAAGATGAAATTATCAATAGTCCTCGTAGATGGGTACACATCATAATTCCAAACCGTTTCCAAAATTTGCTCACGAGATACTGCATTGTTCTTATGCTCGATCAGTAATTTGAGCAACATAGTTTCTTTCTTTGTCAGTGGGGTGACAGATCCATCTCTTTGCTTAAATTCAAAAGAGTTGAAATAAATTATCTTATCTCCAATTTGGTATGTATTTGATTCTTGAGATGTATCTGCATTTAGTCCACGCTTGACTAAAATCCCCACCCGTAAAATAAGCTCTTCTAAATTAAATGGCTTTGCTAAATAATCATCGGCTCCTCTCTTCAATCCAGCCACACGGTCCTCGCTCGTATTTTTAGCTGTGAGAAACATAATTGGTGTTTTAGTGTTCTCCAAACGAATAGTCTCTGCAACTTGAAGACCATCAATTTCGGGCAACATCACATCCAATATCACCAAGTTAAATCTTTCCTCTTTGAAAATTTTCAACGCTTTTTTCCCATCTGTAGCGACCGTTACCTTATATCCCTCCAGCTCGAGATTAAGTTTAATGACTTCTAGAAGATGTTCCTCATCTTCCACTAACAGGATGCGCTGCTTATTGTGCATATTTATTGAAATGTGATTTCAAAGATAGTACCATTCGGATGATTATTTTTCACTCCTATTTTGGCATGATGCTTATCTAATACTTGCTTGACAATGTATAATCCTAGTCCTGTGCCTTTCGTTTTTCGGGTCTGTTCGGTTCCAACACGATAAAATTTATCAAAAATGCGAAGCTTCTCCTGATCTTCTATACCAATACCTTGATCAGCCACTTCAAAATAAACATGCTTTCTATTCCTGTATAATTTCAGCTTTACTGGCGCACATGAAGGAGAATATTTAATCGCATTCTCAATCAGATTACTAATCACTGAGCTTAATGCAAATTGATCACCTACTAAAGAAACGCCATCTTCTATCCCCATTATATTGATCTGTGAATGACATGCGTGTCCTTGCAATCGATCCACTACCTTTTTGACAAGACCCGACAAATCAAATGCTTCTTTTGGAAACGAATATGAATTATTTTCAATTTTTGTAGCGATAAGCATATTTTCTACCAGATCATCCAAGCGTTCAACATCTTTCAATGAATTTTGAATGAAAGACTGTTGTTGCTGATGATCCAGATTCCGCTTTAAAATAGTTTGCAGATATAGCTTGATGGAGGCTAATGGTGATTTCAGTTCATGGGTAACAGAAAGCAGAAAGTTCTTTTGTTGTAGATGTAGTTTATGTTCTTTATTGAGTGTCCGATGTAACTGGATCGTTCCTATCAAAAAAATCAAAAGAAAGACAGATGCTTCTCCAACAATCATACTCTTTCGGTTAGGCTCAGCTTTGATAAGTAATATCCCCCACCAAATGAGTTCCGCCGAAGCATAAACAAGCAAGCAATAAAAAATGATTAATGATTTTTTCATTTAGCGTGTATGACTTTTTGCATATATCCAAGGTCTTAGCACACTATGCATGTATCGCAATACATTCTTATTTCGCTCCAAATACGACATCTAAGCTTTCAAAAATGATTCTCTTTGCTTTTTCTAATTCAATTTTTGAATGTGCTGCAGACACAAATCCCACTTCGTAACCTGATGGACCCAGGTACACCCCACGATTCAGCAATTCACGGTGCATTATTTTGAACTTTTCCATACTCGAGGCATTTATTTCTTCGGCAGTTTTGAAGCCTTCTTTATCTGTGAAAGCAAACCAAAATATAGAACCAATTGAAAATACTTTAAACTTATAATTCCGAGCAGTAGCAAAGTGCTGTATCGATTCAGCAAATTCTTGAGCCTTATTATTTAGATTTTTGTAGAAACCAGAATGTGAGAGCTCAGTCAATTGGGCTATTCCTGCAGCCATAGCCACAGGGTTTCCCGATAAGGTGCCCGCTTGATAAACAGGTCCATCTGGTGAAACCAAAGCCATAATTTGCTCAGATGAGCCGTACATCCCCACAGGTAGGCCTCCACCAATTATTTTGCCATATGTGATAATGTCTGGCTGAATATGATAATACCCAGCCGCGCCCTCTATACCGAGCCGATAACCTGTAATCACTTCATCGAAAATGAGCAACGATTTGTTTTTAGTACAGATTTCTCTTAAAAAGGATAAAAAACTCTCATCCTGAAGAATTAGGCCGTGGTTCGCAGGAACGGGCTCTATAATAACGGCAGCTATCTGATTTTTAAATACTTTGAAGGCTTCTGTAACCGCTTTTTTATCATTTAATGAAACGACAATAGTTTCATCTGTGAAGGATTTTGGAATACCCGCAGAAGAAGAAGTTCCCGTAGTAGCTAAACCTGATCCTGCTTTCACCAATAGAGAATCGACATGACCATGATAACAACCCTCAAATTTTAAAATTTTATCTCTATTGGTATATCCTCGAGCCAATCGAATAGCCGACATAACGGCTTCAGTGCCTGAGCTTGTGAAACGTATCTTTTGAATGTATTTGTTATCTTTTAAGATAAGCTCTGCCAGCTCGTTTTCTAATGCTGTAGGGGCACCAAAACTCATCCCATTTTGCATAGCCTGCATTACTTTTTCTCGCACCTTTTGATTGTTATGGCCAAGGATAAGTGGCCCCCACGAGCCACAAAAATCAATAAACTGGTTACCATCAGCATCCCAAACAAAGCAGCCATCTCCTTTCTCAATAAAAAGAGGGGGCCCATGGACTGCCTTAAATGCTCTTACAGGGGAATTCACTCCTCCCGGGAAATACTTTTGTGCTTGCTTATAAAGCTCCGTTGACTTTTCACGTGAGATATCTGGCTTGTTTGTACCTGTGTACGATATCTCATCGTCTGATCCAGAAAACATTTTTCTTAATGAATCTAACATCGTATTATTTCTACTTTATAGTTTGTATCATGTGTTTGTATGACCGCTAGAAAACAGGCGACCGGGTCTATCACTTAATATTCTCAATACGTCAGCCACCCTTTTTCTAATATGTCACGCGCATGGTATGTAATCACAATATTAGCCCCAGATCTGCAAAAAGCATACATATTTTCCATCACCACCTTTTGTTCATCTATCCAGCCTCGTTGGGCAGCAGCTTTTACCATCGCATACTCTCCTGATACATTATAACATGCGATGGGAAGGCTTGTGTTTTGTTTTAAACGGTGAATAATATCCAAGTAGGCCAAGGCCGGCTTCACCATTAAAATATCAGCTCCTTCTTCCTCATCTAAATAAGCTTCGCGCACCGTTTCGTTGGGATTTCTGAAATCCATTTGATACGTTTTTCGATCACCCTGATGAGGGGCGGAGTCTGCAGCTTCTCGAAATGGGCCGTAATATGCTGATGCAAACTTAATGCTGTAGCTCATGATTGCTGTATTTTCACATCCATTATGATCCAGTTTTTCACGAATGCACAAAATACGTCCGTCCATCATATCTGAAGGAGCAACCATATCAGCCCCTGCCTGTGCATGAACTAAAGACATCTTTGCTAGAAGTTCTATTGTTTCATCATTCTGTACATAACCATTGCGTAAAATACCGCAGTGGCCATGGCTTGTATATGCACATGCACAAACATCTGTAATGACATAAAGGTCATGTCTAAATGCTTGTTTTAATTGATGGATTGCATTGGGAATTATTGAATTTTCATCATAAGATGTATTTCCATCTTCAGACTTATTCTCACCAACCCCAAACAATAGTATTTTATTTATTCCAAGTTCTAATGACTTTTCTACATCTTTCAATAAAGTATCTACAGAAAAGTGATGAATACCAGGCATTGCACTTATTTCATTTTTGATATTCTTTCCGGGAACTACAAAATAGGGATATATAAATAAGTTCTTAGATAATCGAGTTTCGGCAATCAGCTCCCTTATAATGGACGATTTACGTAGTCTTCTCGGGCGAATTAGCATAATATTATTAGTATTTGATCCTTTTAAGGGAAAATCACTTTTGTTTGATAAATATCTGGAGTCTCTCTCATGTGAATAAAAATTAGAATACAGCTAATCTAATCCAAAAACAGCTTGTGCAAGTCCTATCTCATCAGGAGAATATGGTAGTACATATGAAGCACCCATCTCAGCGGCCTTTTTCCCTGTTGATTTACCCAAACAAATTACTCTTTGCCAAGGCTGAAGCAAGTGTTTCGAAAAATAAGCTTCCACATTGGATGGGCTTGTAAAAATTAACACCTCTGCCGATGATTCTTCTACTTGTTCTTCAATAACCGTTTCGTAGATAGGTAACTCAATCACTTTCGTTCCTGAAGATAATTCATTCTGCACCGTACGCAGTGAGTCTTTCGCTCTCGGGAATAAGACTGTAGTTCCACGAGCAAGTTTAGCAAACTCTTTAGCGATACCCGTGATGTCTATTCCTTGTCTTTCTCCAGTAAAATCAGGGGCTCTTCCCATTTTTCTCAGCGTATCTTCTGATGATCTACCAAATACAGCCAACTTTATATTTTCAGATAATTCAGTATTAAGCTGAAAAAAATATTCAATCGCATTTTTACTACTGAAAAATATCCAATCCGTTTGCTTTAAAATAAATGGGTCAAATTTATGAATGATGGGATATGTTTTAATTAATGAGCGTGCATCAATTCCTATACCATGCTTCTTCATTGCATGACGGAAATAATTATTTTCAGGCAAAAAACGGGTAATAAAAACTGTTTTTGGCAATTTCCGATTAGGTGCAAACTTGGAGACTATTTTCTCCGCCAGACCTGCAGTACTCTCCGCTTGTATAAATAAACGATCAGGAAATTCATTCTCCACATTAGCTCTCGACGTCCACACCTGAAAAAGACTTCCACTCTTACGACAGTAACAGCCCAATGGAGTATGGCAGCCGCCATCAAATAAATTTAAAACTTTACGTTCGAGTGTAATTTGCTCTGCGACTTCAGGATGATTGAGGCCCTGAAGCTTTTCAAGTAAAGTCTCATCTTTTTCGCGAATCTGCAAAGCTAAAACACCTTGAGCAGGTGCTGGAATAAACTCTGAAGGCTCTAGTTCTTCTACATGAAACTCACTGAGGTCAATTTTGAGTCGTAGCACACCAGCCTTGGCAACCATGATTGCATGATAATATTTATCGCGGAGCTTTTGAATACGTGTTTGCACATTTCCACGGAGATCCTTGATTTCTAAATCTGGGCGAAGGGCTCGCAACTGTGCTTTGCGCCTACTAGATGAAGTACCAACTGTTTTTCCTGATTTAATAGGTAATCTTTGTTTGATATCTACCTGATCCTTCAAGATCAACAACAGCTCCGCCGGATCTTCCCGCTCTGACACGGCCGCAATCACAAGTCCAGGCGGATTAGAGGTGGGCAAATCTTTATGTGAGTGAACGGCTAAGTCAATTGTGCCACGAAGTAACTCCTCTTCTAATTCTTTGGTAAAAAAGCCTTTTCCTTCAAGTTTGTCAAAACTGATATTCACTAATTTATCACCTTGTGTTTTGATAATCTTTATCTCAGCAGCAAGTCCGATCTTCTTTAGTTTATTTTTTACAAAGTTTGCTTGCCATAAAGCAAGATCGCTGCCCCGTGTTCCAATAACGATATTCGACGGAGCAGAATTCATTGAAGTTTTATCATTAGACATATTGTATTTCAGGCAGTTTTGAGTAGCAACAAAGTAACCATTTTTTGCACGACGCTGGCGTAGTTTAGCTATTTTTTACCAAAATTTCTTTGGCCATCACCATAGGGATGCTAATGTATTTTTTTTCCATGTAGTTCACGACCTTTCTCAATACTTCACGAGAACTATCATCTAATGTTTGAATATCCTCAGCAAAAATAGAGTCCATTGCTAACTTCTTGATCTCTTTTATCTTCTCAGGAACCTCACTCATGGCAAGCTCGATCTCACGTCGTTTTAGAATGGGCTTGAAATTCTGAATATTCTGATCAATAATGCGTTCGGCATGAATTAATTCATGGTGCCGTTCTCGCAGATTTCTTTTTGCTATTTCCTGTAAACTATTTACTCCAATAAAGTGAATGGGATTATTTGTCAACACTTTTTGACAGGTATCATTCGGGATCGCTAAGTCTACAATTACTTTGTTTCCTGACTCTCCATTTAACAAGGATTGATAAACTTGTTCAGTAATAATTGATTGAGTTGCGCCTGTACAAGTAATAATAATATCAAAACCCTTCTTATAATTTTTCAAATCTTCTAAACCAAAGACCTCTCCACTCAGCTCTTTTGCCAAAAGCTCAGCTTTAGTCCGTGTCCGATTGAAAATAGCAAAGTTAGAATATGTGTGTTTTTGCAAATATTTAGACAAATTTCTGTTAGTCTCGCCTGCCCCAATAATTAAAATACGTGCATTAGAAGGGATGTTTAACTCTTTCAGCTTACGATATGCTAGAGATACTACCGAAACTGGTTTTTGAGCAATATTTGTTAAAGTATAAACTTCTTTTGCTGTCTTAACCACGTGGTTCATGACTACGCGAAGGTAATCTCCTGTGAAACCGGCTGTTTTACTCGCCTCATAGGCTTTTCGTACTTGGGCAAATATTTCTTTTTCTCCAACAATCAAGCTTTCCAAAGAGCAGGATACGCGTAGCAAATGATTCAATGCTTGTACATCTTCATAAACGGAAGCCTGCTTGGCAAATTCCTCTACGCAAGATTCTGAAACGGGAAAGTCAAAGCTGCGAATAAAATTGGCGACATAAGCCCGATCAAGCACCGCAGTAGTGGTAAAAACAAATTCAACACGATTGCATGTGCTGATATAGAATATTTCTAAGATATCAAATCTAGCTTTGATGGACTTTAATCTACTTTCGAGCAAATCATCACTAATGATAAATTTACCTAAATCTTCAAGGTTGGTATGCTTGTGTGTAAACGCTATGACTTTTAAATACTCCAATTCTATATCTTAATATCAAATTAAATCGATTCAAAGATAACCAATAAGCAATCCAGGGTATGTCATGTGTTTGTCAAACGCACTTATTTGGAAAGAGTACAAATAACAGTTGACCATTGGGTATTCGTAATAGGGTCAGGCAAAGGACTGACTCAAAACTTCGGATCGGATCACTAGCTAATTACTCAGCACAATCAATCCAATTGCCATCTTCTCGAATAATCTGAATCAGTTCATCAAGAGCATTGCTTGAACTCACGTTTTTCTTCACGACTTCCTTTCCTCTATACAGCGTAATTTTACCGGGACCAGTTCCTACGTAGCCATAATCTGCATCAGCCATCTCTCCTGGCCCATTCACAATACAGCCCATAATAGCAATTTTAAGACCTTTCAAGTGATCTGTTTTGCTACGGATCATCTGTGTAGTTGCTTGCAAGTCAAATAATGTTCTACCACAACTTGGGCATGAAATATACTCTGTCTTAGATATTCGTGAACGTGTAGCCTGTAATATTCCAAAAGAAGTTGACACGATTTTTTTGGTTGGAATATTAGCTGCTTCTATCCACAAGCCATCACCCAAACCATCAATTAATAGCCCGCCAATGTCGGTTGAGGTAAACAATTGAAATTTTGAAATCGGTTCTTCGGGATTCATCACATCACCAATAGGGCCCGCAAAATCTGATTCAGGGTATGTCCTTCGAACAATAACAGGTACTTCAAAGCCCATTTCCATGAATCGAAAGAATACCTGTCGCTGGTCCATCATTCCATAAACTGAATCCGTTTCCAATACAAACACCAAGGTATCATCTACGGGGATTCTATTAAAACAATCCGAATGGATGTCTTTCGCAGAAATTCGAACTAAGTTTAAGGAAGAACATTTCACTAAGGCTTGAAGATATTCTTCTATTGTGTACAAAGGGTGGCAGTTTATTTTGTTTGAGAGCGCCTTCCAAGTGGCATAATTGTACAACTGTTTTAAATTACCTGGAAAATTGAACGAGGGTAGCTGATCAGCCAAGTAAACAAAGTCGATGGACTGTTCACCCATACTGTATTTATCCAGCAAGGGAGAATATAAATATCCCACCTCATTCAGCGTACTAGGATTCTTTAGATTCTTATCTGCTAAGTTTACGATTACCCGAGGCACTTGGTGTCCACCAATAAATGTGTTTAATTCTTGTGTTTTACGCTTAGTGTAAACAAATGGACTAAATAATTCATCAGGGGGAAGGGATGCACCATTAATTGGAGTATATCCTCCTCGAGGTTCTTCAGATTTAAACCTCTCTTCTTCAGAAGAAGGTGCAGAAGAACGTTTGCGAGTCAATGCGATAGCCACAGGAACTTCTAACTCTGGTTCTTCAGTTAAAGATACACGAATCGTATCACCAAGACCATCCTCTAACAAAGTCCCTATTCCGACAGCAGATTTAATACGCCCATCTTCTCCTTCACCGGCCTCTGTTACACCTAAATGCAAAGGATAATTCATCCTTTCTTTTACCATCGTCGCAACTAATAGCCGGTAGGCCTGAACCATCACTTGTGGATTACTCGCCTTCATCGAGATAACCAAATTATGATAGTTCATATCTTCACACATGCGGATAAACTCCATCGCCGACTCAACCATACCCTGGGGGGTATCACCATAATGACTCATGATTCGATCTGACAAAGACCCATGATTGGTACCGATACGCATCGCCGTCCCATATTCCTTGCAGATATTTACCAAAGGCCTAAACTTGGAATAAATGCGCTCTAGCTCTGCTTGATATGCCGCTGAAGTATATTCAACATTTTCAAACCGTTTTTTATCTGCATAGTTACCTGGATTGATACGAACTTTTTCGACTATGCGAGCAGCTACTTCTGCAGCATTCGGAGTAAAATGAATATCGGCTATAAGAGGAACATGACAGCCTCTTTTGATCAATTCCTTTTTTATCTCAGCTAGATTATGAGCTTCTTTAACACTTGGAGCCGTAATCCTCACATATTCACATCCCGCATCAGCCATCCGTATAGTTTGAGCCACTGTCCCCAAAGTGTCCATCGTATCAGTGGTAGTCATGCTTTGTATACGAATGGGATTACCTCCCCCTATAGCCACCCCACCAATTGCAACTTCACGCGTTAAAAACCTGGAATATCGGTTAATAGAATTGCAATAAATGCCATCAATTGCAGATAAGGTATTGGTATTCATGACACAAAGGTAAAAAACTAAACTCGTGCACTACAATCATCCCATGAAAGCATGCTTTGCAAAAGCCACAGCACCAGGCATTATTCTGGGCGAATACGCACAGTCGCTTTGCCACTGGCAGCTATCCGAACTATTATCTCCGTATTAGTTAGATTAATTTTACTTACAGACAAGTTACCTACTTCAATCTCAGCAATGTTTTTTATTGCTGGAGCTTTTTTAAGATAATCATTCACCAAGTCGAGCGAACGATCTATATGAGGTCTGAGAGGTATTACTAAATAGCGTTTAACCAGCTTAAAAATATTGTCATGAAAAAAAACATCTGCTATTCTTAGTGCACCACCTCGAATATCAAACATATGACCCATCACAATGCCGTTTTGATCAATTTTATAGTCATCAAAACGAATTTCTTCTTTTTGGACATCATATACAGGGGAAAAGGCTAGTTTATAACTACCATTAAAACTTCCTTTCAACTTTAAGTCAATCATTATCAAGGAGCCCATACGTTTGTATACACGTACTCCATCTATACAGGATGAGCCCACAATTTTTTTAGCGATCTTTTGACGTACACCGTGAACATGGGCAGTAGGAGAAATAGAAAGTAATTGAGCGCTATCTAAACTGCCTTTGTCTTCTAATCCATTTACGGTGATATATTGCCCAAGCAGTTTATGTCGCACCATGTTAGTGATACCCAAATAAGACATGCATATTGGCAAGCATGCTTTAAAATCTCCAACAGGAACAGTACTACGGCTTTCTACTCTTATAAGATCGCCATTGAAACGTAAGTAAGGTTTCTGCCCTACACTCGTTTCAAATCTGACATGTGTTTCTAAGTTTATTTTTATTTTTCCGGCCGCAATGACGGGCTGATTCACATAAATTGTCTGCGGTTGTATCGCATACCAAATACCATAGTCTGTATTCACCTCTGTGGCCCTACATACATCATATAATCTTCTCACTACAGCTTGTTTGCTACAATAATTTTCGGCGATATAATCAAATATGTAAGCGTTCGCAGATTCAACTCGCCAATGCAACTTTTTGATTCAAATAACGGAAGAAAAGAT
>CALLKE010000005.1 GCA_938008555.1 uncultured Pedobacter sp.
CAGAAAATGCGGAAGCTGGTGAAATCAATCTGAATGATTTCGAAGAAGTGTGGCAGTATGGTAGCAATCTTGGTGAACCGAATGCAGATCCATTGCATCAGCAGGATGGTGTGGCACCGCAGACGGCTGTTAACGGCTTGAAAGAAGTTGATTTTAAATTCAGTGGTAAGCGGGGCCGAGCTTTTATCCCAGATGGAGAACCCAAAGGCTTTTTACAAAGTCATTCGATTGGGAATTATAAATGGATTTTTAAATTAAAATCAGAACGTGATAAAGGTTATGTTAAGCTACGTAAATAGAATTGTTGCTATTATGGTATTAATGGCATTAGTGTCATGCAATCAACAAGAGAAAAAAGCTAAAGAAAGGGATCATAAAGCTCTGGAGATATCAAAGTCCACTATTGGTGAGCAAGAGTATGAAAAAATTCGACAACAGGCATTGGACAGTTTGAGTACTTGGTGCACTGAAAAACTGCCTGCCTATGAATTTGTTTGCTATAGCCGTACCTATGATTTAGATAGCACTTTATGCTTCAACTCTAAAAAGGATCGTATGGTTACAGCAATTTTGATTCAATGCAATGAGCTTGTATGTGAAACAGACGCTGCTGAATATTTCTATGGTGCTAAAATTAAAGGACAGTGGTATTTTTTTACGGGAGGGGGAACTATGGTCGTTTTGCGAGAACATTATCAATCCGATATTCATAAACCTGTAAGCTTTGAAAAGTTGCATGAACTAGCTATGGAAGAAATGTTTCGAGGCTATATCAAAAAAAATGCTGATGGGAAATGGGAGATCAATGATGCTTTTTTCACTGCACATCTCGAAGGACTTGGCTGGGGTGATTTTGATAATCAAAGCCATGCAGATACGGTTGCCTATGGAAAGCGTTTCACAAATAAAAAAGAGTATTACGAAAGTATTTATCTGAGGTAGTGCATAATCACTCAGATAGACCATTTGTGATGGCGAAAACTGCATCTGCAAAAAAGCATAGGTTGTGTTTACGCGCTGGGTATGGTTGACATTTTAAAAGGCAAAGTGCCATTAGGTAGATTTTATATTATAGCTCCAGAAAATGCGGAAGCTGGTGAAATCAATCTGAATGATTTCGAAGAAGTGTGGCACTATGGCGACCAACAAGCTATGCCCATCCATGTGCTAAAACATCCACTAAATGCATTGTTTTGAGTGGAATTTGGTTTTTGTCAATATAGCTCTGCAACTGCAGTAAACAAGACGAATCAGTAGAAATAATGTATTCAGCTTCCACTTCCAAAGCGTGTTCTACTTTTTGCTGAGCCATCGCGCTCGAAATACTGTCAAACTTGACTGAGAAAGTGCCTCCAAATCCGCAGCAGGTATCTGTGTGTTTCATCTCGACGAGATCGAGTCCATGAACTTGATCCAATAATTGGCGTGGCTCCTCCTTAATCTTACATTCTCGAAGTGCTGAACATGAATCGTGGTATACTGCACGAGCTTCTAGTTCAGCCCCGAAGTAGTTTTTATTTAACACATGTATTAGAAAGAATGAGAGCTCATAAATATGCTTTTGCACGGATCTGCATTTATTGTGAACCAGGGTATTGGTAAACAGATCATTGTAATATGTTTTAACCATACTCGTGCACGACGCTGATGGGGAAACAATATACTTGTCCTCTGAAAAGTCTTTTAAAAATTTACCCCCAACAGCTTTTGCTTCATCCCAAAAACCAGCATTGAAGGCAGGTTGTCCACAGCATGTTTGAGTGCCATTATACAAGACCTCACAACCAGCTTTCTCCAGAACTTTGACAGTATTGAATGCTGTTTGTGGATAAAGCTGATCGATGAAACAAGGAATAAATAGTTCGACAGTCATGATATTGGGCTCGGTGTTGTTGCCGAGTTAAGCTCTAAATTCAAAAAAAAATGTCATTCGATGACTACTGTGTCAAGAGAAGTTTCTGATTTCTGATATAAAAGAGAAATAAGGAGCAGTAAGCCAATCAGGAAAAAACAAGATAGACTTAGAGCCGAATTTCGCATACAACCTGTCACTTCTTCGATGTAGCCAAAGCTGAATAGCCCAATCACAATAGCGATTTTTTCAGATACATCATAAAAACTAAAGAATGATGCGGTATCTGGCGTATTTTCGGGAATAAATTTTGAGTAGGTGGATCGAGATAATGACTGAATACCACCCATCACTAAGCCAACAACAATAGCCATTGCGTAAAACTGTATTGCTGTAGTGATATAATAAGCTCCAATGCAGATACCAATCCAGATAGCAACAACAGCAATTAATACTTTGATATTTCCAACTTTTGTAGCAAAATAAGACATAATCATGGCTCCAAGAATTGCAACAAGTTGAATGACCAAGATAATTGCTATTAAATTAGGTGTACCTAAGTGCAATATTTTTTCACCAAAACCTGCAGCCACGAGCATGATCGTTTGTACACCCATTGAATAGAAGAAAAAAGCAAATAAATACCGTTTTAACGAACTCATTCCATTCAGCTGTTTCCATACTTTGCCTAATTCTTGAAATCCATTCTGTATTTTCTTTTTGTTAATGGAACTATAATTGGGGCTTCCATTAGGTAATACATAAAATGGTATTTGAGCAAAACCTATCCACCAGACCCCTACTAAAAGAAAAGATAGGCGAGCAGGTAAAGACGCGTCGGTAATACCAAATAGCTCCGGTTTTAGTACAAAAATGAAGCAAATAATTTGCAAGATAACGCTCCCAATATAGCCATATGCGAAGCCCTGTGCGCTCACTTGGTCTTGGTTCTTTAGGGTGGCAATTTCAGGGAGGTAGGAGTTGTTAAATAGTACGCCTCCTGCATAACCGATCGCTGCTAAAGCAAAGCAGATGATTCCAAGCTCGAGCGTTTCTAGTTTGAAAAAAAATAGCCCAGCACAAGCAAGTCCACCGATATAAGTGAATAATTTCATAAACACCTTTTTGTTACCTCGATAATCTGCAATGGATGATAGTATGGGTAGCAAACAAGCAATAATCAAATAAGCGGCTGATAAGGCATAATTGGATAATGCTGTATTGGTAAATCGTTTCCCAAAGAAGTATACCTTGTCGCTATGTTCTTGGGTGGTTGTGATGATCGTATAATATGCTGGAAAAATAGTTGATGTGATCACCAGATTATAAGCTGAGTTAGCCCAATCGAACATGGCCCACGCTTTTATTGTTTTTTTATTGTTTTTTTCTGTCATAATGGTTTGAGCTTTACCCCAATTCTCACTGAAGTGGGAGCCATAGCTGTTCCAATTTATTTTATTTCTCCTTCAGTAAGTTTCATTTTTTCTGCAAAGTGAGCACAGTAATCTCGTAGGTCACCTATGATGGCCTCTTCCCCAGTTGCACGTAAAAAACTATCGCCCATCGTCTGTAACGTTTCGTAGAAAAAACGTTTCATCTCATCAACGGGCATATCTTTAGTCCAGAGATCAATACGTAGGGCATTTTTATAATGATGATCCCATAAGGCTAGCATCATTGATTTCACAGGAAGTGATTCTTTTGTTTGATTATCCGTAGACTCCCATAGAATATTTTCAGGTACATTTTGTTCATCTAGTTCGATCGTTAGTTTTATTTCTGCTTTCTTCATTTTCGTTTTTTATCCTTTTTATGCACAGCATCAAATCGAGCTCTTTTTTTTGTATTGCTTTGCTTCAGATTTCTTGAAGCAACTGTATTGTTCATGTTTTTTGCTTTCTTCTCATGAAAAGCACCTTGAAAATCGGGACTCTCTTTTCGTTTTTGTAAATCAATTTCGCGAGCAATTGCTTGGCGTTCCTCATAAGGAGTTTCTTCAACAAAAACATCTGGTGGAATTTCTGCTGTAGGGATGCTTTGGCGAATGAGCTTTTCAATTTTTCTGATGTAATAGAGGTCAGCTGAGGTACAAAACGTAATGGCATCACCCGTTTGTAAGGCTCGGCCAGTACGTCCGATACGGTGTACATAGTCCTCGATAACGATGGGGACATCAAAGTTGATTACGTGGCTTACATCACTTACATCTAAGCCGCGTGAGGCTACATCGGTGGCTACCAGGATTCGGATATTCCCCTCCTTGAAAGCATTGATAGAGTTGATACGTGTATTTTGACCTTTGTTTGCGTGTATTACTCTCACATGCTCAGAGCCGTAGCGACGTTCTAAGAAATGATAGATGCTGTCGGCTACTGTTTTCGTTTTACAGAAAATGATCAGGCGCTTGATCTCTTCGTCTTTTTTTAAGAAGGACTGTAAGAGGTTCAATTTAGTTTTGAGATTGGGCACATGGTACAAAGCCTGACGGATAGTTTGGGCAGGAGTCGCTTGCTCGGATACTTGAATCACCGTGGGGTTTTTTAGAAAATCGCCAGATATTTTGTGTACCAACTCACTCATGGTAGCCGAAAAAAGTAGATTCTGTCGTTTGCGTGGAACCACTTCCAATATTCGATGGATAGAGCCTATAAACCCCATGTCCATCATCTTATCGGCCTCATCCATTACCAAAAATTGCAAGTACTTCGTGTTGATATGACCTGCTAAATACAAATCTAAAAACCGACCAGGCGTAGAAACTAGAATATCTAAACCCTTTTGTAGTTCAGCAATTTGTGTTTTGGGGCCTAAGCCTCCATATAGTACCACTGTTCTTAAGTCGGTGTACTTGGCAAATGTTCGGATGTTATCTTCAATTTGCATGGCTAGCTCACGGGTTGGTACAATAATCAATGCGCGTGCATCCGTCCCCTGAGCATACTTCAGCTTCATCAGCATCGGCAGTACAAATGCAGCTGTTTTTCCCGTTCCGGTTTGTGCAATGCCAATGATGTCTTGTCCAGACAAGATAGGAGGGATTGCTTTCCTTTGAATAGGGGTAGGATGAGTATAAGCTGCATCAGCAATTGCGTTTAAAAGCTGTCGATTCAGCTTAAAGTCTTCGAAAGATTGCTGCATAGCCGCAAATATACGGTTTCATTCTGAAGCGTAGTGTGGATAGAAGATCTTCTGCCTTTTTGACGTATTCTGCGTTGGTAGAGCCTTTATATATGTATAGCTTGATTTTGGGGTAGTGTTTTTTGATAAAACTGAAAAATCTCTTCCAAGTGTTTTATTTAGTGGAGCCCATTGCTGGTTAGTGTATCCAAATATATAGTGTGGTAAAAGGCAAAGAATAGTAAAGGCGAACTTTGTAACTCACTATTTAGACTCAAAAGGCGATTCGGAAAAAGAATGATACACAGAATTATCGCTGCCAAGAATGCGAGAAACAATTTCAATATCTGTAACGATATGGAATCCAGAAACAGTCATATTATAATTAATGTGGGCTGTCCTCTATTTTTATTTCTATGAGGGCAGTCTCTGATGAGTTAATGCCACATTTTGTTGACGTGAAATTTAATAAAGTTGATTTATGGGAATAGCTGGAACCATTTTAGTCTGTTTTTTTATTGTACTCAACCTATTTAACGTTAGTTGGTTTATCTATCGAAAATATTATAAAGGCCAAAGGCATCTATCTTGGATGAAAGATGTCATCATATGGTTTTAGGTTGGCTGGTGTATCCAAATGTATGATAGGTATGGGACAAAGTAGGGCCGGAAATATTGACTATTTCAGTTTACCCAAATACGTATAAATATCTTTTTGGGCCCGATATTTTTTTTTTGATCTTGATTGAACATATCGATTATCATTTAACTGATTAATTTCTCTCGCTTTGGTATTGTCTTTGAGTTGGATATCGATAATACCTCGGATTTCTTTTTTGATATCCTGATCCAAAATTGGGAATCCAATTTCTACTCGATGATCCAAATTTCTGGTCATTAAATCGGCGGATGATAGGTAGATCAGCTCATTGCCACCATTAGAAAATATCCAAACACGTGCATGTTCTAGGTATTTATCGATGATACTAATTACTTCAATATTTTCACTGAAGTTTTTAATACCTGGAATTAGGCAACACATTCCTCGAATGATTAATCTAATTTTTACACCTGCGTTACTGGCTTCGTATAATTTGGCAATGATATTTTCATCACTAAGGCTGTTCATCTTTAGAATCACATACGCGTCTTTTCCTGACTTAGCCAATTTGATTTCTTTTTTAATCAACTGATTGAATTTCTGCCGGCTTCCATGTGGCGAAACAATTAACTGTTTATACCTTTTATGAGGCATTTTTTTCTGCAAGCCCTTGAAGAAGTTAACTAACTCTGTCGTAATTAGTGGATTTGCAGTGAATAAACTATGATCGCAGTATAGCTCTGCTGTTTTCTCATTGAAGTTACCGGTAGCCAAGTAAGCGTAGTGGACTTGTTTGCCTTTTTCAATGCGTGTCACTAAACATGTTTTGGAGTGTACTTTATGATCGGGCATTCCGTAGTGTACAATTACTCCCCCTTCTTCCAGCTGTTTTGCCCAGTTAATATTGGCTTGCTCATCAAAACGGGCCTGGAGTTCAACTAGGCAATGCACCTTTTTGCCATTTTTAGAGGCGTTGATAAGTGCGTTAATTACATTAGAGCCCGCAGCCAAACGATACAAGGTGATTCGTATTTCTTTAACTTTAGGGTTGATCGCTGCTTCACGTAGAAACCGTATCACATAGTCAAAAGATTGGTAAGGTGTACTAATAAGATAGTCTTTAGCTGCAATCTGAGGAAAAATGCTTTTATCTGTAGAAAGGTTTTTAACAGGAACAGGGTGTACTTTAGCATATTCTAAAGCAGGAGTTCCAATATTGGGAAATTGAATGAAGTCTTTAAAGTTATGATATCGAGCTCCTAGTATAAGGCCATCTGCTCTTAAATTTAATGACGAAACTAGATACGTAAGCATATCTGTAGGCATGTCAACGTCGTACAATAAACGCATGGGCTCACCATTACGGCGTTTTTGAAGCCCCTTGCTAAGGGCTTCAATAAATTTGTCACTCACATTATGATCTAAGTCAAATTCAGCATCTCGAGTCAGTTGAATAGAGTAAGCGTCAATTTTATCATAATCGAAAATGAAAAAAATCTCATCCAAGCAGTATCGAATGATATCATCTAGCAATAAAATATACTTTAATTGGTTGCTTGATGGGAGTACGATAAATCGGCTTAAATGATCGGTAGGTATTTCAATGAGTGCATACTTAAATGCTTTTTTGTCTTTAGCCTTGGTTAATTTAATAAGGAAGTAAATAGACTGATCTTTTAGTTCAGGTAATTTATCTTCCTTGTGGATCATGATGGGAACCAGTGTGGAAAGCACCTTTTCTCGAAAAAAATCCTTCACAAATTGCCCTTGTGACGCATTTAGCTGTGTTTCATTAATAATAAATATTTTGTGTGCTGCTAGTTCCTTAATGATAATGGTTTCAAATAGATGCTTGAACTTATGCTCTTGATTGATAACATTGACTTTAATTTGATTGAGTATTTCTTTCGGATTATAGCCTAATAATTCACTCGACTGATCATTTAATTTCGCAAGACGGTTTAATGTGGCTACACGTATTCGATAGAATTCTTCCAGATTAGAAGAAAATATAGCCAAGAAATGAATACGCTCAATCAGCGGAACTGACGGATCAGCAGCCTCTTGTAGTACGCGATCATTAAAATACAACCAACTTATTTCGCGATTTAGAAGCGGAATATTTTTCAACATGAAGAACAAATAAACAGATCAAATCTAAAAGTTCAATCACAATAAATTAAAGCTTGGTAGAAACATCTGATTTTTCCCCTGCTGGCTTTGCCGTTAGAGTGGTGTTATCTGATTGGATAGTTGAAGTGTTAGAGACTAATTGAGATGATTTGGCAGATTTTTTTGGTGTAAATGTTACTCTTCTTTTAACGGTTGTTCTTGCTTTTGTAGGTTTGTTTGTTTTAATGACTTCCGTAACTATTTTTTTTGCTTTTGCTAGTGACGTTTGTTTGGGTTTGCGGGTCAAACCGATGGCAGTTTTTGTTTGGGTTTGCATCTTTTTAAAGTCTTCGCCTATGTCTTTAAGCTCATTAGCTAATTTTTTAGCTAGGCGTTTGCTGACTTTACTTAGATCTTTCTCAATCTTATTCCCAATAACTCCGAAAGTTTTGATCGATCTCATTAATTTTTGGGAAATAGCCTTTTGAAGATCTTTTTTTACTTTACGTTTAGCGGCTTTCCTAGAGAGCTCGCTATCTGATTTTGTTTTGCTGCTTTTCATAAAAATTCGGTTTTGGCTATAAATTAGCTAATATTTATTTGTAATACAAATGAAATTTTTGAAGAATTAGAATGCTCGAAATTATTTTAACAGAATGGAGCTAATTCGAAATGATAGCGAAATAGACACTCAAATCTTAGATGAAAACAGATCGCTTGGATCTCTTTAAAATACACTCAACCCCAAAGAGTAGTGATAGATAATTCAGTGTATGATAGCTTCATAATCACTAAAAAACGATTAAATACATTGAAAAAATCCGATAATATTCTCTCCTTTGAATACCGATTGCAATTTCAATCAATGATTCGGTTAAGATGGAACAATATATAAAGCACCCTGTGCTGATGAAGCTAGCAAAACTTGCTACGCAGGAAGAGATAGAAATTTATGTCATTGGAGGCTTTGTAAGAGACCTTTTTTTAGACCGCCCCTCAAAAGATATCGATATTCTAGTTGTTGGAAATGGAATAGCGTTTGCCCAGATTGTAGCCGAAAATTTAGGCACTCATGTATCCATTTTTAAAAATTTTGGTACCGCTATGCTACGATATGGTGATTTAGAGATTGAATTTGTAGGAGCTCGTAAAGAATCTTATCGACTTGATTCGCGTAAGCCAATTGTGGAAGATGGGACTTTGGAGGATGATCAAAAACGTCGAGATTTTACGATCAACGCGATGGCAATTAGCCTAAATCAAGTTGATTTTGGAACATTGCTCGACCCCTTTGGAGGCATTTCAGATTTGCAGGCAAAACATATCCGCACACCACTCGATCCTACCGAAACATTTTCTGATGACCCCTTGCGTATACTTAGGGCCATTCGCTTTGCTACTCAGCTCGGTTTTAGCATCGATCCGCAAGTAGTTGATGCAATTAAGTTACGTGCCGAGCGTATCAGAATTGTGTCAGCCGAGCGTATAACGGATGAATTGAATAAAATTATCTTGGCTCCCCGTCCATCCATTGGGTTTAATTATTTGCTCGATACAGGTTTGCTAAAATATATCTTCCCTCAAATGGTTGACCTTCGTGGCGTTGAGGTGATAGATGGCAAAGGACATAAAGATAATTTCTACCATACCTTACAGGTGCTGGATAATATTGCTAAAGCGACGGATGATTTGTGGCTGCGATGGGCTGCCATTTTGCATGACATCGCTAAACCTTCCACCAAACGTTTCGATAAAATACATGGCTGGACATTTCATGGGCATGAGGATAGAGGTGCTCGCATGGTCCCCAAGATATTTGCACAGCTGAAATTACCCCTAAATGAAAAAATGAAATTTGTACAAAAGCTTGTACAACTACATTTAAGGCCCATCGTTCTTGCTCAAGATATTGTGACCGATTCAGCTGTTCGGCGTTTATTGTTTGAGGCGGGCGATGATATTGAAGCACTGATGCTTCTCTGCCATGCCGATGTAACCACCAAAAACGAATATAAGATCAAAAAATATCGACAGAACTTTGAACATGTTCGGCAAAAGCTGAAAGATGTAGAAGAGCGAGACCAAATACGAAACTGGCAGCCCCCAGTGACAGGTTTGGATATTATGAAAACATTTGGGCTAAAGGCTGGTAAGGAGGTGGGTCTTATTAAAAACCACATACGTGAAGCTATCCTTGAAGGCGATATTAAAAATGACAGGGCAGAAGCCTGGGAATTTATGATCAAGAAAGGTATAGAAATGGGACTTAGTCCCATGTTGGGTAGCTGATACTGTAGCAGCTGATGATTCTATTTTAATTGGAGGCATTTTTTAGTATGGTTAGATAGTGTAGTAACTATTCAAGCTAACTGCTCTGTATCAACATGATTGACAATTTGTACCTTTGGCCCAGAACACAGAAAGCATATTAATGGCTATTTATAGATTTAAAATTTCTTTTGAAGATTATGACGATGTGGTACGAGAGATTGATATCAAATCGAGTCAAACATTTGAGGACTTGCATCTAGCACTCCATCGTTCTACAGCTTATAATGCAGAAAAATCCTCTTCATTTTTTGTAAGTAATGATCAGTGGATTAGGAATGAGGAAATTGCTTATTTACCCAATCAACGAAAGATAGATCGGGGTGTCAAGATGATGAGCAATGCTAAGTTGAGTACGTTTATTGATGATCCACACCAAAAGTTTTATTACACGTATAATTTTGACAAACCTCTCGATTTTCATGTTGAGCTGATTAAAATTATTTTAGGTGATGAAAAAGGGCAGGAGTATCCTTGCGTGGTAAGAAGTGTTGGAGAGGTCCCCAAAATATTAGAAAGCACTATTCTTCCAGCTACATCATCTGATGATTTGACGGCAGATTTTGACTTTTTGAATGAAATGGATTTTGACCCTAAAGATGCTGAGGAGATAGAGAATATGAATGAAATGGGTATCAACACAGAGGATGAAGAAGAGAGTGAGGACATGACGGATGAGTTCTCAGATCATGACGAGTACGGCGAGGATGAGTCTCACAAAGACGACTATTAATTATCGAAGGCGATGCACCCACATTTTCCCATATGTGTAGCCTTTGATCGCTACGATGTTCAGTATATCAATACACAAAAATGGTGAAGACGCTCATTGTGATTGTTGGGCCAACAGGCATCGGTAAAACTGCACTAGCTGTCAAAATTGCTCAACGCCTTCGAACAGAAGTCATTTCTGCTGATTCGCGCCAGTTTTATATTGAAATGGAAATTGGAACAGCCAAACCTTCGGCAGAGGAGTTAGCTGCTGCCAAACACCATTTTATTAATTCGCATCACATCACCGAGGATTTTACTGTAGGCGATTTTGAGATTCAAAGCTTGGATAAGCTTAACGATATTTTCAAAAAACATGATTTCGCTGTTTTAGTTGGAGGATCTGGTTTGTATGTCAATGCTGTGTGCAATGGCTTTGATGATTTGCCGCGCGCATCGCCTGAGTTGCGTGCGCAATTGAACCAGG
This sequence comes from uncultured Pedobacter sp., assembly GCA_938008555.1. Lineage (GTDB taxonomy): Bacteria > Bacteroidota > Bacteroidia > Sphingobacteriales > Sphingobacteriaceae > Daejeonella. Next base: position 11,209 of record CALLKE010000005.1, read on the forward strand.
ATTTTATTGATGAAGGAGTTGAAGCATTGCAGCACCGTCTTCAAGAACTAGATCCGCTTTATTTCAAAGAAGTTGATATTCATAATCCACAGCGTATTATTCGAGCATTGGAAGTCTGTATCTCCACAGGAATACCTTTCTCAACCTATCGAACACGGTCACAAAAAACACGCCCATTTCGATCTGTGAAAATTGGGCTGAACACAAGCCGTGATGAGCTTTATGATCGAATTAACAAACGAGTAGATCAAATGATTGCAATGGGTTTGGAGAATGAGGTTAGATCACTTATCCCTTACCGGCATTTAAATGCCTTAAATACGGTAGGATACGCTGAATTATTTGATTATTTCGATGGAAAGATGACCCTACTTCAAGCGATCGAGAAAATCAAACAAAATACACGCCGTTTCGCCAAGCGTCAATTGACTTGGTTTAGAAAAGATGCCGAAATAAATTGGTTTGAGCCGAACGATCATATGGAGGACATTTTGAAATCTTTGTCGATTGAATTTGCTTAAACTCAATTCTTGAATCTAGAAAGCTTAATCAACTGCAATAAGCTTCAAATACGTGCTGACCTACATGTAAATACAAAATGAAAAACCCTATAGTCATTATTGCTGCACTTGAACGTGAGATCAGTGCGCAAGTATTACCCGTTCATATTCCAATTGTGTATTCTGGTATTGGGAAGATCAATGCAACGATGGCCACGGTTAGGGCAATCCAACAATACCAACCGAAACTAATAATCAATCTGGGAACAGCAGGTGGGGTTAATTCCAATTTATCTGGTTTGGTTCAAGTGAGAAAGGTAGTTCAACGAGACATGATTGCAGAGCCTTTGGCTCCTCGAGGCTCGGTTCCATTCACTAACAAGCCAAACGCGTTTCATGCTGTGCACGGTGATTATGTGTGTGGAACGGGTGATAGCTTCGTCACTCAAAAAGATAAATGGTTAATTGAAAATCAAATTGATCTGGTGGATATGGAGCTATTTGCGATTGCTTCTGTTGCTTATGAATATGGCGTTAATTGGATGGCGTATAAATATATCTCAGATAATGCGAACGATTCCTCGGGCGAAGAATGGGACAATAACGTTAATCATGGTGAGGCATTATTCCTAGAAAAACTGGAGGAATTGTTATCCGTTAATAGCCTTCCAAAGTAAGTCTTTGAGCTCTAGCATGCCTTTCTGTGTAGAAGATGAGATGAATATAGTCGGTAGCGTGGGTAGTTCTTTTTTCAGCTCATTCTCTAATTCATGATCAAGCAAATCCGATTTGGTGATTGCCAATACGTGAGGTTTATGAATGAGTTCGGGATTAAAGCTTTGTAACTCGTTTAGTAATATGTGATATTCTTCGATAATCGTTCGATTTGTATCAGCAGGAACCATAAATAGCAATACCGAATTACGTTCAATATGGCGTAAAAAACGTAGTCCAAGCCCCTTTCCCTTGGAGGCTCCTTCAATAATTCCTGGGATATCAGCCATTACAAAAGACTTGCTATCTCGATAGGATACGATACCTAAATTAGGGACAAGTGTAGTGAAAGCATAGTCAGCAATTTCTGGCTTTGCAGCAGATATGACAGAGAGCAGTGTAGATTTTCCTGCATTGGGGAACCCAACTAGGCCTACGTCGGCCAATAGTTTAAGTTCAAGTATTATCCATTCCTCTTTGCCTTCTTCTCCAGGTTGCGAAAACCGGGGTGTTTGTCGGGTAGCTGATTTGAAGTGCCAGTTTCCCAAGCCACCGCGGCCGCCTGGGGTTAGAATTTTGGTTTCCCCATCTTTGGTTATTTCGAAGAGAACCTCGCCAGTTTCTGCATTTCGGGCGATCGTGCCTAAAGGAACCTCCAAGATTTCATCCTCGCCCATTTTACCAGATTTCCGGCCACTAGATCCAGGCATGCCATCTTTGGCGATGACGTGTTTTCGGTATTTTAAATGGAGTAAAGTCCAATATTGAGTGTTGCCTCTCAGAATGATGTGGCCTCCGCGGCCGCCATCGCCACCATCAGGGCCACCTTTTGAAGTTAATACATCACGGTGTAAATGAGCAGATCCTGCTCCTCCACGTCCAGACCGACAACATATTTTAACATAATCAACAAAATTGGAACCCTGCGACACGTATCTTGAATTTATTAATTGTAGAAAATGAAATACTGCTTCTCTGTATGGTCTTGCAAAAATGAGTGGATCTTAGATGAGCTATATTTAGCCTACTACTTTGCTATTTAAGCGATCAACAACCTGGGATATAGAAGAGAAAATATCTTCTATACTTCCTACACCGTTAATACTTGTGAATTTATTTTGGCTTTTATAAAAATTAGCAACTACTGCTGTTTTCGCATTATACTCAGCGATGCGCTTTCTGATTACTTCTGGATTTGCATCATCAGGACGGCAAGAATCTTTTCCTCTGAGTAATAGTCTAGTTTCTAATTCAGCATCGTTCACTTCTAATGCAATCATTCCCGAAATAGAGGAACCTTTACTGGTAAGTAATTGATCTAATGCTTCTGCTTGTGCTACCGTACGTGGAAATCCATCAAAAATGAAACCGTCTGCATCTCTGTTGGTATCCAGTTTATTGCTAATCATTCCAATGACAACCTCATCTGGAACAAGAAATCCTTGGTCCATTAATTTTTTGGCTTCTTTGCCTAAAATGGTTTCTTTTGAAATTTCGCTTCTAAGAAGATCTCCCGTAGAAAGGTGCACTAAGTGATACTTCTCAATTAGCTTTTGAGATTGTGTTCCTTTGCCAGCGCCCGGAGGACCAAACAGTACTAAGTTTAGCATTCGTTTGTCTTGAAAATTTTAAAAGCCTTTTGAGAAAAGGCTTTATAATGTTGTGGACCTGAAGGGAGTCGAACCCCTAACCTCCTGATCCGTAGTCAGGTGCTCTATCCAATTGAGCCACAGGTCCCTCTGAATTGGAGCACAAAAATAGGTTTTCTTTTTGAAATACTACATCTTTTCTCAAAAAAATATCGTGATGTAAACTTGACGGGGCAAAATAAATCTGTTTATTTAATTAAATAGCATTTATATTAATATTATTGATATTTTTATTGTTTTTTAATTAAAATTAATATTTGATTTAATATTTTTTTAGCGTAAAT
>CALLKE010000006.1 GCA_938008555.1 uncultured Pedobacter sp.
TCGATCATATTTTATCCAAATATTACCTATCATACATTTAGATACACTACCAAATTTTATAGTTCATGTGTACTAAACTTTCTGTTCTTTTGTGACAGAGTCAATTGGCAAAAGTGTAGCATAATCCCATTATCTTTGCAGCCTCATTGATGATATGTACACTAAAGTGGGGTAGTACATGATGATGAAAAATAAACGATTTGTCGCTATTGAGATTACTAAATTTTCATCATAACTGTTTGAATTATAAACATGAATAACATCATTTTTTATTAATACCTGTCCTGATTTTTTATGAAATTGAATCTTAAACGCCCCTTAGCTTTTTTTGATCTAGAGACTACAGGAGTGAATGTTGCCTCTGATCGTATTGTCGAAATATCTATTTTAAAGGCTAAGCCAGATGGCACAGAGGAAATTAAAACGATGCGTGTTAATCCATCTATGCCTATTCCATTAGAGGCTTCCTTGATTCATGGAATTTATGATGAAGATGTTTTACACGCCCCAACATTTGCCCAAGTGGGTGAAGAAATTGCTCAATTCCTTGCGGACTCTGATTTGGCTGGCTATAATTCGAATCGATTTGATATTCCTGTATTAATGGAAGAGTTTTTACGTGTAGGAATTGATTTTGATCTGAGCAATCGTCGTTTTATAGATGTCCAAAATATATTTCATCAGATGGAACAACGTACTTTAAAAGCAGCCTATCAATTTTATTGTGGTAAATCCATTGAGAATGCACATTCAGCAGAAGCAGATACAAAGGCAACTTATGAGGTGTTACTTGCCCAATTAGAGAGATATCGTGATACAGAATGGGAGGACAAGAAGGGTGAGAAATTGAAGCCTATTCAAAATGATGTAAATGCTTTGCATGCCTTTACGAATCTTAATAAACCTGTTGATTTTGCAGGTAGGATCATATATAATGAAGATGGTATCGAGGTTTTTAATTTTGGAAAACATAAAGGAAAGCCTGTTGAAGAGGTTTTCCGTATTGAGCCAAGTTATTACGCCTGGATGCAAAATGGTGATTTTCCACTCTACACGAAGCGCTGTTTAGAAAAATTATGGATGCATTGGACGAGTAAGAAAGAGCGCCCTAAGCAAAACCCAGTTGCAGTGAAGCCCCAATCTCAACAAACCACTCATAAAAAAGTATTCAAGCCAAATGCTAAGAAGCCGGCTCCTATAGATACTGTCATGCTTGAAGAATTGAAGAAAAAATTTTCGAAGTAAACAGGAATATCGATCTCAAATGAGAATAAACATGTTTGAGATCGATATTCCTGATTTAGTCATTCTATTGGTCTTTAATTTTAGGCCAGATCTAGAAATAGATTGCAGGCCAATAAGTGCTCAATGAATATCCTTATATGTTGAGTTATTACTTCTTTTATCGTTCTTTTCAATCAATTGCTGGATGATTCCATCGACTAAACCTAGGCGAGGAACAACTAATTGTTTGATATTTGCCCACTGCATTAGCTTTAAATAAATCTCACTAGCTGGTATAATGACGTCGGCTCTATCTGGATTCAGGCCTAGTATTTTAATGCGGTCCTCAATGGAATAAGCGTTTAAGTAGGCATTCATTTTTTTGAGTTTAGCAAACTCCATTGGCTTATTACCTTTCGTATAAATCATCTGATAAAGTTTGTTGATATTTCCACCAGTGCCAATACCAACAATGTTTTTATAAGAACCTATTTTCTCTCTAATCCAACTTTTCATCTCTGTCCAAGCCTCATCTTTATACTGATGACTCAGAATACGAATGGTTCCAATATTAAAAGAATTTGAACAAATGATTTCACCATTAGAAAAAAAAGAAAGCTCTGTACTTCCGCCGCCTACATCGATGTACAAGTAGTTCTTTTTTCGTTCCAGATGCTGTTCTAAATGTGTAGAGTAGATGATATTTGCTTCGTGTTTGCCACGTATAATCTCGATATTTAGTCCAGTTTTTTTCTTAATCTTTTTAACAATGCTAGGTCCATTTTTAGCCTCACGCATCGCTGAAGTTGCACAAGCCATATAATCTTGAACGTCGAATACTTTGATTAAATAACTGAAGGCTATCATAGATTTGACCAGATCTTTTACTTTTTCATCGGGAATCTGCTTGTTTGTGAAAGCATCATGGCCTAAACGTAGAGGTACACGTATGAATGTGTTTTTTTTGAAAGAGATTGTCTTTTCGTTTTCAATGATGTCAGCTATCAATAATCTGATAGCATTTGATCCAATATCTATTGCAGCATATCTCAAAGTATTCGTTGTATTTTGTGGCTAACCTGTATGCTAAAGTATTTAAAATATGTCATTATTTAAGAGGTACTTTTAGGACAAACAAATGATGAGCAATAGTCTGATAGTATACAATATGAGCACAGTATGTTAATATCTACTGTATTCTCAAGAGAGAGTACCGAGGGTCTCTCTAGATATTTCTTGTTTGCTAGGAAAACCTCTCTAAAATGGTTTTATTAGAAAATTATGATTTCGAAATTTGCAAAATAATACAGCTTTTATGCATTCACATTTGATGACATTGATTCTGTACTTTTATTAACCACAAACAGCTTTATGGAGGATTTAGCATATCTCAATAAATTTTTCTACAAATACCGCATACAATTACTACCAGGCATATTATTTGTTATTCTTTCCAATCTTTTTGGTGTATTACCAGCTCAGGTTATACGTGTAACATTCAATTTAATTGAAGAGAATATAGGCATCTATAAGCTATTTAATGGGTTTGAGCGTCAAAATATAATATACGAGCTCTTTGGTTACAGCTTACTGCTCTTCGGGATTAGTATTCTTTTATTGGCACTGTTGCGTGGAATATTTCTATTCTTTATGCGACAGACTATTATTTTGATGTCGAGACATATTGAATATGATCTCAAAAATGAAATCTATCAACATTATCAAACACTCTCCATTGCTTTTTATCGTCGCAATAATACAGGTGATCTGATGAACCGTGTCACAGAAGATGTTAGTCAAGTACGTATGTACCTTGGTCCTGCAATTATGTATGCTATTAATACAGCGGTGCTTTTCGTGTTGGTTGTATATGCCATGTTTAGTGTTAATGCACAATTGGCTATTTACTGTTTAATTCCTTTACCAATACTTGTGTTAAGTATCTATTATGTTAATACAAGTATTAACCATCGTAGCAAAGAAATTCAACAGCAATTATCTAAGCTATCTTCTTTTGTACAAGAAACTTTTTCTGGTATTCGTATTATTAAAGCCTATGTGCGTGAAGGAGATATTAAACAAAAATTTGCGCTAGAAAGTGAGAATTATAAATCCTATTCTATGGCTTTAGTGCAAGTACAAGCTTTGTTTTTTCCGATGATGGTATTGCTTGTAGGGCTAAGCACAATTATTACAATATATGTAGGCGGTATTGAAGTCATGCATGGAAGTATTACATCCGGTAACATTGCCGAGTTTATTGTGTATGTCAATCAATTAACTTTGCCAATTACTTCATTAGGATGGGTGATGTCATTGATTCAGCGAGCAGCAGCATCTCAAAAACGGATTAATGAATTTTTAAAAACAGCGCCTGAAATCTTTTCGACAGAAATAAAGCCAGTAGAGTTAAAAGGTCATATAAAATTTAACGCAGTGAGTTTTTTGTATCCAGATACAGGCATTTGGGCACTAAAAGAACTTTCTTTTGAAATAAAGTCGGGTGAGTTTATTGCCATTATTGGTAAAACGGGGTCTGGTAAAACGACGCTGGCTAATTTACTGATGCGAATGTACGATCCTGGTTCTGGTGATATCTTAATAGATGGACAGTCAATTAGAGAGCTAAATTTAAATGATTATCGAAGGCAAGTCGGATTTGTACCACAAGAGGTTTTTCTTTTTTCTGAAACCATACGAAATAACATTGGATTTGGACTTGATCGGCCTGAGTATGACAAGCTCGAGCAAGCCGCAAAAGATGCAGCCGTATACCAAAATATTATCGGGTTCGAACAAGGGTTTGAAACTCTAATTGGCGAACGCGGCATCACACTATCTGGCGGTCAAAAACAACGTATATCAATTGCTAGAGCCATCATAAAGGAACCTCAACTACTCATTTTTGATGATTGTCTTTCGGCAGTAGACACTAAAACGGAGGAAGAAATTTTACAAAATCTGGGTCGAATAATGAAAGGAAAAACGAGTATTCTAATTTCACATCGTGTCTCGACCATCAAAAATGCAGATAAAATTATTGTGCTCGATAAGGGACGAATCATCGAATATGGTACACATCATCAACTGATCAAAAATCGAAGTAGTTACTTTGAGCTTTATCATAAGCAACTACTCGAAGAAGAAGTCAAATAAGTAGAGTAGGAGTAGCTATTTGCCGGTCGATCTAAAGCTTTTTACAATGCTCGTATGTAAGGTATGAGCCGACCAATACCCACTAGCGATGATTCTACGAATAGTAAACAAAGGTTCTTTCTCATCTCGTTTATCAGCTAATTGAAAAGCTGCAATAAAACCTCGTTTCTTTAATTCGGGTATTATTTGAGGACTCCATAAGCCAAATGGATAGGCAAAATATTTGATCTCTTTGCCTGTTATTTCTTTAAGTAATTTAGTAGGCTTTTCTATTTGAATTACCCAATCGTTTCCTTGGTATTTTTTTACATTATGATGATCCCAGGTATGACTAGCAATCACATGTCCCGCATCCGAAAGTTGTTTCACTTGATCTCTATTCATATAATTTTTTCGCCCCAAAGAAACAGTCATAATAAAAAACACTCCCTTGAACCCATATTTTTTCATTGTTGGGGCAGCAATGGTAAACTGATCTAAATCTGTATCATCAAAAGTGAGCATAATTGGCTTTGAAGGAAGCTTTGTACCATAATTTAAATAATCATACAATTGATCTGGCAAGATGGTATGATAGCCACTGTCAGCAAGCATCTTGATGTGAGATTTAAAAACATCAATTGGGGTGATATAATCTTTATTTGTTTTTGAATCGGTGGGGCGCCAGTCACGTATTTGATGATAACATAAAATGGGCACTTGTGGTCTAGCTAATATAACTTCAGGTGTAGCTAGTGGCCTTTTAGGAGGAGCGTGTTGAGCTTGTGCACTAGCAGAAAAGATGAATGAGAAAATACTTCCCCAAAAAAGACACATGATGATGGTATTTTTAGCCATGATGGTCAAACAAATTAGTGCTCTAAGATATCCAAACTTGATTATAATCTATGTGATAAAATGACCATTAACTAGTTTTATTATCAAAGTATAGCTATTGTAATCCAATTTATATTTCCTAGAAGAGTTTTTATGTAATAGTGATGTTCAATATTTATCTACTTTTGCCACTTGTACGATAAAATAGCATAATGGAAAAGGAAAGAATTGAAAATCTTCGCCAGGATTACCAATCAGCGGAATTTTCAGAAAATGAAGTAGCCAAAAACCCGATTAAGCAATTTGAAGAATGGTTTAATGATGCGTTAAATGCTAATATATATGAGCCTAATGCAATGACTCTAGCTACTACAAGTATTGATCGAAAACCCTCGGCTCGTATTGTGCTTCTTAAAGGATTTGATGAGAAAGGATTTGTGTTTTATACAAACTATTTGAGTGCAAAAGGAAGAGAGATTGCTAAAAATCCGGTAGTTGCACTTGTCTTTTTCTGGGCTGAGCTTGCTAGGCAAGTACGTATTGAGGGAACAGTAGAAAAATTAAGCAAAGATTCGTCTGAACAATATTTTCATTTACGCCCAAGAGGCAGCCAGTTGAGCGCTATTGTTTCACCACAAAGCCAAATTTTGACTAGTCGCGATAGTCTGGAAAAAACATGGAAAGAGCTTGAGGAAAAGTATAAAAATAAGGCTCTACCTAAGCCCGCTCATTGGGGTGGATATCTTGTGAAACCACAAATAATAGAATTCTGGCAAGGCCGTGAAAGTCGTTTGCACGACCGAATTGTCTATAAAAAGTCTGATAAGCAGAATTGGAAAATTAGTCGGCTCGCTCCTTAGCCGACTAATTTTCCAATTCAGTGTTGAGTTGTGTGTCAAATTGAATGTGGGATAGGCCGGGGTGAAGTTTCTAATAAACTTTGACCATAAAGATGTAATTCTGTAATTTCTTGATTTGGTCTTTTCTATCCAGACCAGCAAGCATATTCTTTTTACTCAGCACAAGTTTTTTATCAAGAGAATCTTGTGATATGTTTTCCAAAGATTTTAGTAAAAACCTTGATTTAATAGCAAAAGCAGCTCCATCAAAATGAGTCTGTTTACCACTTATAATTCCTATCACATTTCCATAATTATCCAGCAATGGCCCGCCACTATTACCAGGGTTTACAGGAATAGAAACCTGATAAGCTAAGGTATCTCCAGCATAACCTGTTCGTGAGCTCAAATATCCGCGCCCATAAACAGATTTATCATCGGGAAAGCCAATTGTAAATACATCATCACCAGGATCTGATGATGATTTTTTAAAGGTATATGGCAAAGAAGTAAATGATTTAAAGCTAGGATCCACAACTTGCAAAACAGCTAAGTCATATGCAGGGTCTATGTAAACTAATTTTACCTTGAAAGATTGACCGTCTATATTTTGAACATAAATAGAATCTGCTCCCTGAACTACGTGATTATTCGTAACAATGTAACCATTTGTGGAAATAGCGAAGCCAGTACCTCCAAAACGTTCTGCGTTTGTAGCGCTATTGGCCTGTTTGCCACGCATGTTTTTTATCAATGCATTCTGAGATTGTTTAAGATTATTTACTTCTCTTCGTAATGCTGAGTAATTAGTTGATCCCGATTTTGAAAAATAACCTGTTAAAAGTAATGTGGTTGCTACAGCAAAGAGGCCTACTGAAGCTGCAACTGCTATGTTTACACGATATTTGTTCCACCATACTTTTAATATTGGAGGGGTCAGACTGGCTTTTACTGACTCTGTATTAAATTGCTGATAGGCCATATCCATCTCTGAAATGAACTGACGACGTTTTCCATAGTCAGCTAAACACTGTACAAAATCTTGGTGTGCTAAAAACTGATCCTTTATGGTACGATTTTGAGCGCATAGTTTATCAAAATCAAGTGATTCTTGGGGAGATAATTCTCCCCTTAAATAGCATTCAATACGGTCTATTAACTTCTGTTCAGCTTCCATTTCTTAGCCATTTTGTTTTTGAAAAAATATTTTTTTTAAACGTTGTAGGCATTTATACTTTTGGGTTTTGGCATTATCAGCATTGGTATATCCAAACTTGTCAGATATCTCTTGCATCGACTTGTTTTGAATATAATAATCCTCAATGATGGTTCTACAAGGGTTCCCCAGTTGTCCTAATGATTTTTCCATGTGTTGAAAGAGTAGATCTTTCTTCTCATGCTGCTCTAGATCCTCTTCTAATGGAATAAAATCTTCGAAATCTTTAATATTTAATGTATTTCTACTTTTATGATTCAGTTTCTTAAGCCACAAACGTCTACATATAGAGTATATGAATGTTTTGAGTTTGCAGCTTAATTCAAATTTTCCAGCCTTTACTTTATCGTACAAAATAATAAGCGATTCCTGAAAGATATCTTTTGCATCATCTTCATCTCCATTGTTACTGAGGACTAATTGTAAAACCATCGGAAAAAAAGACTGGTACAATTGGTTAAGCATCAATTTTGAATCATTCAGGATTCCCGATATAATTTCGTTATCACTTAAAGCTGACCTTTTTACGTTTTTACTCACTCTTAATACTCTCCTGACTAATTTGTAACCCAATGATAGGGAAAATATTTTTTTATTTAAATGGGGGTTACCTTTCTGAGTTACGTGTATTAAGGATAAATTATTTAAATAACTTTTAGACAAAACAACGATGAAAAAATCATTCAACTTAGGTTTATTGGCTTTAGCTATTGCGGTATCAGTTGCTGCTTGTAACTCAAACAAATCGGCTTCTTCTTCTTCAGATACAGCTGCTGTTGAGGCTCCTGCAACGAGCGCTGTTGACAGTGCTGCTACTGCAGCCCCTGCTAGCCCTACTACTGAAGCTACTACTTCTACTGAAGCAGCTCCTAAAAAGTAGTCTGTTCATTAATACAAAAAAGGCGCATCCAATTTATTGGATGCGCCTTTTTTGTATTAATGAAATCATAACCTTGACCATTTGAACGATTTGTTTTTAATTAGCCACAGAGCCGTTGTAGGTTTACTTTTAGAACCCGGATGCTATGGTGTTTAAAATAGTTGGCATTTAATAGGGTTACGCTCATTTTTACTCACCCCCATCTTTAACGGTTATATTAGGAAATTAATGAATATCAGAAAAGAATTAGAGGATAGAATACTTGTAATAGATGGTGCTATGGGCACCATGATACAGCGTTATCAATTAACAGAAAACGATTTTCGTGGCGAACGATTTAAGAATCACCCATGCGATGTGCAGGGTAATAATGATCTCTTAAATATTACTAGACCCGATATAATCAAAGCGATTCATGCAGCCTATTTGAGTGTGGGAGCTGATATTATTGAGACGAATACTTTTAGCACACAGCGTATCTCGCTTGCCGATTATCAGATGGAGTCTTTGGCATATGAATTGAGTTTTGAAGGTGCTCGCTTGGCTAAAGAGGTTGCCACTGAGTTTACACGAAATAGTCCTCATAAGCCTCGTTTTGTTGCCGGGGCAATTGGGCCTACAAATCGAACAGCCTCTCTTTCGCCCGATGTAAATGATCCAGGATATCGTGCAGTTACTTTTGATGACTTAGCTGAGGCCTACTATGAACAAATACGAGGGCTCATTGATGGCGGTGCTGATGTGTTGTTGGTGGAAACCATCTTTGACACATTGAATGCAAAAGCAGCTTTATTTGCCATCAAAAAGTATGAACAAGAGATTGGTCGGAAAATTGAAATCATGATTTCGGGTACGATCACAGATGCGAGTGGACGTACTTTGTCGGGGCAAACAGTAGAGGCATTCTTAAATTCAGTGAATCATGCCGACTTGCTAAGCATTGGTTTAAATTGTGCATTGGGGGCTAAAGATATGCGCCCATATATTGAAGAGTTATCTGCTAAGTCAGCTTCATTCATCTCCGCTTATCCGAATGCCGGTCTACCTAACGAATTTGGGGCATACGATGAAATGCCACACGAAACAGCCCATTTGTTGGAGGATTTTATCGAAAATGGTTTTGTTAACATTGTGGGAGGTTGCTGTGGTACTACGCCCGAACATATTCAATGTATTGTCGAGAAAGCTGCTAAATATCCTCCTAGGGTTCCTGCAAAACCTGAACCTTTTTTACGATTAAGTGGTTTGGAAGCTTTAACGTTGACACCTGAAACTAACTTTATCAATATTGGAGAACGTACCAATATCACAGGATCTCCCAAATTTTCTAAACTAATTCTGAGTGGTGATTTTGAAGGAGCACTCACTGTAGCGCGTCAACAAGTGGAGGGAGGAGCCCAAATTATTGATGTGAATATGGATGAAGGAATGCTTGATTCGGAAGCATCCATGGTAAAATTTTTAAATCTTATTGCTTCTGAGCCTGATATTGCCAAGCTTCCCATCATGGTCGATTCATCTAAATGGACGGTGATTGAAGCGGGGTTAAAATGTTTGCAGGGAAAAAGTATTGTCAATTCTATTTCATTAAAAGAAGGCGAAGAAAAATTTAAAGAGCACGCTAATAAGATTAAACAATATGGTGCAGCTATAGTGGTGATGGCTTTTGATGAGCAAGGGCAGGCTGATTCACTTGTGCGTCGAAAAGAAATTTGCCAACGTTCATATTCTATTTTAGTAGATAAAGTCCACTTTCCTCCTCAGGATATCATTTTTGATCCTAATATTTTAACTGTTGCTACAGGGTTGGATGAGCATAATAACTATGCAGTTGATTTTATTGAAGCTACACGATGGATCAAGCAGAATCTGCCTTTGGCAAAAGTGAGTGGTGGAGTAAGCAATATTTCGTTTTCTTTTCGGGGAAATAACACAGTGCGAGAAGCGATGCATGCTGCATTTTTATACCATGCAATCAAAGCTGGATTGGACATGGGTATTGTTAATGCAGGGATGCTAGAGGTTTACGAGGAAATTCCTAAAGATTTATTGCAGCTAGTAGAAGATGTATTGCTCAATCGGCGGGCAGATGCTACTGAGCGTTTGGTTGAGTTTGCTGATACGATCAAAACCAAAGGTAGAGTCATTATCAAAGATGAAGAGTGGCGCAAAGGAAGTGTTCAGGATCGGTTATCACACTCGCTCGTCAAGGGAATTATCGACTATCTCGACCAAGATGTAGAGGAGGCAAGACAGCATTATGCAAAACCTTTAGAGGTGATTGAGGGGCCATTGATGGCAGGAATGAATATTGTGGGCGATCTGTTTGGTGCAGGGAAGATGTTTTTACCTCAGGTTGTTAAGTCGGCACGTGTGATGAAAAAGGCAGTTGCCTATCTTTTGCCCTTTATCGAAGAAGAAAAACGTGTAAACGCAAACACCGACCAACGAAAAAATGCGGGTAAAATATTACTAGCTACTGTGAAAGGAGATGTGCATGATATTGGGAAAAATATTGTTGGGGTTGTGCTCGCCTGCAATAATTTCGAGGTAATTGATTTAGGAGTAATGGTACCTTCTCAAGAAATTATTCGCAAAGCGAAAGAAGAGCAGGTCGATATTATCGGTTTGAGTGGTTTGATTACGCCTTCATTAGATGAGATGGTTCATTTTGCTAAAGAAATGGAGCGTGAAGGGTTTACTTGTCCACTCATTATTGGGGGGGCAACGACATCACGTATACATGCAGCAGTTAAAATTGCACCTAACTATTCTGGGCCAGCTATTCATGTTTTGGATGCTTCTAGGAGCGTTACTGTTTGCAGTACGTTGATGAATAATGATATGCGAGGTGAGTATATTCAAAATATCAATCATGAGTATAGCGTATCTAGAGAGGCTCATTTGAACAAACGCTCTGATAAACGCTTCAAAACAATTGCTGAAGCACGTGACTTGAGATTTAAAATCAATTTAGAAGATCATCGCCCACCTAAGCCTACGTTTTTAGGAACGAAAATTTTAGAAGATTTCCCATTAGCTGAATTAGTTCCATATATCGATTGGACACCATTTTTTCATACATGGGAATTGCGTGGCACATATCCAAGAATATTTCAAGACACCTTTGTAGGTGTAGAGGCTAAAAAATTATTTGATGATGCACAGGTTCTTTTAGATCAGATTATACGTCAAAAACTGTTGAAAGCTAATGTGGTCATTGGTTTTTGGCCAGCAAATGCGGTGGCTGATGATATTGAACTATATACGGATGAAAATCGGGAACATGTTTTCTCAACTATTCATACGCTTCGACAACAGTCTGAAAAAGCAAAAGGTGAGCCTCATTATGCCTTGTCAGACTTTATTGCTCAAAAAGACAGTGGTATCACTGATTATTTTGGTGGTTTTGCAGTTACTACAGGTATTGGTTGTGATGAATTGGTAGCCAAGTTTGAAAAACAGCATGATGATTATAATAGTATTATGGTTAAGGCTTTGGCAGATCGATTAGCGGAAGCATTGGCGGAGCGCATGCACGAATTAGTACGTAAAAAATATTGGGCCTATGCTACTGATGAAGATTTAAATAATGAAGAATTAATTAAAGAAAAATATACTGGTATTCGACCAGCACCTGGCTATCCAGCTTGTCCAGATCATACTGAGAAACATATTTTATTTGATTTACTCAATGCCGAAAAGGCAACAGGTCTTAAATTAACAGAAAGCTATGCGATGTATCCCACTGCAGCTGTTAGTGGTTTTTATTTCTCACATCCGGAATCACGTTATTTTGCTTTGGGAAAAATTAATAAGGATCAAGTGACTGATTATGCCAAACGTAAGAATATGTCTGTAGAAGAGGTTGAAAGATGGCTTGCTCCAAACTTAGCATACTGAGTATAAATGGTTAATCTGTAAAGTATCTCTACAGATTAACCATTTATACTTTTGATCATTCGTAGAATCTGTTATACACTGATTACAGGAAAATAGTTTTCAACTTTGTCGGCTGATTTTAACTTCAATATGTTGGTTTTATACAAAGCCTTACCTTCGTCATAAAAAATCTAATTGATGACTATCGAAGAAGCCCAAAAAACAGTTGATATTTGGATCAAAACCACAGGTATCCGTTATTTTAATGAATTGACCAATACCGCTATTCTCATGGAAGAGGTTGGTGAGGTAGCGCGTGTGATGGCTCGTCGATATGGTGAGCAATCCTATAAAAAATCAGACGAAGCGATTGATCTTGGTGATGAACTAGCTGACGTTTTATTCGTACTCATCTGTTTAGCTAACCAAACAGGTATTAACTTGACCGAAGCGATGGAGAAAAATCTGGTGAAAAAGAGTATCCGTGATGCGAACAGACATAAGAATAATGAGAAATTATCATCTGGATGTTAAAGGAAGAAAAGTCGACTGAGCGTATTATTCTAGGTATTGACCCAGGTACGAACGTGATGGGGTATGGCATTATCAAAGAAATAAAGAACCAAGTTGAACTAATTAGTTTAGGGGTTGTGAAATTAGATCACCTCGATGATCATGCTTTAAAGCTTAAACGCATCTTTGAGAAAACGGTTGTTTTGATTGAGCAATATCAGCCAGATTGTTTGGCTGTTGAGGCCCCATTTTATGGGAAAAATATACAGGTGATGCTCAAATTGGGAAGAGCGCAGGGAGTTGCAATGGCCGCTGCACTCTCCAAAGACATACCTATTTTTGAATATGCTCCTCGAAAAATTAAACAATCCATCACAGGTAATGGGAATGCGGGGAAAGAACAAGTTGCGGCGATGCTCAAAACTTTATTAAAATTTACAGAAAGGCCTGAGTTTTTAGATGCAACAGATGGTTTAGCTGTAGCTTTATGCCACTCTTTTCAAAAAATAAGCACGACTGGGAAAAGCAAAAATTACTCGGGTTGGGAAGCTTTTGTAAAAGACAATACAAAGAGAGTGGGAGGGAAGGATGTATCAATAACAAATCGGAAATAAATCGCTGTTAGAGGTTCGGAAACCTCTAACAGCGATTTATTTTATCCAGGCTATTTAGAGTAGCCAAAATTTGATGAAATACCCTTTCAATTCATTATGATGATTACTTGACGAATGCAGGAGCAATGGCAAGCCTAATTCTTTCTGCAACTGTGGCAAGTTCTTCACTGGAAGGGTTTAATTTTTTCTTACTAAAGTTCATATCATCTACTTCATTCATCGGAATGAGGTGAATGTGAGCATGTGGAACTTCTAGGCCAATTACAGCAACGCCTACTTTGATACAAGAGACGGCTTTTTTAAGTCCTTCTGCTACCACTTTGGCAAAATTCATCAAACCGATGTAGGTCTCATCATCTAAATCGAAAATATAATCAATCTCCTTTTTAGGTATGACCAAAACATGACCCATCGATAGTGGTTGAATGTCTAAGAAGGCCAGATAATCTTTATTTTCAGCTACTCGATGAGCAGGAATTTTACCAGAAATGATTTTTGAAAAGATAGATGCCATTATATTTTTTACCCTTTTGTTTTAGATGAAGAAGTGTAGCTATCTAGAAATCTCGATAATTTCAAATTCGATTTTCCCAGCAGGTGCCATAATTTCGGCTCTTTCACCAACAGATTTTCCCAATAAACCTTGTGCTATTGGCGACTTTACAGATATTTTGCCTGATTTTAAGTCAGCTTCTGATTCGGAAACCAGTTGGTAAGTCATGGTAGCACTATTTTTAATGTTCCTGATTTTGACAACAGATAAAGCTAGCACCTTAGATGTATCTAGTTTTGCTTCATCAATTAAACGTGCATTCGCGAGAGCTTCAGTGAGTTTAGCTATTTTTGCTTCGTGATGTCCTTGAGCTTCCTTTGCTGCATCATATTCTGCATTCTCTGATAGATCTCCTTTATCTCTGGCTTCAGCGATTGCTTTAGCCATTTGAGAGCGCCCTTCTGTCTTTAAAAAGTGTAGTTCTTCTTTTAGTTTTTCTAATCCTTCTTTGCTGTAATAAGTTACCTCTGCCATAGCCTTTTTAGATTTGTGATAGTACTACAAAAACAAACAAGACTATCTTGGTTCTTCCAAATATAGTCTTGTTTGTTTTTGTGGACGCTAAAGGTACCATTTTTGATTTTAGAAATCCAAATCTGGTCTTTTGAGATCAATGATAATAGATCTGATGGAGAGGATTGTTTATCCAAGTATTTGAGAAGAAAGTAGGCAAGTTCAATTAGTAAATGCAACAAAAGCACCTAAAACTACAAAAGCAATTG
>CALLKE010000007.1 GCA_938008555.1 uncultured Pedobacter sp.
TGAGCAAATGGAGTGATCTATATGCGGAAGCACAATGGCTTGAGCAATGGAGACTGGGTAATCAGGCTGAAATGTTGGTGAGGCTTCTTGGGGGTGAAGTGGATTAAAGCTGGGTGGTTGAAGTGGTCTTGTTTTTAGTTGCTGTGTAGGTGTACTTCGATGGTGTATCACCTTTTGAATACTCACAATCTGAGCTACTCCTGCTACTCAAAAGTGCTCTAATGATGTAGTAACCAACAAAGATCCCTGGCACAAGCACGCAATATGCAACTAGTTCTGGCGCACCAAAATGGCAAAACAAGTCAGAAAGAACAAAACTGAGCCCTATTAGATTTTTTATAAAAACATAGACCTGCTTTTCTCCTATTGCTTTGAAAGTGTAATAAATAAAGATAAAGGTCAATAAAACTAAACAGCATATAGCCGCTCCAGTCAGTTGAAATCCATCAAATAGAATGCTAAGGACAAAGAAAAATGTAATCAGATATTTCATACGGTATGTTATATCGCTCAAATCTAGAATAAATAATAAAATAAAGTGAAAAACAATTTACACTATGGTATTAATTTAAGTACAAACGCATCCGCTGTCTTTGTTGAATTAAACCACCATATTAATCAGGTTACGGCGCATACTCAAAATATGACTTATAATTTTGGTGAGTCTTGGAAGAAATTACTGTCGATTAATCAGGCATTGGAAGGTGTTCAAAACCTAAGGTCTATACTCGATGAATTGATTCAACCAGGTATTGCTCTAAATACCTCATTAACTGATTTATCAGCGATTACAGGCCTAACAGGCAAAGCGCTGGAAGGGATTAGTGATGCTGCGCGTGCAAGTGCCGAAGCTTTTGGCACTGATGCGGCTCAAAATGTGGAGAGTTATAAGCTTTTACTTTCGCAATTATCTCCTGACATAGCCAAAAGCTCAACTGCCTTAAAAGCAATGGGTGATCATGTCAACGTCCTATCTAAAACGATGGGAGGAAGCACTGTTGCTGCGACGGAAGTTCTCACTACAGCCATGAACCAATATGGGGTTAGTTTGGATGATCCGATGCAAGCAAGTAAAACCATGGCCGAAATGATGAATGTGATGGCCGCTGCTGCTAAAGAGGGCTCGGCTGAGCTCCCTCAAATAAAATCTGCTTTGGAGAATGTAGGAATGGTTGCTAAAACAACAGGTGTTACCTTCTCTGAAACTAATGCCGCTATCCAGGTATTAGATAAGGCAGGTAAAAAAGGAGCTGAAGGCGGTGTCGCTTTACGCAATGCACTTAGTGTTTTAAGTGAGGGTCGTTTTCTACCCAAACAAACAAAGGCCGAATTGGAAGCTGCTGGTATAAGTATTACTCAACTAGCTGATAAAACAGTTCCGTTAACCACAAGACTAAATGCACTCAAGCCTATTGCAAATGACACAGCATTAATCACCAAGTTATTTGGAAAAGAGAATGCAGCCGCAGCTATTGCTTTGATAAATGGCACTGAAGCAATCAATGATTATAATAGCAAAATTCAGGGAACCAATACCGCTGTGGACCAAGCCAAGACAGTAATGGGCTCATATAGCGAAGTGATGAAGCGTATAACAGCAATCTTTGATGATCTAAAAATAAGTGTGTTCAATGCCACGCAAAGCAAATTAAAGTATATACAAACCGCCATGTCTGCAATAAGCGGTTTTGGCCAGATGCTTTCTGGTTTAAATGCTATAAATATTTGCTGGCAGGTAACCAGAGATTATACTAGTCGCGCTTACAATGCTCTAAGCAACTTCACCACAGCCCTCATCAACGGCACCGCCAAAACCAAACTTTTCGCCTTCTGGCAAAAAGTCGCTAGTAAAACCACAGGTTCATTCAGAAAAGCCATTAACGGTCTACGTAATTCCTTCCTCTGGGCAACAGGAGCAGTACGCACCTTTTCGGTAGCCGTGGCTAATATTCCAGTCTTAGGCTGGATTGCTGTAGCGGTTGCAGCGGTGACGGCGGCAGTCGTGTATCTCTGGGAGAACTGTAGAAGGTTTAGAGAAATTGTTTTCGGTATTTGGGAAGTGTGCAAGCTGGTGTTTGGTAAGCTCGCCTCGATTGTTAAAAGCTTTTGGAATAATACGGTCAAGCCTGTTTTTTCGGCGATTGGAAACTTTATTGGCCATGTATTCACTGATATTGGCAATACCGTGAGCACCGTATTCACTGGCATCTGGAGTGGTTTGCAATCGGCTTGGACGGCTGCTAGCAGTTTCTTCAGTGGACTGTGGCAAGATTTTAAAAATACCTTTTCGGGTTTTGCTGGTTTTGTGGACGAATGGATTGTGCAGCCTATCGCTGGGGCATTTAGCGGGCTGTGGACTGTTATTTCAGGTGTGTTTAGCCAGATATGGGCGGGTTTAAAGTCGCTCTTTGCACCGATTGTGGATTTGTGGAACAAAATCTTTCCTGATGATAGCATGAAAGAGATTGGGCTTGCTTGGAAAGAAGGACAGAAAAAAGGTGGTATCGACTTCGACAATTCGAAAAAGAAAGAAAAAGAAGAAGAAAGGAGAAGAAGAGCAAACCATCGTTTATGTCTCTAAAAGAAAGAGTGGGACTCCTGAAGAGCAGGATTTTCTTAGGCAGTCTCGTATAGTCCTCACAAAGGATGCCACTGGGAAGAGCTGTTATTCTACCATCGATCCTCCCAAATACTGTTACCAATGTACCAGCATCAATGACTGGAAGCTTAACCCGATAAAATTGAAGCATCTTATAGCTGCATACGAAAATGGAATTCTTACCAAGGATCAAGACTTCATATTTCCTAAGAAGAAGATGGAGAAGTACTCGGATGATCCGCCAGAGGTCAAGGACAAGACCTTGTACCCAGAGAATGAGGAAGACAAGGTTTATCCTTTCAACGACCTCCCAATCATCTTTCATCGAGTTTGGCGAGAACTCAATAAGGGAAACTTACAAGAGTTTAAGAAAAATGCTACGTGGACCAATCTGAATGCATACCTTTGTGATGGCTGCTATCACAAGTTTGCAGAGACAGCTCCTATTCCTGACAAGTACCAAGTGCAGCACTCTAGAAAGCATAAAGAAGATGGAGACAATCAGAGTCCGGAGTCACCAAAACACCAGCTTTCTCCTCAAATGGGTAAGCACGGAGCGAAAGGCGGTAAAGACATCGACCATTTTACTCTTCTACCCTCGATTAAGAATAAGGCACCCTCAAAGAAACCCATCCTTGTCCCTACGACTGCATCGAAGAAGATTTTTGGCAGTACTCACAATGGCCACTTTAACTATGCCGACACCTTGATGCCCAAAGCAAACAGTCCGGCTCAAAAGATGTTCGTTCCTTTGCTCAGCTCCAGAATTCAGTCCATGGAAAAGGTTGGTGACTCTAAGGATGAGACTCGAGCCGAAGAAACAACTGCCTACCATAAATCAACAACTCAAAGGCAGCAAGGGCAGGAAAGACCAAGAAAGAGGCATCCTTCAACTAGCAGTTTGAATACAATGGCCATGCAGTCTATTGATCACCAAATGAAGTCTATCATCTGTGTCGACAATAAGAAGTCCCATAGGATCAAAACGAAGAAGATGTATTCAAACAACCTCAACGATACTGACATGAGTAATCCCAAAGGCTCAATGAGTATGAGAAGAGTAGACTACGATAGCTGTATGCAATTGCTCAAAGGCACAGAGCACTTTAGAAGCCAGTTTGAACTCTAGAATAAGAAGTACACTCTCCTTTAACTTAATATCAACACTAACCATTTCCGCCATTTGCCCGGCTAATTAAATCCAGAGATCTAGTAGATCGGAAGAGCACACGTCTGAACTCCAGTCACTTAGGCATATCTCGTAT
>CALLKE010000008.1 GCA_938008555.1 uncultured Pedobacter sp.
TTGTCGGTGGAGTGGAGAGAATGCAGAATTATGCTGCATTGGTATATGAGCATGGTTAGTGTGGCTACATATACACCTATTTTAGAAGCCCTTGTATGAGAGTACAAGGGCTTTGTTGTTTATTTAGATTGACTTTTGGGTTAGACCTGATATAATATAATTTTATATGTATGAGGTGACTATGGTTGAGAAAATTGAGGTTGGGGATAAATTCAAAACTAACAGTTATGGTGAAGTAGTTGTTATTGAGTATATCCACTGTAATAACATTATTGTTCAGTTTGAAGATGGTAATACTAGATCAGTTACGTCTGGTAACTTGAGAGCTGGCAAAGTTAATAATAAGAAAGCACCACCGAAAGGTAAGTCAAAGCTAGGTGATATCGTAATTGGTGGGATTAAGCCTTCTAGAAACTTTGGTGACTTTAAAATTATTGAATTTATAAAGACTACCCAAATCGTTATCGAATTTTGTGACACTGGAACAAGGCAGCAAGTGAGTTCTCAACAGATCAGAGAAGGAAGCATTTTTGATCCTTACGCAAAGACCAAGTTTGGCGTTGGGTTTTTCGGGCAAGGTCAATATAATTCTAAAGATAATAAAAAAGAGTATATTGTATGGTCTTCAATGTTATCTAGAGCTTACTCAAAACCTTACAAAGAGATGTACCCAACTTATGAAGATGTAACTGTCTGTGATGAATGGCTTTGTTTTCAAAATTTTGCTGAGTGGTGTAATTCTCAAAAGAATTTTAATAGTGATGGCTGGGTACTAGAGAAAGATATACTTTTAAGAGGTAATAAGCATTATTGCCCAGAATATTGCCGATTTGTACCTCACGCAGTAAATTCACTTGTTGTAAAGTGCGATGCAAGCAGGGGAACCCTACCGATAGGTGTTAGCTGGTGTAATACTAAAATGAAGTATGGAGCACATGTGAATAGAGATGGAAAAACAGTGTTTTGCGGATACCATACTAACCCGACAAGTGCTTTCCTTGCCTATAAGGTTGAGAAGGAAAAGATTATTAAAGAGGTTGTAAATAGATATAAAAATTCTATAGATGCAGATATTTACAATGCCCTAATTAACTATGAAGTATTAATTGACGACTAAGGAAGGTTATGACAAGACAAGTATTCGGGCCAGCCTCTGAGAAACAGAAGATGGTTTTACAAGATAACACAACAGATGTAATTCTTGTAGGTGGTGGTAAAATCTGTGCCTCCACGTTAAAAACAATCCTCTAATTCAGGGAAACTCTCAATGAGACAATCCTGAGCGAAGCTATCTTATGGATAGAACGTGCAACGACTAGCGAAAGCGTAGGGCCAAGTGGCTCGAAACGGGGATAACCTATTGGTTAAGATATAGTCTGGTCTGCATGGTGACATGCAGCAGCAATTATTTGCGGGACAAGAGTAACGACCTTGTTTGAACATATACAGCAGGAGGCGGTAAATCCGCTATTTGTTTAATGAAACAATTAGACGCAATTCATGACCCACTATTTAGATGTACAATTTTTCGTCGCACAGCTCCAGAACTGAAAAGGCAGGGGGGCTTGATCGATGAGTCGAAGAAGGTTTATAAGCATTTCGATGCAATATATAAAACACAAGCTCAAGAATGGTGCTTCCCTTCTGGAGCTAAAGTAAGCTTTTCAGCCATTGCTACAGACGATGACCTTGGTGGATGGCAAGGCTCTCAATTGACAAGGGTAGATTGCCCCTATGTAAAGTAATTTACATAGAAAATCGTGTGAACTCGGTAAAACTCCAGAACGGGCAATACCGAACCAAGCTAGTGCTATACTAGAAGGTGTAACGACTATCCCGCAAGGGAGTAGCTTCAAGTGAAGCGAAGCGCACGACGCCCTATAAACAGGGCGATGATATAGTCTGAACTATGCAGGAATGTATAGATGCAGGTAAAGCTGCTGACGGTAATTTACGACTACTGTTGAACGTATTGATTAATTGACGAAGCTGCAACTGGCTGGACAGAACATCAAGTTTTATTCTTATTGTCACGGATGCGTACTGCTGGTACATCTATCCACCCGCAACTTATTATGACAGCAAATCCAGATTCTGATTCATTTCTAAAGAAATGGGTAGATTTTTGTTTGGATGAAGATGGAGTACCTAAACCTAATACAGAGAATATTATACGTTGGTTTGTGGTAATTGATTCTGTAGTATTATGGGCAGACAGCCCGGAAGAACTATTTGAGAGTTATGGTAAAGACAGGGGATTAGTAAGTACTTACGGATTAACTGACGAAGAAATAAAAGCTATACCTCCATATAAACTATTCATGCCTAAATCATTTAGGTTTATTGCAATGAATGTTTATTCAAATCCATACCTACTTCCACCTAAGAATAATAGCTACTTAGCTAACCTATTAGCTCAGCCACGAGTAAACCAATTGAAGTACCTTCACGGTTCATGGACTGCTAAAGCGGAAGGTGAAGGTTACTTCAAACGCGAATGGGTAAAAATTGTACCACAGCCACCTAGTGAAGTTGTAAAAAGAGTTAGAGCTTGGGACTTAGCATCTTCTGAAGTATCTGAAGCCAATCGCGATCCTGACTGGACTGCTGGCGTTAAGATGTCTAGAGATAAGTTTGGTAATTACTATATTGAAGACGTGTACAGATTCAGAAAAACTACTAACGGTGTTTTAGAGGATATTGCTAAGACAGCTAGGATAGACGGTACAGATGAAGTTGAAGTAATCGTACCTAGGGATACTGGCGCTGGCGGAGCTGCAGCTAACGTATACTACGTCAGAACACTTTCTGAGCAAGGAATTACAGTAAGAAGCAGCAAAATGTCTGGGCACTCAGGCAAGCTCAATAGGTTCTTACCATTTGCTTCTATTGCTGAAGCTGGCTGTGTATATCTAGTTAAGGGAGATTGGAATGAACCATTCTTAACTGAACTAGAAAACTTCATACCAAACAATAGAAATCAGAAAGATGACCAAGTTGATGCTGTGTCAGATGCTTTTAATATAATTGCAAAATCAATACAAATCCCAACATTTACTATTCCTAATTACACACAACAGTCAATTGTGTCTAAAATTAACTCTTGACAAAACATAA
>CALLKE010000009.1 GCA_938008555.1 uncultured Pedobacter sp.
TTCATTGGTATCTGCATTGAAGCAGGAGGTATCATTTTCAATACTTTTTTTGCATTGGTTATTAATCCCATTGGCGCAAAAAACTTTTGGATGCAAATTGACCTATCTAACTTAATTAGTTATGATTCGGGTTACTTTTTTGTAGTTACTGGAATCATGAGCATTGTTTCATTGATGAAGGCAATCCTATTTTATTTGATCGTAAAACTTTTTTATAATAAACAGTTTGATTTTAGTCATCCTTTTAATACAACACTAAATAAGTTTATTTCTAATTTGGCTTATTTAACTTTTGGTATAGGTTTATTTCTATATGGGGGCTTAAGTATACTGCATGGCTTAGGTTAAATGGGATTGATGTTCCAAGCGTTGAGGAATTGCATATAGGTGGAGCCGATGTTTGGCTTTTTATGAGTGTAGTTCTTTTTGTAATTGCACAAATCTTTAAACGTGGCATTGAAATTCAAACTGAAATTGATTTAACTGTATAAACATGGCAATAGTAGTAAACTTAGATGTGATGATGGCAAAGCGGAAAATGTCTTTGAATGAGCTTTCTGAAAGAGTAGGTTTGACCTTGTCTAATTTATCCATTTTAAAGACAGGGAAAGCCAAAGCAATTCGATTTAGTACACTTGAAGCAATTTGCATAGTCCTAGATTGTCAACCTGGAGATATTTTAGAGTATGTAAAGGATAAATAAAAAGATTCCTTAAACAAAGTATATTTTTTACATTTTGCTGATGTATTAACCCCCTAATTCTTGGATTAAATGATGTTAAAGGTTTGACATTTTTGGTTAATAATTACATTTTTTATTGTGTTTTCCAACAAAGGGCTCAATGCTGTTTGTAAGGACATTCTTTCGCCCTTTGTTGAAGTATTATTTTGTGAGTGCCAGGTATCCCAAACGGATTGAGGTGTTTTCATATTCAGGGAACCATGTATTCGTTTTGTGTTATAAAATTCAACATAGTTGGTCATGATTATTTTAGCTTCATAATAGCTACTTAATTCAAAACGTTCAACTACCTCTGATTGTAAGATACTGTGGTAAGCTTCGATGTAACTATTTTCTTGAGGAGTAGCTATATGGGTAAATTCTTGTTTAGCTTCTTCACTTGATAAATATCTTTTTACGCTATTTGCTAAAAATTGTGAGCCATTATCATTTCTGATATTTACGCCTTTAATTGGATGCTGTTGATTAATTCTTCTAAAGATATTAATCACATCAATTTGTTTAATACTGCGTTGAAGTATCCACGCTATTATTTTTCTACTAAAAACGTCAATCACGCTCAGAAGATAATACCATCGCTGTTCTCCATGCACCCATAAGTATTTAATATCTAAGCAAAGGTAATCCATGGGACAGGTAGCAGTAATTTTCCGGTGCTTCACAAACTGGCGTTTCCCTGTAGTTCTAATGACTTTACCTAACAATAAATTATTCTCATCCATCAAGCGATATACTTTCTTGTCGTTGATCAAATACTTCAATTGTTTCAATGAAGCACTCACTTTTTTATACCCGTAGCAAACAAATTCTTCACTCAATAACTTTTTAATGGAACCAATCACTTCTTCATTTACTACAACCTTACCATCCAGCATTTTTGTGTACAAGCTTGGTTTGGCCCCTGGCTTACCTTTCAACGGTTTATAATGAAAACTGCTCAGTGGCAATTGAACCCATTGGCATAAATTTTTGAGACCAATCTTTTGTTGATACTGATGTACCATTGCTATCTTGGTTTGATTTGAATAGGTGTTTTTTTTAGCAGCTCACCCTTTACTTCAAGCTCTAATGCTTGACGGGCTATTATGCGTTTTAAACGCTCATTCTCTTCTTCCAATGCTCTTACCTGTGGATCTACTCGGTTATACTGAGGCTTCAAGCCTGCAGCTCCTTTGGTTAAATAACGCTCCTTCCACTTAGATATCAGTGATGGAGATAAATTGTACTTACGACTGGTTTCAACTGCCCCTTCTCTTTCTGCTTCTTGCAAAATAGAAAGGCGTTCCTCTGGGCTAAATTTGCGGTTTACTCTTGACATGTTTCCTAAAGTTATGATTACAAAATTGATTTTAATTTTGAATCCAGTCCTTTAGGGGGTTAATACATTATCGATAATCCTACTATTATTCAAGGGCTCATAAGTTTGCAGGATCGTAAAGACCACATTTTTATGACACTTATCGAAAGCAATAAATTCAATCGTGGAAATAAAAAGATTTACTTAGGTGTTCCAGGCAATCTTGTAGCTTTTGCATGTAAGATTTCTTTTGACAAAGGTTATAGCGGCTATGTTTCATTTGAGAGTAAGACTAATTTAATAGCGCACTATAAAAAAGAGCTTAAGGCGCACTTGCTTTTCGGAAATTTTATGGCAATTGATTCTAAATCTGCAGCAAAACTTATAGAACTTTATTTCCCTAAATAAATGTAACTTTAATGTATGATAAAAGAGCCAAAAAATATTGACTTTTATACTACCGGCAAACAACCTACAGAGCGAGATTTTACTCGCATAAGTGAGTGGATTAAGAAGGATAAAATCAGAAAAGGAACAAAGCCATCAAAGAAACAAACCGTAAAGCAAAAAGACCTCGCCTAACAAAAGGCTTTACGCAAGTTGGGCTTTCAGCAATGGCCCATCAGCTTTGGTAATACTAATCAACTTCAGTAATTTGGCTTTAACTAATCGCGTCAGTAGTGGCCAAGCCAACAGCGGGAATTATCCTTCCCCACCCTGCGTAAAGCC
>CALLKE010000010.1 GCA_938008555.1 uncultured Pedobacter sp.
TAAAAGGTAAGGTTCCCTTGGGCCGTTTTTACATCATAGCTCCAGAAAATGCAGAAGCTGGTGAGATCAATCTGAATGATTTCGAAGAGGTGTGGCAGTATGGCAGTAATCTCGGCGAACCCAATGCAGATCCGTTGCATCAGCAGGATGGAGTGGCGCCGCAGACGTCGGTCAAGGGATTGGATAGAATTAAGAATCCAATTTTTGAAAAGAGAGGTCGTGCTTTTATCCCTAAAGGTGAGTCCAAAGGCTTTCTACAAAGCCATTCGATTGAGAATTATAAGTGGATATTTAAAATTGAAAACGCAACTCTGAAGGGCTATGTCAAACCACGTAAATAAATGTGTTCTGTTACTCCTATCTCTCGCTATAAGTGCTTGCAGTGAGAAAAGTCGTAAAACAGACAATAAAGAAATTTTGAAAATATCTCAAAATATAATGGGTAAAAAAGAATATGATAAGATATATGAACAAGCACGAGATACTTTAAAAAAGTGGGAGCAATCTAAATTGGAAGGTGCCAAATGGGCTTGGATTCTTAATTACCAGCTTGATAGTATTTTTTGTTTTAATACTGATAAAAATAGAATGGTCACAGCGATCTTAATACAATGTAATCAATTGAAATGTCAAACAGATGAAGTACAATATCTCTATGGAGCTAAGATTAAAGAACGTTGGTATTTTTTCGGGGGGGGGCAATGGTGATACTGCGAGAACACTATCAAAAAGATATTCATAAACCAGTAAGCTTTGAAAAGCTACATGAACTAGCCATGGAAGAAATGCTCCGAGGCTACATCAAAAAAAATGCTGCTGGAGAATGGGAGGTCAATGATGCGTTTTTTACTCATCATTTTGAAGGAGTGAATTGGGGTGATTTTAATCGACAATCCCATGAAGACACTATAGCTTATGGAAAACGATTCACGAATAAAAAGGAATACTTTGAGAGTATCTATTGGGATGTAATAAAGGGAAATTGGATTAAAGAAGAAAAGAAAGAGTGTGATAGCCAGTGATTCGTCACCCGGATAGACCATTTGTGGCTGGTGGGATATTTCATGGCAAAGTAGCTGCTGGAGGAGGCCCTGGAAACAACA
>CALLKE010000011.1 GCA_938008555.1 uncultured Pedobacter sp.
GTGTGCTCTTCCGATCTTGAAGTGCGCAATACATCTTGATATGTTCATGTAAATCATGTTTTAATTAAAAACTATTAAACCCAAAAGATCATGAAAAAAGAAATTGATTTTAAAAAAGTATTGATTTTATCATTGTCAGTATTTGCGGTATCCTGTAGTAAAAACAATGATAATTTTGCTACCAACCCTGAAGCTTCAGTGGCCTCTGCTAATACCTCTGCTATTGCTACAAAATATGTTCAAAACTGCACTTTAGAAACGTACACTGCTACATGGTGTGGTTACTGTCCTCGAGCAGAGTCAGCTACAGATGATGCAGTTAATGCATTAGGAGACAGAGTAGTCCCTATTGGTTTTCATGACCAAGATGAATTGAATTTTCCTAATGAATCGGTTTTGCTAAATACATTTGGGATAAGTGGGTTACCTACACAGCTTATGAATAGAAGAGTGGGATATAATGGTATATCACAGCTCAAGAAATTTACTAGCACTCCTTCTAATTTTGGTTTGGCAATTAACTCGAGTTTTAATGGTTCAACTTTGAGCTTAGGGGTAAAAGCTCATTTCTCGCAAGCAACAACCGGTGGTAGAATAGTTGTTTATATTTTAGAGAATGGAATAGTTGCAGCTCAGCATAATTACTACAGCAGAGAGATGGGGGGAGATCCAAGCTCACCTTGGTACAATTATCCAGCGACTATAACAGATTTTGTACACGATCATGTTGCACGAATGAGTGTAACCAATCCTCTAGGAGACCCTATTCCATCGCAAGGAGCCAATTCAGAATATGTTAAAAACTGGTCTATCCCAATACCTGCTGGCCACAATCAAAAAGATCTAAATATTGTTGCGATGCTAGTTAAATCTGATAATACTTTATTAAATGTCCAACAAGCAGGTTTTGGTCAAAATAAAGATTTTCAAATTGCTCACTAATGAGTTGATTGTTTGATCCCTAGATTATTTGATTGATTCTCATTTCAGGAAAGCCATCATGTATTTAAGATACATAGATGGCTTTCTTTTTATTACTGAATGTAGGAGCTGGATTTATGAAAGGCATCAGATCTTTATTGGCCTTGAATCTAGCTGTTATTTCCCCTAACTTGGTCCAAATTTTTTAACTCTAGAATGACCCGCCAGCAACTTATAGATCAAATATTTCTAAAAAAATCTTTCTTATGTATTGGTTTAGATACTGATATCAACTTGATACCACCATTTTTGCTCGATTTTGAAGACCCTGTTTTGGAATTCAACAAACGAATTATTGATGCAACGCATGATTTGTGTGTGGCATACAAACCCAACAGTGCTTTTTATGAGAGCAGGGGTGTGAATGGTTGGAAAAGCCTAGTTGCTACCTGGAAGTATTTGCCTGAGTCTTGTCTTCGTATTATTGATGCAAAAAGAGGAGACATTGGAAATACGTCAAATATGTACGCCAGAGCCTTCTTTGATGAAAAATCCTCAGGAATGGATTTTGATGCCATTACCATTACACCTTATATGGGTGCTGATTCGGTAAAGCCATTTTTTGCATTTGAAGATAAATGGGTTATCCTACTTGCTCTTACATCAAATGCAGGGAGTAAAGACTTTCAGTTTTTTGTCAATGACGACTCCTTCTTATTTGAGTCAGTCGTTCAAAAAGCAAATATGTGGGCTGCAGATGATCGCTTAATGTATGTTGTTGGAGCTACGTGGGGAGATGCATTTTTAGATATTCGTAAAATTGCACCCACTCATTTTTTATTAGTCCCGGGTATTGGGGCACAAGGCGGGAGTCTAAAAGAAATATGCAAGTATGGCTTAAATAAAGATTGTGGTTTACTCATAAATGCTTCTCGATCGATATTATATGCTTCCAAAGGTGAAGATTTTGCTGAAAGAGCTCGAGAGGAAGCATTGAAGATTCAAAAAGAAATGGCTTTAGAATTGCAAAAATTAGTGAAGAGCTCACTGAAGCATTAGTAATTGACTAATAAAAGAATGAAACTCCAATCCGACTTACATATACTGTTGAATGATGATAATCTCGAGGATGATTTGAAGGTAATTGCCCAAAAAGTCAAACTTAATAAACGCATCAGCTTTGAAGAAGGTGTTCTACTTTACGAGAAAGGTGAACTCGCTTATCTAGGTGTTTTGGCTAATCATATTCGTCAGAAAAAACATGGAAATAACGTTTATTTCAATCGAAATTTTCATATCGAACCAACCAATTTGTGTGTCTACGATTGCAAGTTCTGCTCATACTCTCGTTTAATTAAGCAGAAATCAGAAGGCTGGGAATACACAATGGAGGATATGCTGAACATTGTAAAAAAATATGATGATCAGCCCGTAACTGAAGTGCATATTGTTGGGGGGGTATTACCCAAGTATGATGTTGATTTTTATGCAGCGTTATTTACAGCGATTCGTAATCATCGACCAGATTTACACATTAAGGCTTTAACTCCTGTAGAATATCATTATATCTTTAAAAAAGCCAAATTAGATTATGCATCTGGAATGAGGCTGATGAAAGATGCCGGATTAAACTCAATGCCCGGTGGTGGAGCTGAGATTTTTCATCCCGAAATTCGACAACAAATTGCAAAAGATAAATGTACAGCAGAGGAGTGGCTCCAAATTCATGAAGAATGGCATCGGCTAGGCATGCGATCAAACGCAACCATGTTATATGGTCACATTGAATCATACCAACACCGAGTGGATCATATGGAACGGCTACGTCAATTGCAAGATCGGACGGCTGGTTTTCAAACATTCATTCCATTAAAATTTAGAAATAAAGGTAACCAGATGTCACATATCGCTGAAGTCTCTATTATGGAAGACCTTCGAAACTATGCTATCTCCAGAATATATTTAGACAATTTTGATCATATCAAAGCTTACTGGGCGATGATTGGTAGGCGTACGGCACAGCTTTCATTAAATTTTGGAGTTGACGACATTGATGGCACGCTAGATGATACTACTAAAATATATTCGATGGCGGGATCTGAAGAA
Organism: uncultured Pedobacter sp.; assembly: GCA_938008555.1. GTDB lineage: Bacteria > Bacteroidota > Bacteroidia > Sphingobacteriales > Sphingobacteriaceae > Daejeonella. The sequence goes on from CALLKE010000011.1 coordinate 3,028, forward strand.
CAACATCCGGCAATGAGTACACAGGAGCTTGTTGAGTTTATTAAAGAAGTAGGCTATCGTCCGATAGAGCGCGACACATTATATCATGTAGTCACAGATTATAATGATTATCAATTCTCAGAAAAAATAAAATTAAAGTATTATAAATTGCCTGTAATTTCTTAAATTGTAAGAATGAGTAACCCTAACTTACTACCTGATAAATACAAGCAAGGGGAGCATTCAGCAAAAACATTATATATCATTCGGCATGGTGAGACGGATTTAAATAAGCGAGGTATTGTTCAAGGCCGAGGGGTAGACACAGACCTGAATGACCACGGCAAGCAGCAGGCAAAAGCCTTTTATGAAGCTTATAAAGATGTTCCTTTTGACAAAATATATACGTCAACCCTTAAAAGGACACATCAAACCGTGCATCGATTTATTCATAGTGGGATTCCATGGACACAGCATCCTGGATTAGACGAATTAGCATGGGGGATATATGAGGGACAAGAAAGTAGCGATCTGACAAGAGCTGCATTCAGAAGCATGATTAATAATTGGATGCGTGGAGAGCTTCATCATAAATTTGAAGAAGGAGAAAGCCCTTTAGAAGTGAAAGATCGCCAACTAATTGCTTTGGATAACTTAGTAGAGAACAATCAAGACGAAACCATTTTAGTGTGCATGCATGGCAGAGCTTTACGGCTGTTTCTATGCTTGCTAACTGAATTGCCTTTGTCTAAAATGGATGCATTTCCACATCTAAATACTTCGTTGTATAAAGTGCAGTATGATGGATTTAAATTTCAAATAACGGATTTCAATAATGTGGATCATTTAAAAAAACTAGGCTAAAACTAAAAACCATTTCATCGTGAGTATTATTAAAGTGTCCGCTGTATCTTATACTAATAGCAAACCCTTTGTCTATGGTTTGACACATTCTGGCATCTCGGAAAAAATAAACTTGAGTTTAGATATTCCGTCCATGTGTGCGTTTAAACTCATTAATAACGAAGTGGATATAGGCTTGGTTCCTGTTGCTACTCTATATCAAATTCCTAATTATAAGATTATATCTAATTACTGTATTGGAGCAACAGGGGCAGTAGATTCTGTTTTTATTTTTAGTGATAAACCAATTAATGAGGTAAAAACAATACGTTTAGATACACAGTCTCGCACTTCCAATGATTTAGCAAGAGTGCTTTTGAAAAATTATTGGAAAGTTTCCCCTGATTTTATACAATCAGAAAATGTGGATGCTTATATCGAGATTGGTGACCGTACTTTTGGGAAAAAGAATCAGCATCAATACGTATATGATCTATCTGAAGAGTGGAATAATTTTAGTGGACTTCCATTTGTATTTGCTGCTTGGACGACGAATAAATTGATCTCATCAGATTTTGTAGATGAATTTAATCACTCTCTCAAATATGGCTTAGATCGAAGAAAAGAAGTAATTTCTGCATTGCCTCCGCGAGCAGACTTTGATTTGAATAATTATCTGATGAATCAGATTGATTTTAGTTTCGATGCCAAAAAAGAGCAAGCCTTAGAAAAATTTCTTGGCTTAGTCCAGCAATTATAATCGATCTAATACAAGCCTGATTGTTTTATCTATCGTTTTTTGCGGGTTTTTGCTAAATTCTTTCTTCACTCGACTTGCTATAATTGCATTGACAGAAAGGGCCCGGTGACCTAATGTTGTAGATAATGCGTAAATGCCAGCTGTTTCCATTTCCAGATTGGTGAAGCGATATGCTTGTAGGTGAAAAGTTTGTAATCTATTGATGAGATTTGGGATTGCATTTTTTGCTCTCACTTCCCTACCTTGTGGTGAGTAAAATCCCGGCGCTGTAATGGTAATTCCTCGTTGCAAGTCATGGCTAATTTGTTTTAACAATTGAATATCTGCAGAACCAATATAGGGTGAGAATTCATTCAATGGATGAAAGTGATTTTTCATCTCGTTGAGTATAAGATGTTCATTATTGGTCATGTTTTTGGTATAAAAGTGCATGGTGGTATCTAAACCTACAGCAAATTCAGAAACCAAAATACTGTCGATGGGAATGTCCTCTTGGATGGCGCCAGAGGTTCCTATCCGAATAATTTCTAATGATGTTAAACTGGTCTTAGGTAGTCGAGTATTGAAATCGATATTGACCAAAGCATCCAATTCATTCAGTACAATATCTATATTATCTGTACCAATTCCTGTTGACACTACACTGATACGCTTTTTCCCAATTGTACCGGTATGGGTAATAAATTCACGCTTGCCTTTTTTGAGCTCAATGCAATCAAAATACTGGCTAACTTCTGCTACTCGATCAGGGTCGCCGACAGTAATAACTGTATCAGCAACATCTTCAGGTAAGATGTTTAAGTGATATATACTTCCGTCTGCATTTAGGATGAGATCAGTCTCAGAAATCGGATTCATCAGGTGAGTTGTTTCCATTGTGGTCGTGGGTTTTATATTGTGTGGATATAGGTTACTTTTAGATTAGATATTTGGCCCAATTTAGTAATGATCTTGTTTACTTGGGTTTTTCGAATATCAATTTCTAAGGAACAATTAGCTTCAAATGTTTGTTTATTGACGGGAAGGTGTTCGTCTTTTATGATTCTCATGACATCATTCATTTGTAAATAATCAAATTCGAGCAAGTAAACATCATTTACTGTTTGGGAAATAATCTTAGCTGTATCTAGTGCTGCTTCGGTGGCAGATTTGTAAGCATTAATTAGGCCAGGTATTCCTAGCAAAGTGCCTCCAAAATAGCGCACAACTACGGCTAATATATTGGTGAGCTTAGATGAAAGTAGGGTGTTTAAAATGGGCCTTCCAGCAGAGCCAGACGGCTCCCCGTCGTCACTGAATCGAAATACAGAAGTATCTTGACTAAGACGTAATGCCCAGCAATAATGCCTTGCCTTTGGATGCGCTGATTTGATGTGACTCAATATCTCTTTGATCTCACTTTCTGCGCGTACAGGATATGCATACCCTATAAATTTACTCCCACGATCACGAAAAATGCCTTCAGATGGCGCATAAATCGTTTGATAGGTATCCTCAAATAACATGTGGGCAAAGATAATTATTTTGGATGCCTTCACTTGATGACTAATGGTAATGACACCTACTGGCTAGTATATAAGAAATCATTGCCGCGCTAGCATATATCTCTGATAAGTGGGAACTTCGGCCTTACCCAATACTTTGTTGAGATTTTTATTAATAACAGGGATACCTTCTCGCGTGCTAATGCTAACGAGCGTATGCAAATAATTCGATTTCTCTTGAAACTCGCCAAATAATGCCGCAATAATTGATATTGCTTTTGGACAACCCCGATGAACAGGATCAACAAATATGCCTGGTATTATTCCATATGCTGCATCCCAGATTTGCTGGCTTAGTTTCTTTTCATTGATACGTAATTTTCTACCGTACGTTTGTGCAGCATTCCATAAATGTGAGGCAGCATTCAAATTGGAGTAATCGTCATAAAAATACTTTTCTCCAGGCTTGTCACAGTTTTTGATAGCATTTTCAAATGCTAGAGCTGCTATAGATCCAACTATTGGAACTGGGTACAAGGCTATTTTTAATGCAGATTCTGCCATAGCTCCTTCTCTTCGATTGATAATCATTTTTGCTATCGTATTACATGGAGATTTTAATCCATTTTTGAGAGGCTTGCATGTGCAACTGTCTGGGTCATGCTCATTATTATTTGGTTGTAAATCGTAGAACGACATGGTTCCTTTGGCATAGGAATATGCTTGATATATATCTTTCCAGATTTTAAAAATGTCATAGAATGTAGGAATACTATAGTCTTGCCCAGATGGACGGGATGCAGCAATCTGCTGATCGAGTGTAGGCCGACTAATAATATATTGATCCATATGATTGAAAAAATCTGGATTGTATAGTTTATTAACAAGGATATCTGCATACTTACCATGAATCCTGGAAATTCCAAGTCCCAAACTGTTTTGAATCAGATTTTGAGCATTCTTGTTTTTAATAATCTCAGCTCCAATTCTTACAGGAGTTGAGTTAAAAGCAGATGTTACAGAACCATATGCTTTCTGTATAGGGGATGGCTTGATTTTATGATCAGCCACCGTGGTCTTTGACTGATCAAAATATTTCGGCATTAGATTGTGGTTCGAATTCTCGAAATCACTTTTAGCTTTGTTAAGCAAAGCCAAAAAACTTGTTGGGTACTCAGGATTCAGATCAATTGCCACAAGTGCTGTCCACAGCGCTTCATGGCGTGGTAGTATTACCTTTTTCATGAATCTAAAGGTAGATAAGTATTGTGTTAAAAATATGTTAACAATTGTTAATGTGTGTTAACGTGCAAATGCTTGCTTTTAACCCTCCAATAGAAATCCGACTAAAGCAATAGCAAGACCCAAGCAAACAGCAATTAATTTTTTGATGTTAAACTTGTGGTCAACACTAGATTCAAAGAGAATGGTAGTCGAAATATGTAGGAAGATACCAATCACAATGCCCATTATGCTTTCATAATAATTACTGATTTCAGCAATGTTGTTATGACCAATGGCATAGCTGATCCAATATCCGAGTGGGCACATGATGGCAAAAATGGCAAGAAAGATGACGATCGCATTCTTGCTTATTTTCTTTTGTAGAAGAACACTTCCAAGGGCAAAAGCAGCAGGGACATGGTGCAACGCAATACCAAAAACAAGCTGATCATGTGTGCCATGTGCTAGAGGCATACCCTCTAAGAAAGCATGCAAGCACAGACTAATCATGATACCAAAAGGGAAAGCTTGATGGTGTGAGTGCAGATGAATGTGACCATGCTCAATACCTTCTGAAAACTGCTCCATCACAATTTGAAGTAAAAATCCTCCCAGGATGAATAGCCCAATATCATGGTTTCCTGAGAAGTATACTTCAGGCATGAGATGCAACACTGTGATCGAAAATAGGTATGCGCCGCTTAACGAAAGGATTAGTTTTAGTCGATTTGTATTATCCTTTTTAAATAAAAAAATACATAATCCACCTAAAAAAGCACTAAAAAATAAAAGGACTAGTTTCCAGTTTTCCATTTCTGATAGGGTATAATTTTTTTCAAAATAGTTCCAATTGTATATCCGATGGTTCCACCAAGAAGTGCCCCAAAGGTGATATCAATGGGATAGTGTAGGCCTACGTACACTTGGGCAAAACTGATAGAAACTGCCCATAGAAGAGCAAGTGGCATTATCCATTTCCACCTTCTGTAAAATAGCGTAATTAAAAAAACACCCATGGCAAAGTGATTAGATGCATGTGTGGAAGGAAAACTATAACCGCTTCCGCAAGGAACTAAGCTGCGTACATGGAGTTTGATGATGGGATCATTGCAGGGCCTTAATCGCTCAACAAAGGGTTTAATAATGGAAGCGGAAAAAAAATCAGCTATGCCAAAGGAGAGTACAAAAAAAAGTAGCATTACGACACCATATTTGCCGTATTTTTTGATCAAAATAAAAGCTAAGAAAAGATACAAAGGTACCCAAGTAAGGCGTTCACGTAGGATAGGCATCAACCAGTCGAAAAATAGATTAGCAGTAACTTGATTGATCGCAAAAAATAAATGCTGATCTAGTTCAATCAGTTGATTAAGCATGAGTTTTCTGACAGATAAAAATTAAACGGTCTGAGTGAGTATAATCAAAATCGTTTAGGGAGTAATCACCAAAGTGTTTGATAATTTTAAAGCCACTTTGTGCAAATAAGTTTTCAAAATCAGAATAGGTGAACGCTTTTATTTCTTCCTCAAAAACATGTTTAGTGTCTCGATGTTCGAAGCTAATGCGCTTCACTATTTTTCCATCACGTATTTGCTTATTGATATGGAAATCTATTCCGTCAAGATGTTTTATTTCTTGATGACTAAGGTGTCGCATGATTTTTTCAGTATTGAAATAATCGAGTACTAGAAGCCCATTATCTTTTAAAGATTTTTGAAGTGCTTGCAATGTGCTGATATGTTCTTCATTGGTTTCAAAATAGCCGAAGCTGGTAAAGAGATTAAGTGCGATATCAAATGAATTTTTTTGAAAAATATGACGTATATCATGTACTTGAAAATGAAGCTCTTTATTTTTAAATCGTTGTGCAAACTCGATGTTAGATGGCGATAGGTCTATTCCTGTTACATGGTATCCCTTTTTATTTAAATAAACGGCGTGCCGACCTCGTCCACAAGCCGCATCTAAAAGCATGGCATTTAATGAGGGCTTCAAATAGGTACAAAGATTATCAATGAAAAGTTCGGCTTCTTCATCATTTCTATTTTGATATAGAATGTGATAGTAGGGCGAATCAAACCAGTTCTCAAACCATTTTTTTTGTAGCATAGGGTCGGATTAAGGGCAGCAAATATATGCATTTACATTTTTTTGATTATGATGAGTCTTGTTGAGCTTATTCGGGCTTTATAAACTACTTTGAGGAGTGCATAGGTGTCCATTAAAATGGATGGCTTGGAGGTTAAAATTGAATAATTACCTTTGGACCAAAACAAAATCGTAAAACAAGTGTCATTAATTAAATCAATTTCAGGAATAAGAGGTACAATAGGGGGTAAAAGTGGTGATGCATTAACTCCATCTGATATTATCAAATTCACCACTGCATTTGGGAAATGGGTTGTGACTAATACGGGGATTAATAAAATAGTGATTGGTCGTGATGCCAGAGTGTCTGGTGAAATGTTGCGAAACCTAGTTGTTGGAACACTACAAAGTATAGGTGTAGATGTAATTGATCTAGGCCTTTCTACTACGCCAACCGTAGAGTTAGCTGTGGCTGAAGAAAAAGCAGGAGGAGGTATTGTATTAACAGCAAGTCATAATCCAAAACAATGGAATGCTTTGAAATTGCTTAATCAGAAAGGAGAATTTATTTCGGATGCAGATGGAAAAGCACTTTTGAAAATTGCTGAACGAGACGATGTGGAGTATGCAAATGTGGATAGCCTTGGAAAGATTAAGTATGATGATTCGTATTTACGTAAGCACATTGATAAAATATTAGCGCTGTCTTTAGTAGATGTAGGAGCAATTAGGAAAGCAAATTTTAAAATAGCTATTGACTGTGTTAATTCTTCGGGAGGGATTTTTGTACCGGCACTATTGAAGGCGCTTGGTGTTAAAACAGTTCATGAGCTGTATTGCAAACCAGATGGACAGTTTCCTCATAATCCAGAGCCATTGCCTGAAAACTTGACAGCCCTGTCTCAGTTGGTTGTTTCGAAAAAAACAGATTTGGGTATAGCTGTTGATCCAGACGTGGATCGTTTGTGTTTTGTTTGTGAGGATGGGACGATGTTTGGTGAAGAATATACATTGGTAGCAGTCGCAGACTATGTGCTGGCAAATACTCCAGGGAATACGGTATCTAATCTTTCATCTACACGAGCTTTGCGAGATGTAACAGAGCGTTTAGGGGGGCTTTACAATGCTTCTGCGGTTGGAGAGGTGAATGTCGTTGATAAAATGAAAGAAACAGAGGCTGTGATAGGAGGTGAAGGAAATGGTGGTATCATTTATCCAGAATTGCATTATGGACGAGATGCACTTGTGGGAATAGCCTTGTTTCTAACTCATTTGGCTAAATCAAACCAATCTGTTTCAGTATTGCGTAGCACTTATCCATCTTATTTTATTTCTAAGAACAAGGTGATTTTGACATCAGATATGGATATCGATGCATTATTAGTAGAAATTAAAAAACGATACAAGAAACAACCGCACAATACGATTGATGGCCTGAAAATTGAGTTTGAAAATGACTGGGTGCATTTAAGAAAGTCAAATACAGAACCGATTATTCGTATTTATGCTGAGGGGAGTTCAGAGACTGTCGCTGAAAACCTGGCGAAAAAAATCATTGGTGATATTAAAGAATATTGTGTAGAGGCAGAAAAATTGCTGCCCAGATAATTAATAAGAGGCAAAGAATTCTGCCTCTTATTAATCCGTTTACTCCACAATATATAGTAGATGATGATCCTCGTTTTGAAGGTAATCTACTGTTTAAGTCTAAATTGCAATAATTAGATAGTAGACTTTTCTACTCCTGCTACTGTTCAATTGTGAAACTGCTTAAGTTTACAAATTCTTGTACACGTTCTGCAATATCGAAATTGGTCAGGTTTTTTATTTTTTCTGTTCCAAATTGTTCTACACAAAACGAAGCTAGGGCAGATCCATAGATAACTGCATTTTTCATACTATTAAAATTGATTGTCCCCACTTTGGCGAGATATCCAATAAATCCACCTGCGAAAGTATCTCCGGCACCAGTTGGATCAAAAACTTCTGCCAGAGGGAGACCTGGAGCAGAAAAAACGTGCTTATCGTGAAATAATAAAGCTCCATGTTCACCTTTTTTAATGATCACATAGGCCGGGCCCATTTGGAGAATTTTACGAGCTGCTTTCACTAATGAGTATTCTCCGGATAGCTGCCGAGCTTCGGCATCATTGATAGTGATGACATCAACCATTTTGATCGTTTCTAATAAACTATCCATCGCAATATCCATCCAAAAATTCATGGTATCTAACACGATGAGTTTTGGCCTTTTTTTAAGCCTTTTAATAGTCTTTTGTTGAACTTCTGGTGTGAGGTTCCCTAGTAAGAGAAATTCGCAATCTTGGTAAGAGGTAGGAATAATGGGGTCAAAATCTGCTAGCACATTGAGATCAGTCGTTAATGTATCACGACTGTTCATGTCATTATGATATTTGCCAGCCCAAAAGAAAGACTTCTCACCAGATTTAATTTGTACTCCTTCCATGTTAATGCCATGGTCTTCAAAGCTCTGGATGTCTTCTTCAGGGAAGTCATCGCCAACCACGGCAACAACTTTAACTTGATCATAAAAGTAGGATGCTGCTAAGCTCGCGTATGTAGCAGCTCCACCAACAATTTTGTCTGTTTTGCCGAATGGCGTTTCGATAGCATCAAATGCTACAGTTCCTATGATAACTAAGCTCATAAAATATTTTTAAAAATTTTGTCGCAAATATTGCATTAATAATTAATTATTCCGATCATTGCATTCCCAAACCGAACAGCACTCCTGAGTAGCTCAGCCGGTTAGAGCATCTGACTGTTAATCAGAGGGTCGCTGGTTCGAGCCCAGCCTCAGGAGCAAAGGCTTCCCTATTTTAGGGAGGCCTTTTTTATTTCATAATATTCATTTTCTATTTGTGCTCACACGAGCAGCATGTATCATTTTTTGCCTTTTCGAAACATTCTTTCCCCTCTTTAAAAGAAAGGTATGTAATTACCAAGGTTCCTACTGAATCGGTATATGGCAAATGTGTTTGTTCGTATATCCAGCTTGCAATAAGTAGCACAACAGACATATAAATACAAATTCGTGTGCATTCTACATCTGCAAGCATTGCTTCCGAATTTAATAGTTTCCCCACCTTTGTTTTACTGTATACCAGAACACACATCACAGCAATAGAGATTAGAGAAATAATAACGCCCCAGAATGTAGTTGTAGGTTGATGCCCAATCCACATATTATACACACTTGTTATCAAAAGCCCAACCACTAGAGTATAAAAGGCGTAACCTGTAATTCGCAATGCTGTGCGTTCAAAAGTGTCACGATTATTACTGGGGTTTTGTTGAATACGGAAAATCATATGCGCTATTCCAAATCCTGAAATCATTTCAATGAAACTGTCTGCGCCAAAGCCAAATAGGGCTAGACTCCCGTCTTTATAGCCCAAATAAGTTGCAATTAATCCTTCGGCTAGGTTATATAGTATTGTAAAAAGAGCAAGCCCGAAAGCAATTTTATAAAGAGGTTTTTGATCAATTACTTTCATATGATCTTTGTCAATTATAAAGTTGTCATAAACTACCGATTTAAAATTTTAAACGGTGCTATGTATGATGGTTCCAAAAAAATGTGGATTAAAGGAAGAATACGGCAGGCAATGTACTGAAAAATAGTTGACAGCGTGCTGAGCACTTATTTTAACTGCGCTAAGATGTGCTGCATATCTTGGGGGGATAAATACTGATTGTATTGAAAAACGATTTCGTAGTTGGCATTTAATATGCAAAACACGGGGTAGGATATTGATTCATTAACTGTACCAAGTAGGGTGGCTAATTGGTGTACACCTGTGTTATTTCCTGTTGGTTTGTATGTAAAAGAGTGATTGCGAAAAGAGATTGCTCGTTTATCTTCTGCGTCAAAATCAATGAAATAATAGTTCTGGTTTAGTAATTCGATTACATGTTTATTTTTTAGGGCTGTGTTTCGCATGAGGCCGCAGTATTTGCACCAGCTGGTATGGATAAAGACGGCTATGGGTTTTTCTTCTACTTTTTGTAAGCTATCGATCTGTTCGAATGAATGACTCTTTAATTGTGCAAATGAGGTTTGAGAAGATAAAACAAAACCCCAAGTAAGCATCATGAAACAATAGTTTACAATCATTCTTCCTTGAGGTTTCATTTGAAAGGGTGTTTAATTATTTGAGGGACAGTCTAACCCCAAAGAATCCACGTATACCTTGATTAGGAGCATAGTTATAGTCTGCATCAAAAGATAGCGCGTGAGGGTTGTTTGATGTTGCAATTACTTGTTCGTTTTCTTTCTCGACCTGATTATTAAAAGGATCATTTGTTCGAGCAATGATGAATGGATTTCCTTGGATTGGCGTCCAGTTAAGTAAGTTTTTTACGCCGCCATACAGCTCTATATTTTTAAATCCACTGTAAACCAATTGGATGTTTTGAATGCTCCACCATGGAGAATATTCGCGTCGTGGATCTAAATCGCTGATCAATGGAAGGCGCATTGGGCTATATATATTACCGGTATAATCGATACCTAGATGTGCTCGTTTGATTTTATATGACAAGGTCCAGGTTCCGGTAAAACGCTCAGTTTTAGTAGGGATTTCTTTTTCGCCAGTTTCTTTCATCGTGAATGCGTCTAAATAGGTTCCACCTAGCATAATTTTAAAACCACTGTTAAGTGCAATGTCTACATTAGTGCTGATTCCACTACCTACCGAATAATTCGGGTCATTTTGGAAAATGATCTTAGTATAATCGGATTCAGGATCTGAAATGATTTTGTTTTTGAAATAGGTGTAAAAAGCAGTTGCGTCAAGTCCAATAAAAGTTCCATTGGGTGTGTAAATTTTTTTTAAGTAATTCAAATTTACATTGTACGATTGTTCAGGCTCTAGCTTACCTTTGATGACTACTTTCCTAGATCCAGTGAGTGATCTATGATCTTCCGTAAATAAATTGACCACTCGATAACCTGTTCCGGCATTCAAGCGTATACTGTTTTTATCATTGATGGCCCATTTATATCCCATTCTTGGGGTATAAATATTTCCATGAGTAGAATTATAATCGTAACGAAAACCGAGTAGAAATTTGTGTTTCGCTGTAACAGTAATTTCATCTTGTAAGAAGACACCTGGCAACCAGGTTTTTTGTAGTTGAACTTCAGAATTGCTGCCACTTTGTGTAGCGGGCGTGTCATCGGTATAAAAGGTATATCGAAGGGATGTTCCAGCAAGTAAATCATGTCGACCTATTTGACGATCCCATTTTAATTGGGCAAAACCAACTTTTTGCTGAGCAATATAGGATTCTTTGCCATAACGACTGTCTTGATCATGGCTGTTGTAAGAAAAAGATGCAATTAGGTTTTCCTTTGTGGGTAATTGATAACTACCTAGTAACTCCCAACGATTGGTATAAATACTTTCTCCATAAATTACACTTCCTCCTCTAAACTGTTTGTTCCACCGCGTATCACCTCCCCAGCGATCTTCATGATGAAAGCGAGCTGCAATACTGAATAAGCGATTATTTCTTCTCTCAAAGTTCCATTTTTGAAAAATAGAAACACGATCCTGTAGTGCAACATCCGTAAAACTATCTTGATTATGATCAACAATGTTGTTGTATTTGAAATAGCTGACTCCAGTAAGAGCGGTTGCTTTTTTACCTAAGGCCGATTTAAAAGCAACATCACCGTTCCATTCTTGCCAAGTAGTGCTATGAAAATCAGCAGAAATTTGGGGTGCATTTTGTGGTTTTTTGGTGATGATATTTACAATACCCCCAACGGCTTCGCTACCATATAAAGAAGATGCTGGCCCTTTTACAATTTCAATTCGTTCTACTAATGAATTTGGAATTCCTGATAAACCATATGTAGTAGCCAAACCGCTCACAATTGGCATTCCATCAATTAGCACCATGGTGTAAGCACCTTCTAAACCATTGATATGAATATCGCCCGAGTTGCATACACTACAATTAAGCTGTGGACGTATACCGTTCACATTCTGTAATGCTTCAAAGATATTGGGAGTAGGATTTTTCTTGAAGAAAGATTGATTGTATACTTCCACAGGAACAGTGCTTTCAACACGGCTAATTTCTTTTAGGGTTCCGCTTATTACTACTTCATTTAGATTGTTTTTTAGATTGGTCAGATCAAAATTTAGGGTTGGGGTGGTACCTTCCTTTACAGTAATTGATTTTTCCATCTTGGAGAATCCGACATAAGATGCTTGTACTTTATAGGTTCCAAAAGGGATATTTTTGATTTTAAATCTCCCTGCACTATCGGTTGAGGCTCTTAAAGAAGTACCTATTACAGTGATGTGTGCATATTCGATAGGCTGCCCCTCCGAGATTACTTTACCTGAGATACTAGTTGTTTGGGCAATAGACTCTGTAGTGATTGTCCCGAGAAAAAGAAGTGCAACGAAGTATAGTATTAGTGTCGGTATAATTTTCATTCTTGGCTATTGTTATTAAGACTTATTATGAATAGTCGACAAAAATGAAACAATGTTTTCAAAAAAACAAATAAATGGTTAGTAGTAAATTAGAAAATGATAATAATCGTATAGAGGGGTTTCAAGCTACTTGAAACAGGGTATAAGCTACGGAGTGGGAAGTAATGCTGTAGTGGTTAAATATGGGATCTATACTTACTCTCTAGATTTTCTATATGGATGTATTACCAGTATACTGTGCAATCTCGTTGTCTTAATTGCTCAATCCACTTGGGATGATTGGCCAAGTTGTTCCATCGAAGATCTAATTTTTGAAGATTAGGTAAGTGTAGCAGGCTATCAGGTAATGTCTTTAGCTTGTTGTTTCTAAGGTCGAGATAAGCTAAACACTGTAAGTTTCCAATTGTGTCAGGGATGCATGCTAATTGATTATTTCGGAGGTCTAGTTCCTGGAGATTTGATAAACCACCAATTGGATCAGGTAACTGCGTGATTAAATTATCGCTTAGGATCAACTTTTGTAATTGAACAAGTGATCCGATCGTATGTGGTATTGTTTCCAGTTGGTTATGGTGAAGATGTATTTCTTTTAATGATTTCAAATCTCCCATAGACAGTGGAAGGCTTGTCAATTGATTGTAGTAAAGCCTTAGCTCTTTTAAGTGGCTCATATAGCCTATACTCTCTGGTAGAAGGCTCAACTGATTGCTGCTAGCATTGAGGTAGATGAGATTCGTTAAGCTACAGAGCTCATGAGGTAATTCAGCTAGTTTTAGATTGCTCGCATATAAAAAAAGTAACTTCTTTAAATTGCCAATGCTTTTGGGTAAGGAAGTTAGATTGTTGTATGATAGATCTAATATTTGAAGTTGGGTGAGCTGATCAATGTTTTCAGGTAGTGTATTCAGTTGATTTCCATCCAAGAATAAAGCTTCTGTGTTTGGTTCAATTTCCGCTATTTCTGGAACAGTCGTTAATTCGCAATGTCTGAGAGAAATTTTCTTTTTAAGATCTGTCATTCAGTTGTGTTGGACTTTTCTTCCCGGGTGGAGTATATCGTTTTATCCCCATCTTTTAGGAAATACCCATTACCTTCTTTGGTTGGAAATAATTTGAAAGTTTTGTTTGACCAGAAAAAATCACCTTTGACAGTTTTTCTATTTAAAACAAGAGGCTTTTTACCTTGGATGAATAACTCTGCTTTGTTTCGTTGTTTATTAAATAGGATAAATGCAGATAAACGAACTGGGCCAATACCTCCATTTTTAGGCCAGTGTTCCCATGGAGTAGCCTCTAAGCGAATACCTATTTCCCAAAGTCGAACACATTGACCTTGAACGTTTGACCAAGTGTATCCCGCAGATCCTATACAACCATGTTCATCTCGATCTCCACCTACCAAGACAAGATGTTCTTTGGTTATAGTCGGTGTGGTTTGTGCCAAGGCTTTTGTAGTGTCACAAATGAGCAACACTACAAAAGATATTATTGTGAAACACAAAATAGGTACAGGCATCATATCCTTATTATTTTTTATTCAAAATATTCTTTCATCCGATCGAAAAAGCTTTTTTCATTTTTCCCAGGCTGAGGCCTAAAATTAGGAGATTCTTGTAATTTCTGTAAAAGGGCTTGTTCTTCTTTAGATAATGCTTTGGGTGTCCAGATATTTACATAAACTAATTGATCACCACGGTGATAAGAGTTTACTTCAGGAACTCCTTTACCTTTTAGGCGTAAAATTTTACCTCCTTGAGTGCCTTGCTCTATCTTTATTTTAGCTTTACCGTCGATGGTTGGTATTTCAACGCTTGAACCTAAAGCAGCATCAATAAAGCTGATATGCAAATCATAGACTACATTATTCCCTTCTCTTTTTAGAGTTTCATGTGGTATTTCTTCAACCAGGATAATCAAATCTCCAGCGATTCCACCACGAGGTGCTGCATTTCCTTTTCCACTCATCGAAAGCTGCATGCCTTCGCTCACACCAGCTGGAATATTGATTGAAATGGTCTCTTCTCCACGTACCAGACCCTCTCCATGGCATATGGTACATTTTGCAGTAATTTCTGTACCATTGCCACCACAGGTAGGGCAGGTACTAGTCGTACGCATTTGGCCTAGTACAGTATTGGTTATTTTATTTACTGAGCCAGTACCGCCACAGGTATGGCAAGTATGTGTAGATGATTGATCTTTTGCACCACTTCCTTTGCAATTATTGCAAACGATTTTTTTGGCTACTTTAATTTTCTTTTCGACGCCTTTTACGATTTCTTCGAGAGTCAGTTTTACCTTGATACGAAGATTACTGCCTCTGGCTACAGGCCTCCCGCCTCGGCTTCGTTGTTGGCCAAAGAAGCTTTCAAAGTGTCCACCACGATCTCCAAAAATATCACCAAACTGACTGAATATATCATCCATATTCATGCTACCACCGGCTCCGTAACCACCTGCTGCACTCCCTGCATTGGCAGCATGGCCATAGTGATCATAGCGCTGCTTTTTTTCTGCGTTGCTTAGTACTTCATACGCTTCTGCAGCTTCTTTGAAATTTTCTTCGGCTTGCTTATCGCCCGGATTTTTATCAGGATGATATTTGATAGCCATCTTACGATAAGCTTTCTTTATTTCTTCTGCATTAGCATCACGCTTAACACCTAGTATATCGTAATAATCTCTCTTCTTAGACATTCTGTTTTTTGAATAATTTTACCAAGCTTTCTGCACGTTTATGCGCACCCAATAGCAATGAAAGCTGCTTTTTAAACTTTAGATCCCTATAACCACTTTGGCAAAACGAATTACTTTATCGTTTAAAAAGTATCCTTTTTCTAGCTCGTCAATTACCTTTCCTTTTAGATTTTCTTCTTCGGTAGGCACATTGGTGATGCCTTCATGTAAATCTGCGTCAAAAGTTTTTCCTTTGGATTCCATTTCTTTTAATCCTTTTTGAGATAGAATACCTTTTAATTTATGTTGGATGAGGGCAACCCCTTCTTTGACAGAAGTGATATCACTGGCGGTTTCTATCGATTTGATAGCTCTGTCAAAATCATCTAATACAGGAAGTAAGCTAATAACAACATCTTTGTTTGCAGTTTGTATCAATTCTAGGCGCTCTTTTAAAGTGCGACGCTTAAAGTTGTCGAACTCAGCATACAGTCGGATATATTTGTCGTTCCAGTTTGCGACTTCAGCCTTTAATTTATCTTCTGATTCTGGATTTGATTTTTCGTCTTTTGCTACTTCGGATTCATGATGAAATTCATTGGTAACATCCGTATTTTCTGCATCTGTAGGTGAGTGGTGATTATCTGTATTTTCAGATTTTGGGTGATGCTCCTTGTGATCTTTCTTATTCTTCAACATATTTAAAAAATTGTTTTTAATGGGATTAGCAAAATTATTGCCAATTGGAAGAAAACAGTCAAGCTGTCAGCATGAGCTGTTTGTCTTGTATGATTGCTTGTATAAAAGCAAAAATTTAGATAGAGCTTCTAATTGTAAATTGATCTAATTTAGACCCTAGCATCTTCATGTACCAATCCATTTTCGCATTTGATGATTCGTGATGGAAAAGTGCGAATGATATGATAGTCATGTGTTGCCATTAAAACAGCAGTACCGGATTGGCTAATTTTTTTTAACAGTAATACAATTTCCTCAGATGTATCAGGATCTAGATTTCCGGTGGGTTCATCTGCTAATATTATTTCAGGTTTATTTACTAATGCTCTGGCGATAACGATACGTTGTTGTTCTCCACCAGAAATTTCGTGAGGCATCTTTTTAAGTTTAGAACGTAGACCAACTTTATCGAGTACATCATAGATACGTTCGGATATGAGGTGCTTGTCTGTCCAACCAGTGGCTCTCATCACAAATTCTAAATTTTGTTCAACAGTTCTATCTGTAAGCAGTTGGAAATCTTGAAATACAATGCCAAGCTTGCGTCGTAAATAGGGGATATCGTTATCGGATAATCTGTATAAATCAAACCCGCCAACATGGCCAGCACCTTTAGTAATATGAAGATCTCCATAGATGAGTTTTAGTAGACTACTTTTCCCGGATCCTGTTTGTCCAATGAGAAATACAAATTCACCTTTATCTATTTCTAGGTTGACATTTGAGAGCACTAAATGATTTTGCTGAAATACGTCAACGTTTTGAAGTTTTATAACAGAATTTTCGATCATAGGTCAAATATCTAGTTTTTGAATTTTACCAAATGGGAGATCTGTGATGATACGCATGATAGATGCTGATTGGTCACCTAGTCCTACCTTTTCTAGTGCTTTATCAGGGCGATCTACTCTGAAATAGGCAAGTAGAGTGAACTGTTCATCACGTAACTGGACATAGTCAGGGATTTTAGCGACGCCTTTTACCTTGATAATATACATGCGCTCAAAGGTAGGGTTTTTATGGCTAATTTGTCAGTTTTGAATAGTTAAGTAATACAACAAGGGTTAAGCAAAAGAGTTTTTTTGGATGTGTTTTTGGTAGTGTATCTAAATGTATGATGACTCTTTTCAGGGATAAAAAAGTATGCG
>CALLKE010000012.1 GCA_938008555.1 uncultured Pedobacter sp.
CGCATACTTTTTTATCCCTGAAAAGAGTCATCATACATTTAGATACACTACCTGAGAGATTATCATGTCTAATGCAAATCGAATAGACTATCAACAGCTAGAACTTTTCTACTCGTGAATCCCTCGGCATATGTTGAGTTGGTGTATTTACCAAATTCTCTGGCGCGAGCTTCTAAAAATTTGACAAAATCAGGAGATGAGATGTATGTTTCTGTGCCTTTAATTTCGGGGTTATAGAACTGGGTTTTGAATGCTTGGATGCATTTCATCTTTTGATCCCAAAAGTTGGTAATATCGACAACGATGTCTGGCTTGATATAATGGTCTTGTATATAATGAAGTATTAGCTTAGGTCGCCATGCTTGCTGAGTTTGCCCATTGAATGTAGTTTCTATTTTCATAAGCCCCGATAGGAAGACGGCATCGGTGACTAGATTACAGGCTCTTCCGTGATCTGGATGTCGATCATGGTAGGCATTGGCAAGTACAATTTCAGGTCGATATGTACGTAAAGCTTGAATAATTTGTAGTTGATGTTGCTCGTCATTTCTGAAAAATCCGTCGCGCATATTTAGGTTTTTACGAACATGTAAGCCCATTATTTGAGTAGCGTCTGCTGCTTCTTGATCTCTTGTTTGAGCAGTTCCACGCGTGCCTAATTCGCCTCGGGTAAGATCTATGATGCCTATTTTTTTGCCCTTGGAAATATGTTTTAAAATGGTTCCAGAGCATCCTAACTCTGCGTCGTCAGGATGAGCAGCAAAAACGAGTATATCTAGTTTCATGGTGACGTATTAATTTGATCTGATTCTTTGTAAAATATTTTCAAGGTACTTACAACAGATGTTAATAAATTTCTGCAGCTGATTAAGGGCTTTACAATAATTTGAGAATCGCTGTTTCCAACAAATATCATTGTTTTCTATCATGATTAAATCTGCTTGTAACGTTCCAAATTTATAATTTATCAAGCGCATGATATATTACTGCATTTTATAGTTTGACGACTGGATGATCGTTTCGATGTCTCGATCTTCCTCGAGGTCATACCTGTTTTTAAGATTATTATTGAAAACCCGTGCCAATGATTGATACAGGAAAGCATTAAAGCCTCCTTTCATCTCTTTTAAAATATCGTAACTACTCCTTCCAATTTCACGGTCAATTAATTTGATAAGAATTCCTCCTTGGGTCATAGTCAGATTTTTGATTTCGTGATTAAATATGCCTTTTACTTCTTCGTTGCAAGCTTTTACCAATCTACGTTGTTCTTTTTTATCGGCCGTGACAGCTAAATCTCGTTGCAGTTGTGCATACTTATTTCGTGCCATAATTGCATAGGGCATTACCTTTAATACATTGTATCTCAAACGATCGAATTTGGCACGATCTGCAGGAGTTTTAAAAATTCGGGTATCTCGAATAATGACTTCAGGGAATGCAACCCATGGTATAAATTCATTTCCCACCAAAGTAACTGCAACGCGAATGGTATCATTTTTACCCTTGGAAAGAGAACTTGTAATTTCCTGCGCAGGCGCTTTGTAGAACACAAATGCTAAACAAGCAAAGCCAAAAAGCTTAAAAAGTTTCATAGATTTATATGCGTAAAGGTAAGGCTAATAACCAAGTTTTATGGATTTAAAAGCCACGGAAAATATAATCTCAATAAATTACCTCATTGTAAACTCTTCAATTCTTCAAACAAGTAAACTCAACGGTGATGAAGGAATTAGTGATCGATCTAGAAGCTGAAAAGAAAGAAATTCTCAAACGCTACCGAGCTCTTTTAAGGGCTTGTAAGCCTGCTATGCAGAAAGGTGATAAGCGTTCTATTCGTCGTGCTTTTGATATGTCGGTGGAGAGCCACCAAAACATGCGTCGCAAATCTGGAGAGCCTTATATCTATCATCCTATAGCGGTGGCTCAAATTGCGGCTCAAGAAATTGGTTTGGGAACAACCTCGATCGTCTGTGCACTCTTGCACGATGTAGTTGAAGACACGGACATTACTTTAGAGGATATTGAACAGGAGTTTGGCAAGAAAGTAGCGAAGATTATCGATGGCTTAACTAAAATATCAGGTGTTTTTGATTATAACAGTTCGCTGCAGGCCGAAAATTTCAGGAAAATGCTGCTTACTCTGGCAGATGATGTCCGCGTGATTTTGATTAAACTGGCTGATCGATTACACAATATGCGCACGATGGATTTCATGCCACGTGATAAGCAACTTAAAATATCCTCCGAAACAATTTATTTATATGCCCCTCTTGCACATCGTTTAGGTTTATATGCAATCAAATCTGAACTAGAGGATCTGGCCATGAAATACATGGAGCCTGAGACTTATAAATTTATTGCCAAGCAGCTAAACGAAAAAAAGACTGAGCGAGAGCGCTTTATACGTGATTTTATTAGTCCAATCAATGAAATTTTGAGAGAACAAGGTTTAGATGCCCAAATCTATGGCCGTCCTAAATCGATACATTCTATCTGGACTAAAATGCGAAAAAAGAATATTCCGTTTGATGAAGTCTATGACCTTTTTGCCATTCGGATTATTCTAAACAGTAAACCTGAAAATGAAAAATCGGATTGCTGGAAAGCATATTCCATTGTTACAGATTTCTACCATCCTAATCCAGATCGTTTGCGCGATTGGATATCATCTCCCAAAGCAAATGGCTATGAATCGTTGCATACGACGGTAATGGGTCCGCGTGGCCAGTGGGTAGAGGTGCAGATACGGACCAAGCGTATGAATGAGATTGCAGAAAAAGGATTTGCTGCACATTGGAAATACAAAGAGTCAACTGTAGAGAATGGGTTGGATCAGTGGATCAATAAGGTGCGTGAAATGTTGAGCAATCCGGCATCAAATGCACTTGATTTCCTCGATGATTTTAAAATGAATTTGTTCTCTGATGAGATATTCATTTTTACTCCCAAAGGTGCCTTGATCCAGTTACCAATTAATGCAACTGCTTTAGATTTTGCTTTTGAAATTCATACCGACATTGGAGCGAGTTGTATTGGAGCTAAAGTGAATCATAAATTGGTTCCTTTAGCATATAAGCTTCAAAGTGGTGATCAAGTTGAGATCATTACATCAAGCAAGCAAACACCTAAGGAAGACTGGCTTAATATTGTGGTGACAGCAAAAGCTAAGTCGAGAATTAAATCAGCACTCAAGGAAGAAAAACGGAAAGTAGCCGAAGATGGGAAGGAAATATTGGAGCGTAAACTAAAATCACTTAAAATCACCTATAACACAGATAATCTGCATAAGCTGAGCTATTTCTTTAAGCTAGCATCCACACAAGATCTATTTTACAATGTAGCCAAGGGCTTGATCGATATTAAACAGCTAAAGGAGTTTTTGATATCAGGAAAAACAGTTGAAAACAAACCCGAAAAAATAGATTTTCATGCTGAAAACTTTGTCAAAAAGATTAAAGATAAAGATGTCGATACCCTGCTCATTGGCGAAGATTTACAAAAAATAGATTATAAGCTCTCAAGCTGTTGTAACCCAATTCCGGGTGATGATGTTTTTGGTTTTGTGACGATTGGAGATGGGATCAAAATACATCGTACAGGTTGTCCTAACGCTGCAAAATTGATGTCGAGCTATGGTTATCGCATTGTGAAAGCCAAATGGAATTCACAAAAAAAACTTGCTTTTCTGACAGGCCTGCATATTACGGGTATTGATGATGTAGGATTAGTGAACAACATTACCAAAATAATTTCCCATGATTTTAAGGTCAATATTCGTTCAATTACTGTTGACAGTGAGCACGGAATTTTTGACGGTTCTATCATGGTATTTGTGAATGACACTGAACATCTGGACAATCTAATTGTCAAATTAAAAGAGGTAAGAGGTGTTACTTCGGTTTCTCGATTTGATTCTAAAACGAATGACCCAGAATAAAACCTCTTAAAAAGTTCTAATATTCTCTTTTTTTAGATAGCTTTGACTACTTGTAGCACACCTAATATGTCTGTACAAGAAACAATTATCATGGTTAAGAAGATTTTCGAGGCTTACCTTGAAAATAAGAGCCTACGTAAAACACCCGAACGTTTTGCAATTCTCGAAGAAATATATTCCCGAAATGATCATTTTGATGTGGAATCGCTATATATCCACATGAAAAATAAAAAATACCACGTAAGCAGAGCAACTGTTTATAATACGCTTGAACTATTAGTTTCGTGTGATTTAGTGACCAAACATCAGTTTGGCAAAAACATGGCTCAGTTTGAGAAATCATACGGTTATAGACAGCATGATCATATTATCTGTATTAATTGTGGTAAAGTGGTTGAGTTCTGTGATCCACGAATACAGCAAATACAAAGCATGATGGGCGAGCTTCTCAAATTTGAGATTAAGCACCATTCCTTGAATTTATATGGCGCCTGCGAACGCTTAAAGGCAGGTCACTGTGACTCATACACAGGCAAAGATTAAATTTTACCACCCAAATAAAACACCCTTAATTTAAAAAATGGCTATTGATGTATTGTTAGGTCTCCAATGGGGCGACGAAGGAAAAGGAAAGATTGTGGACGTACTAAGTCCGGATTATGATTTGATTGCACGTTTTCAAGGTGGTCCAAATGCGGGCCATACGCTCGAGTTTGATGGACAAAAGTATGTGCTAAACACGATCCCTTCTGGCATTTTTAATAAAAAAGCCATGAATCTTATCGGAAATGGTGTTGTGATTGATCCCATCACATTGAAACGTGAGTTAGATGGCCTCAAACAAAATGGCTTTGATCCTGTTGCACAAAATAAGCTTGCAATCGCACGTAAAGCACACTTAATACTACCAACACATCAGCTATTGGATGCCACATCTGAAAGTAATATGGGTTCGAATAAAATTGGTTCCACCCTCAAGGGTATTGGTCCAACTTATATGGACAAAACAGGCCGAAATGGTTTACGTGTAGGGGATACGATGCTGCCTGATTTTAAAGAACGCTATAATCGTTTAGTAAATAAGCATAAATCTATTTTGGCTCATTATGGTGAGATTCCTGATTTCTCAGAGAGGGAGGCAGCCTTTTTTGAAGCTATTGAACTATTAAAAAACATACCTCAGGTAGATGGTGAGCATTTTGTAAATCAATATTTACGAGAAGGCAAGACAGTTTTGGCAGAGGGTGCACAGGGTACGATGTTAGATGTTGACTTTGGTTCATATCCCTTTGTTACGTCATCAAACACGACTGCGGCTGGAGCTTGTACTGGCTTGGGTGCTGCTCCAAACAAAATTGGGCAGGTCATCGGAATTTTTAAAGCATATTGCACACGTGTTGGGGGTGGTCCATTTCCAACCGAATTAGACAATGAAACAGGTGAAGAGTTACGGCGAATAGGTCGCGAGTTCGGTGCTACCACAGGACGTGCTCGTCGTTGTGGATGGATTGATTTAGTGGCTTTGAAATATGCAGTTATGCTAAATGGCGTTACTGAATTAGTGATGACTAAAGCAGATGTACTGAGTGGATTCGATACGATTTATGCCTGCACACACTACCAATACAATGGTGAAACAATTGATTATATGCCTCATGATATCAATGCTGTAAAAGCAGAGCCTATTCTGGAGGCGATACCTGGCTGGAATGAAAATCTGACTGAGATCAGAACCGTTGATCAAATACCAGTTAAACTATTATCCTATATCGCTTATCTGGAAAAACACTTAGGTGTTCCTGTTAAATACTTATCAGTAGGACCTGATCGGGAACAAACACTTTGCCTTACTTCAATCTTCTCTAAAAGATAAGGTTAAAGGCAATTTCACCCTGCCCCTCCTCAAAAGAAGAGCGGCAGGATTTGATTTTAATTAAAGTATCATTCGCATTGTCAGCCTCAATTAAGAAAAAAAAAATATACGTTCTCCAAAAGCGAGAACAGGATGAGGCTGTATTCAAACTTAAAGCATTGTATTGGGCTAATCAATTCAATACGGTTTGTTTTTTAGGTTCT
This sequence comes from uncultured Pedobacter sp., assembly GCA_938008555.1. GTDB lineage: Bacteria > Bacteroidota > Bacteroidia > Sphingobacteriales > Sphingobacteriaceae > Daejeonella. The sequence continues at coordinate 6,017 of CALLKE010000012.1, forward strand.
AATGAATATGCTGATCCCTATTCAGCATTTGATACTTTAATTGCAGCAGGAGCAACACATGAATTATTGGCAAATGCAGGATCTGCATTTGATCAAATGAATCAATTTTTAAAATGCCATCATGATGCTTCTTTTATACCTGGTTACCTTTCATATGATCTAAAAAATGAAATTGAGCAGTTGCAATCAAATAATACAGATGGCTTAAAGTTTCCAGATCTATATTTTTTTGTTCCCAAGCATCTCATTACAATAAAAGGAGAGCAGGTTGAAATTGATTGTGAGGAGCCCGATAGTATTTGGAATGCAATTAATCAACTAAAATTGCCTGACGATTTTGGAATTAATTTTAAAGGTGAGATTCGTGGTCGGTTTACTTATCCTGAGTACAAAAAAGTAGTTGATCAATTAAAAGAGCACATTTATCGTGGGGATATTTATGAGATTAATTTTTGTCAAGAATTTTTTGCCGATGATGCCAGTATAAATCCTGTCAATGCTTTTCTGCAATTGAATAAAATATCGCCTACTCCTTTTGCTAGTTTTTTTAAACACAGGCATCGTTACATGATATCTGCAACGCCCGAACGCTTTTTAAGCAAACGGGGAACTAAGTTGATTTCGCAACCGATCAAAGGCACAGCAAAAAGGAGTGCCGATCAAGCAGAAGATGATCTTGCCAAATACCAGCTTCGGCATAATCCAAAAGAACTTTCCGAAAATGTGATGATTGTAGATCTAGTGCGTAATGATCTGACCAAAAGTGCCCAAAAAGGAAGTGTAAAAGTGGAAGAATTGTTTGGAATATATAGCTTCAAGCAAGTACATCAAATGATATCAACGGTGGTTTGTCAGGCCGCTGATCATTTATCAGTTACGGACATTATTCGAAATACGTTTCCCATGGGTTCTATGACGGGGGCACCCAAAATTAAATCCATGGAACTGATCGAAAAGCATGAACGTACCAAAAGAGGGATTTATTCAGGTTCGATTGGCTATTTTTCTGCGAATGGTGATTTTGATTTTAATGTAGTCATACGGACTTTATTATATGATGCAGAAAGCAACTACTTGTCTTTTCAGGTAGGTAGTGCTATCACCATTGATGCAGATGCCGAACAGGAATATGCGGAGTGTATGTTAAAAGCACAGGCTATTATTCAGCTTTTATCATAAAATAAATATTCGAACTCCTACCACTGAGTATGACATCTACTGCATTAAAAAAGCCATTATTTAAATAAAACAATGGGTTGTAATTTTAGTGACAGATTTTAATCGTTTATCCTACATTAAGCTTATCCTTTTTTAATATAAATCTATGTTAGGATATTGATTTTTATACCTTTGTTTTTCCTAAAAAACACAAAAATATTCTAGTTTATGAGCAAGGGTTTAACAAGCCGAAGTGATGATTATTCGCAATGGTATAATGAGTTAGTAACTAAGGCTGATCTTGCCGAGCACTCGGCTGTGAGGGGATGTATGGTGATCAAGCCATACGGATATTCTATCTGGGAAAAAATGCAAGCTGCCTTGGATCAAATGTTCAAAGATACAGGACATAGCAATGCTTATTTTCCACTATTTATTCCGAAATCATTTTTTTCAAAAGAAGCATCTCACGTGGAAGGTTTCGCAACAGAATGTGCTGTGGTAACACATTACCGTCTTAAAAATGATGGCAAAGGAAGCATTGTTGTTGATGAAAATGCCAAATTAGAGGAAGAGCTTATTGTGCGTCCAACGTCTGAAACAATTATCTGGAATACGTATAAAGGTTGGATACAGTCTTATCGGGATTTGCCTATTCTGGTGAATCAATGGGCAAATGTGGTTCGCTGGGAAATGCGGACGCGGTTGTTCCTACGTACTGCCGAATTTTTATGGCAAGAGGGGCATACTGCACATGCGACTGCTCAGGAAGCGATTGAGGAAACCGAGCGTATGCTTGAAGTATATGCTGACTTTGCCGAAAATTGGATGGCGATGCCTGTTGTACGTGGACGAAAAACAGCAAGCGAACGTTTTGCTGGTGCATTGGACACGTATTGTATCGAAGCATTGATGCAAGATGGAAAAGCTTTGCAGGCGGGTACTTCACACTTTTTGGGTCAGAATTTTGCAAAAGCATTTGATGTGAAATTTGCCAATAAAGAAGGTAAACTAGATCATGTTTGGGCCACTTCTTGGGGTGTTTCTACACGTCTGATTGGTGCTTTGATTATGGCTCACTCAGATGATTCGGGCTTGGTTTTACCTCCCAAACTAGCACCCATACAAGTAGTAATTATACCTGTACACAAAACAGAGGCAGAGCTTGATCAAATTACTGCCATTGCAAAAGAGTTGTCTGCCCAATTGAAAAAGAGAAATATTTCTGTAAAATACGACAGTCGAGATACACAACGTCCTGGATTTAAATTTGCTGAATATGAGATGAAAGGTGTACCCGTACGTTTGGCAATCGGTGCACGTGATCTGGAAAATGGAACTGTTGAGATTGTTCGTAGAGACACTAAAGAAAAGCAAACAATTAATCGCGATAATCTGGATCAGTTTATTGAGGATTTACTGGGAGATATTCAGTCTAATATCTATGCGAAAGCACTTCGTTTTAGAAACCAAAACACACGTGAGGTAAACTCATATGATGAATTTAAACGAGTTTTGGACGAACAACCGGGTTTCGTTTCAGCTCACTGGGATGGTACTCCAGAAACTGAAAAGCAGATAAAAGATGAAACTAAAGCAACCATACGTTGCATCCCATTGAATAACAAACAGGAAGAGGGCAAGTGTATAATTACTGGGAAGCCTTCGTCTCAACGAGTGCTATTTGCGAGAGCATATTAAGAAAATCTGATTTAGAAGGTCTATACTTTGAATGGTATTTCTAAGGAACAAGTTATAGTATGATATCATGAAATTCGGAACAAAGGCAATACATGCTGGTCAGCATCCAGACCCGACAACAGGGGCTATTATGACTCCTATTTATCAAACATCCACCTATTGGCAAGAGTCACCAGGCAAGCACCAAGGATATGCATATGCACGAGGCAAAAATCCTACACGAAAAGCACTAGAAGATTGTTTGGCAGCATTAGAAAATGCAACATATGGACTGGCTTTTTCTAGTGGGATGGGAGCCACAGATGCTGTCATCAAACTACTTCGTCCTGGTGATGAAGTGATCACGGGGAATGATTTGTATGGGGGATCCTATCGGATGTTCACCAAAGTTTTTGCCAACTATGGAATCAAATTCCATTTTATCGATATGGCCGACGCAAATAATATTCACAATTATGTGAATGATAAGACGAAGCTATTGTGGATAGAAACACCTACGAATCCAACGATGCAAATAGTAGATATTGAGGCTGTATCTAAAATTGCTAAAGCCAATCAGCTTATTTTTGCAGTTGATAACACCTTTGCCTCGCCTTATCTTCAAAATCCGATAAACTTAGGTGCTGATATCGTCATGCATTCAGTGACTAAATATTTAGGTGGGCATTCAGATGTAGTCATGGGAGCTTTACTCACGAATGATGAAAAACTATATGAACAATTGGCTTTTATACATAATTCATGTGGTGCAACACCTGGGCCGATGGATAGTTTTTTGGTTTTACGTGGAATCAAAACACTGCATCTACGGATGAAAGCCCATTGTGAGAACGGTCGCCAGATTGCAGCATTTCTGAAATCGCATCCTCGAGTAGATAAACTGTATTGGCCAGGTTTTACAGATCATCCTAATCATGAGATCGCCAAAAAACAAATGCGTGATTTCGGTGGAATGGTTTCGTTCACGACGAAGGGTGCTGATTTGAAAGAAACTTTTCGTATTGCATCCTCTTTCAAAGTATTTTCCTTGGCCGAATCATTAGGAGGAGTCGAGTCTTTGATTAATCATCCGGCGAGTATGACACATGCATCCATTCCCAAAGAAGAGCGCGAAAAAGCAGGAGTCGTGGATAGTTTGTTGCGATTGAGTGTCGGAGTGGAAGATATTGAAGATTTATTAGCCGATTTGAAGCAAGCACTTGACTAAACTTGGATGCTCAATAATAGAAGTATAAATCACTTTCCTTTTTTGAGAGATCATGATGAGCGTTTAAAGGATTTTTTAGACGCCAAAAGCAATCAATATAATCGATCTGATTTTATTGAGAACGATCCCATTATGATACCTCATCAATTCTCTCTTAAGCAGGATGTGGAGATTACAGGCTTTTGGGCAGCAATTTTGGCTTGGGGACAACGTATCACGATTATTAATAAGTCAAAAGAGTTGATTCGTTTGATGGATGGGGCTCCTTACGATTTTATCAAAAATCATCAAGAGACAGACCTTAAACGATTTTGTGCTTTTAAACATCGTACGTTTAATGATACGGATACACTTTACTTTATCGAGTTTTTTAAGCAGCACTATCAACAATCTGATACGCTTGAAACGGCATTTTGCCCAGATATAAAGATCAAGAATTGGGGTGCTGAGCAGGCCTTAAATCATTTTCGAAAAACGTTCTTCTCAATCACTGATTTTCCTAAACGGACGATGAAGCATGTGTCATCACCTTTACAAAAATCAACATGCAAACGTCTTAATATGTTTTTACGCTGGATGGTTCGCTTTGATGATCGAGGGGTTGATTTTGGTATTTGGAAGCGGATGAAACCTGCATCACTCGTTTGTCCTTGCGATGTGCATGTAGATCGAGTAGCTCGTCGATTGGGTTTGATTAATCGTAAACAAACTGATTGGCAAACGGCCATCGAACTAACCGACCGCTTACGTGAATTTGATGCAAATGATCCAGTGAAATACGATTTTGCATTATTTGGCTTGGGTGTAGAAGAGAAATTTTGATTTGATGATCAACCTGAGCGTATTTCTGATTGAGGAATGATGTTCAAGTTTGTCATTCATTTCCCTCTGAACCACCTCTTTTGTAAATATTTGTGATATGGTTACTTTTGCTACACTCATTCATCGTTTCGGGCAGATGGGCGAAAAAACAGGTTGGACATATGTGGATATTTCAAATGATATAGTTCAGCAGTTAAATCCTGAAACCAAAAAAAGCTTCAGAGTAAAAGGAATGTTAGATCGTGTTCCTATTAATGGATTGGCTTTACTGCCTATGGGGGATGGCAGTTTTATCTTACCATTGAATGCAGGTCTGAGAAAAAAGCTTAAAAAGGCGGAAGGAAGTATGCTTCAGCTTAGCTTGGAAGAGGATAAGAATTTTAAAATAGACATCCCTGACGATCTGCGTATATGTTTGGAGCAGGAATCTGTTTGGCAGAGCTTTGATCAGTTGACTAAATCACATCGAAATTATTTTATCAATTGGATAAATAGTGCGAAGACGATCGAAACACGCACAAAGCGAATTGGGATGACGGTGAATGCGATGCTTATGGGGTTTGATTATGGGCAAATGATACGTCACGAGCGAGGAAAAAATGACCCAGACTGAAAAAATATAGGCGCGCCGAAAGTGGCCACGTTTAGAAACATATTGAATGTATAAAAAGAAACTCTGGAGTTTTTGTAAACTCTTTTTAAAATTTTTGGTTACCGGTGTGTCTTTATACTTAGTTTTTAGAAAAGTAAAGCTCACGGATATAAAAGAAGCATTTAGTAATGCTGATGTTTTATACCTATTGATTGCGCTCTTATTCTTTGTTATCTCACAGATTATTGCCTCATTGAGGCTAAACACATTTTTTAAAAGTATCGGGCTGCAGCTTTCAGGAGCACTTAATTTTAAAGTGTATCTGCTTGGAATGTTCTACAATTTATTTTTACCCGGTGGGATAGGGGGAGATGGGTATAAAGTGTTTCTTTTGAAAAAAAAATACAATGCGCGAGGGCGAGATCTGTTTTCCTCTATTTTCTTTGACAGACTTAGTGGCTTATGGGCATTAAGTTTGATTACTTCCGTGATGATTGTGTTTATTCCCACTTTGGGTATTCCCAATTGGTTGCCTATTCTCATAGTTGTTTTAGGAACAGTCGTTTATTGGCTAACAATTTATTTTTGTTTCAATCAGTATAGTACTCATTTCTTACCTACTCATGTGAAGGCTCTTTTTGTGCAATCGATGCAGGTGATTTGTGCTATTTTTTTACTTCGAGCACTGCATCTCGATGGAAAGTATACTCCTTACTTACTGGTATTCATGGTATCATCTTTAGTTGCTGTTTTTCCTTTCACAGTCGGTGGTTTGGGGGCTAGGGAGTTAGTTTTTGTGTATGGAGCAAATTATTTGGCGTTAAATCAACATACGGCTGTGCTGATAAGCTTATTATTTTATTGCATTTCGGCGCTGATGTGCCTCAGTGGGGTTTATTATGTTTTTAATCCGCAAAAACTAGAAGAGAGAGAACAGCAGCTATTCTCTGGCCTTGTAGAAAATGATATGTAATTGCTTTTGTGCATATATCCTTTCCCAATAACAAAAAGGGTGAGTCAAATATTGCTTTTTGATTCACCCTTTTGAATTTTGAGGACTATTATTCAAAGTAGTTTAACACATTAAATCCACCTTGTTTGAGATATTCATCTTTTTTCATCAAAAGTAAATCTGACTGTACCATCTCTTGCACCAATGCTGGAAGATCATATTTTGGCTTCCATCCTAATTGAGTTTTAGATTTGGTAGGGTCACCTAGGAGTAGGTCCACTTCTGTAGGTCGGAAATATTGAGGGTCCACTTTTACGACTGTTTGCCCCAGTTTTAATTGATCCATATTAAGACCAAGATCAGTGCATTTTACCATATCTAAATCAATGATGACCCCACGTTCAAGTTCATCTTTTCCACTAAACTCAATTTCAATCCCGAGCTCTGCGAAAGTCATTTGTACAAAATCTCGTACTGATGTGGTTACTCCGGTGGCTATTACGTAGTCTTCTGGTTTTTCTTGCTGCAGTATGAGCCACATAGCTTCCACATAATCTTTGGCGTGTCCCCAGTCGCGTTGAGCAGATAGGTTACCTAAAAAAAGGCATTTTTGTAATCCAAGAGCTATTTTTGCTGCGGCACGTGTTATTTTTCGTGTAACAAATGTTTCGCCCCTGATTGGACTTTCGTGATTAAATAATATTCCATTGCAAGCGTATAACTTATATGCTTCCCGATAATTGACCGTGATCCAATATGCATACATCTTAGCTACTGCATAGGGAGAGCGAGGATAAAATGGTGTTGTTTCATTTTGAGGAACTGCTTGCACCAGTCCATATAATTCGGAAGTAGAAGCCTGATAAATACGTGTTTTATGATTTAATCCAAGCAGACGAACTGCTTCGAGAATTCGAAGTGTACCTATACCATCGGCATTGGCAGTATATTCGGGGGTATCAAAACTAACCTTTACGTGGCTCATTGCTGCCAGGTTATAAATCTCGTCGGGCTGTGTTTCCTGGATAATACGGATTAGGTTTGTAGAATCTGTGAGGTCTCCATAATGAAGTTTTAGATTCAGGTTATCTTCGTGTGGATCTTGATATAGATGATCTATTCGATCTGTATTGAGTAAAGAACTACGGCGTTTTAAGCCGTGAACGAAGTAGCCTTTCTTGAGAAGAAATTCAGCTAAATAAGCTCCATCTTGGCCTGTAATACCCGTTATTAAAGCAGTTTTCATATTTTTTGTGATACGTGTTGAAAGCGTCAAAGATACCTTTTAATAGATAAATTGTTTTTTGTAGAGGTGACTCTTATACTGTGCATTTGTTTGTGAGAAGTTTAATGGCCATCCTCATTTGATTAACTCATGAGGGTAATTTTACGAATAGCGATCACTGCAGTGTTATTTCGTTCTTCGTTTGTATCAAGTTCAATAAATATTGACCATAACCACTTTTAACAAGCGGATCCGCTATTTGGTGTAGCTGTGTCTTATCAATAAAGTTCATGCGGTATGCCACTTCTTCTATACACCCTATTTTAAGCCCTTGACGTTCTTCGACAATTTGAACAAACTGACTTGCTTGCATGAGTGATGCAAAAGTACCCGTGTCTAGCCAGGCTGTACCCCGACTCAAAATCCCAACCTTTAGCTTGCCTTGCTGGAGGTATTCTCTATTGATATCTGTGATCTCGTATTCGCCACGTGACGATGGACGGATATTTTTGGCAATATCGACTACTGAATTGTCATAGAAGTATAATCCAGGTACTGCATAAGTTGATTTTGGTTTTTGAGGTTTCTCTTCAATAGAAATAACCCGATTAGTTTGATCAAATTCCACTACTCCATATCGCTCGGGATCAGAAACAGGATATGCAAACACAACCCCACCATCTGGATTGTTCATCGTTTGAAGTAGCTTAGACATCCCATCTCCATAAAAAATATTATCTCCCAATATGAGTGCTACTTTATCCTGCCCGATAAATTTTTCACCAATGACAAATGCCTGTGCAAGGCCATTTGGCACTTCTTGTACTTGATAGGAAAACTGACAACCAAGGGAGCTTCCATCACCTAATAATTTTTTAAAATTAGGTAAGTCATGTGGTGTCGAGATGATCAGTATTTCGCGGATGCCAGACAGCATCAGTGTAGATAAGGGATAGTAGATCATAGGCTTGTCGTAAACGGGCATCATTTGTTTACTCATTGCCAATGTGAGTGGGTGCAACCTAGTGCCAGAGCCACCTGCTAGTATAATTCCTTTCAAAGTCTTGTGTTATTAAATTATTTCATCTAATGAGTGGAGCCGTGTGTTGTTTTTTTCTCTAGATCGGCATACCATGCTGCGCCATATTTCCGAATAAGAGGTTCTTTTAAAAATTGGTAGACTGGAACTTTTAATTCATTGCCTAAGCTACAACCTGGACTGCAAATATTCCACCGATCGTATTTAAGAATTTCAAATTCGGGATATGGAGTTACTCGAATAGGGTATAAGTGGCATGATATTGGTTTTTTCCAGTTGATTTTCCCGTCCTCATAAGCTTTTTCGATTGCACACTTGGTGATCCCATTTTCCCAAGTTACATAAGCACATTCTTTGTTTTTATCTACACATGGCGTTGTTAGATCTCCTTCAAAATCTTTTACAGAGGTTCCGGATAGTTCAACAGCTTCGATGCCTTTGGCTGTCATGTAAGGTTTTACGTGTGGATATATCTCATCGAGTATCGCTAATTCTGTGCGTTCTAATGGAGCTCCAGAATCCCCTTCAATGCAACACGCACCCTTACATCTGTTTAAATTGCATACAAAATTTTCGGTTACGATATCCTCATGAACCAGTGTATGATGCACTTCTATCATGGTATTTTTATTTTTTACACGAAGGTACTGTTAAAATCTTGCACTAATTCTGTTTTCGTTTTCTACTGTAGATGGTTTTTAAAAGATTTTCTGAACAAAGTTTTTCGTACCTGAACAATCCATAAAGCTTATTTTTTTAATTCTTTATGAGCTGGGTATAGCATTATTCAATGCGTACAAGTACCTTCGCTGACTATTTTCAAAAAAAGACAAAATTTTATCGTTTGTTCTAATCTTTTTTGGATTCAGCTATACTATTAAGAATATCGACTTGGATTGACCAAGTCACCCGTATAACCTCTAT
>CALLKE010000013.1 GCA_938008555.1 uncultured Pedobacter sp.
CTGTAACCGTTATGGAGGTGATGTTATGAACGACAAATCGATTATTCCAACCCCAGATCTTGCGCGCAAACTCATAGAGGAGCAATTTCCTGCATACGCTAGTTTACCTATCGTTGATGTTGAAAAACAGGGCCATGATAACCGTACTTATAGGCTTGGCGAGCAAATGCTCATTCGTATGCCAACAGCCGCAGATTACGCTTTAAAGGTGCCTAAAGAACAAGAACTACTGCCACAATTAGCAAAACGTTTAAGCATTAGCATTCCGGCTCCGATTAAAATGGGAAAGCCATCCGAAGATTATCCTTATCCATTTTCTATCTACAAATGGCTACCCGGGAAAAGTATCAATCTGCTGACGTTAACCGACCAAAAAAAGGAACAACTTGCTTTCGATCTCGCGAAGTTTTTAAAAGAACTACAAGCGATTACCGATATTGAAGGTCCTGACCCAGGTCAGCATAACTGGTGGCGTGGCGACCACGTCAGCGTTTACGATAAAGGAGCACGAGAACAAATTGCAGAACTGGCTGAGATTATAGACGTGGGGCAAGCTCTTGCTTTATGGGATAAGGCAAGTGCTACGAGATGGAATAAACCATCAATCTGGATTCATGGGGATTTTGCGATTGGCAATATACTCATGGATGGTGGCAAACTATCAGCAGTCATTGATTTTGGAGGGGCTGCCATCGGTGATCCTGCCTGTGATCTTGTGATTGGTTGGACTTATTTATCAGGAAAAGCACGTGAGGTTTTTATTTCTGAAATGAATATGGACCCAGATACATGGCTTCGTGCACGCGCTTGGGCATTGTGGAAGGCAACATTTGAGCTTTGCCAAATTGCAGATAAAAACAGCGCTGAAGCCGGCTTACAGAAACGAATTATTGATGAGGTTATAAATGGATAAAGATTATGAGAAGTTCAAAGAAAAAGTTTATAACGATATAAAGCATTATGAAATTTGTATGGCTATCTATTCATCTTATGAAAAAAATATTTGGGAACAAATGGAAAAACTGAATATTGCCGTACAAAGGTACGAATGGGTGCTTTATTTTCTTGGCAACTCTTTAATAACAGACATGTATGTTACATTAAGACGCTTACTCAGTGATGGGCAAAATGAGCTATCTCTTTATCAGTTTTACCAAAAATATTTCAGCCCAAAAATATGCGCAACAAACTTTAATGAATTTAAGGAACTACTCCTACAACGCATTCTTCCAAAAAGTCATGAATCATGGAAAGACTTAAAAAAATTTATCGACAAAAGAATTGCTCATTCGGATAAAGGAAAGGACATCAGACCGTTCCCTATAGACAAAACAAGAATGATATTTGAGGACTTAAAAAACGCGTTCGATAAAGTGACCCTAAAAGTAGAAGATGCGACATACTCTTTCGATAAAGATGATGTTGCAAGATTGTCGGATATTGTTTTTAATAGGATGATTCATCATAAAGATTAGCAACCCTGATCAAGCACAAAAAACATAAACGTCATATTTTTATCCATGTAGACGGTTCCAACTGAAATACAGGGTATTATGAGTTACAAAGAACGAGTCGACAGGGTTATTGATTTCATAGGCAAGCATCTTGATGAAGGGCTTGAGTTGGATGAGCTTTGCCGCATCGCTTGTTTTTCAAAATATCATTTTCATCGGTTGTTTACGGCCTACGCAGGGTTACCTTTAATGGGCTATATCAAGTGGCTGCGGCTTAAACGGGCTGCTCATCAATTGATTGTCCATAAACATGATCCAATTATTAACATTGCATTGGATGCCGGATTCGAATCTCATGAATCATTTAGTCGGGCTTTTAAACAAGTTTGCGGGCAAAGCCCCAGCGAATTTAGGCGAAAGGCTCGTTGGGAAAACTTCGGAAATCCAACGCAAGCTCTACAGATTAAAGGTGAAAAAATTATGACGATAACGATTAAAGAACTGCCAGCGAAAAGAGTTGCTGTAATGGAGCATCATGGAGATCCCATGCGATTATCCGACACGCTGGATAAGCTTATTACTTGGGCAAAGGCACAACCCATTAACTTAAAACCGAAACCTGGTGAAGCTTTTGGCTATGGCTATGTTGACCCAAAGGAAGTGCCAGCAGAAGAATTTCGCTTTGATCTTGCGATTACCGTTCCACAAACACTAAAGCTTGATGGTGAAGTTATAGAAAAACATCTTCCTGCTGGAAGGTATGCTGTCACCATGCACAAGGGCTCTCGCGACACTATTGGTGACACGATTTACAGCATTTATCGTGATTGGTTACCGCAGTCCGGTGAAGAACTGGGGGATTTACCTTGCATATTTTGCTATTACAATTTTGATTATGAGGTAGCTGAAACGGAATCTTTAACCGAAATTTGGGTGCTTCTTAAGTAGGGCTTAAAGTGTGAGTGTTGGGGGGTAAATTATCCCCCAATCAATTCTTTAATTTTATAGAACTCAATCATAATCCAATAAGTTGATGGCATAAGCTGAATTTGCAAGGCACTCCATAATACGTTTTGTTCTGATATTAATTTCTTCTTGGGAAACCTCATCTGACAATAAAAATGTTTCATTAACTAGCATGCCAAGTTCTTGATTGGCATTCACAAAAGGTATTAACAACTTATTATAACGTGAAAAAGCGCTGATATAATCACCGTTAGCCCTTTTAAGCTCATTCGCTAGAACATAGGCGCCAACCAACCCCAAACTTGTTCCTTGCCCAGAAAGTGGTGATGGACAATAACCAGAGTCTCCTACGAGAGCTATTCTTCCTGTAGTCCATGACTCCATAAACACTTGCGTTGCTATATCAAAATAGAAATCATCACAAATATCTAAGTAATCCATCAATGTACTACACTCCCACCCAAGGTTTAAGAAGTGTTGCTTAATAAAAATTTTTTGAGCTTTTTCATCTCGCGAATTAATTAATATATCTGAAGATCGAAAATTTAGCGCTACCAGAGCATTTTCAGATTCACCATCAACGGTGATGCTGATAAGTTTTTGTTTCGACTCGTAAATTATTTTACTGCGATTCATTTTCAGATAGTTAGGAATACGAAACACACTGAAATATGATCCAAGATCAATAAAATTATATGTCGTTCTAGGAAACGCTAGCTTTCTAATAGAAGATCGCAATCCGTCCGCACCAATAACCATATCATAAATTGTCGTTTGGTTGTCGCTAAACATGACTGAAACATTTTTTTCATTTTGTTTTATCTCAATAATTTCTTGGTTAAAGTAACAAGGAACTTCTTTTATGGAATCCATTAAAATATCAATCAAATGACAGCGCATGATTTCAACATCATCATTACTGCTGTATCCTACTGATTTTTCGACAAGCACATTCCCGTCGGCATTAACCCAAGATTCCAGATTTACTTGTGTACGCTGCGCGCATAATTGGTCATAAATGCCCATCTTTTTAACAACATCAAGAGCACTACCTCGAATATCAAGGCCTATCCCATTTTTTCTTACAGTACTACTTTTTTCAATTAATGTAGGAGAAAAGCCAAATTTCCTCAACCAATAGCAAACTGCAGGTCCAGCGATACCTGCTCCAACTACCAATATTTTATGAATTGACATGATGAACCTCGTACCCATCATATAATCTGATTTCATCTTGATCAGGCGGAGTAAACCAACTCATCCATAGATTCAATTCATTTCTTGTAATATGAAAGCAGTCATTTGGGAGAGAGGAATTTCTTTGATCAATTCTATTCCATATAATGTCAGTAGGTATATCCAGATAATGCAAGAAAACTTTGACAGAAGAATTAATATTTTTTGCTAAGTGTAAATAATTCAGGCGCTCTTCTTGAGACCAAAACCCGTTGTCAAGAATAACATTCACTCCAACAGCTAGGAGTTTCTCTGTTAAATCCCACATAATTTGTTCAATGGGATTTCGTAATCTATCAAGCTCTTCTTTATCATTTTTATCTTTTATGATCACACTTATAAACTCATCGCCGCACAGACGTACCGCTGAAATATTACTTTCTAGTTTTTTAGCTAGTGTTGTTTTTCCTGCGCCTGACATGCCACAAATTAAATAAAGGTTTGACATTAATGGCCCTCATTGAAAATTTTAGTTAATTTTATAAAATATTCTGTATTAAGCTTATCTTGAATATTCCAGATCCACGATAATACAGATTCCACAAAGCACCAATCTGCAATTTTGGTCTTTGGAATATTTAAAAGATCAGAAAATGTGGCCATACGATTTTGGATAATCCGTGACGCATTGTGAATACAGAGCAGCTCTGGTATTGGATTGCGGATAAAAGCTGCTACTTCATAGGCTGGTTCACCAATCACACCTGCAGGATCGATCACCATCCAATCGTTACCATTTTGTAAAATGTTGTCATGGTGCAGATCTCCATGGAGCAAAACGTCTGGCTTAGAAGTTTGTAACAGCTGGTCACGGAGCTTTCTTGCTTTTTGTAAATATTCATCAGGAATGGGCCAATCCTTATCCAGAGCCGTGAGCCAATCTTTGACGTGAGGGAAATGATGGGCCCCAGGAATGCTTGCTTTATGCAGCTTTTTCATAACCTTGCATACAATTTCGATAGATTCATTTTCGTTAGTTCGAAAATAACTTTTGAGAGATATACCAGGCACTGCTCTTTGTAGAAGTAACATGCCATTATCTTCGGCTAACACCTTCACTACGCCACAGCCTGCAAAGCACTTGAGCGCTAAGGCCTCTCGCTTCAACTGCATATCAAGTCCCAGTTTTAAAATGATAGGATTATCGCCGTGGAACCCTGATAGCACATAATTGTAAGTAAGGTTTGTGACTTCTTTTAAATCACGTAAATCCAGTCTTGAAGATATTGCCGCAACAATCTCAGGCAGTTCATTTAACCACGCTTTGCCTTTTTCTCCGTAAATATTGGTGATGTTGGAATGGAAGGTGTTCATAACACCTCCTTCACGATAATATCGTAAAGCGCGGCTAGCTTATATTTTCTGGCTTTGTTAGAGTGGTCCACTATTTCTAAAAAACCACCTTCAACCAACTTTTTGCAAAGCGCAGCATTCGTTCTAGGTTGGAAGCCAAATAGATCGCCTATTTGCTTAGCTGTAACAACATCATATCCTTTAAATAATTCCAATGCTTTGCGTTGTTTTGGATCTAAGGTACGCAGCAACTGCGAATGATCTTTTTTACCTTTTGCATTGCTTGCAATCATTTGCGCGACAACTTTTTCAAATGCAAAAGCCATCCCTTCCGTAAAATATTCCACCCAAGGAGTTATTTCGCTTTCTGCTCTTCCAAAGTAATAATTGTGAGATGGACCGATACTGATGGCGCGATAATATCCGAGTAAGTTTTTAGCATAATATTCCTCAAGAGAATACAAGCCTTTTAAATCATACCCACCAAGGTGCAAGATTAGGGTCGTCAGCAACCTACTTGTTCGACCATTACCATCGTAATAGGGGTGAATCGTTGCAAACTGATAATGAGCAATGCCAGCGACAATAGGGCATGGTATCTCTTCATTCTCTTTGATCCATGACACTAAATTGCCCATAAGCCCAGGTACATCCTTAGCTTCTGGAGGCATATAAACAATTGTTCCTGTGCCGCTGTCTTTGATAACGTTTTGTCCATCTCGGTAAGGTGTTGGTTTAATGCGCGTTCTTCCATCACTCATTACAAGGGCATGCAAAGTTTGAATAATTTTTTCGGTAACGGGATGGTTTTGTGAGGCGTATTGTTCAAGCTGAGCAAGTGCAGCATAATAGCCCTTTACTTCATGTTCATCCCTTTCTCTGCCCGGGAAATGACCTTGAAGCTGAATGACCTCTTTGATTTCCTCAGGCTTAAGCTGATTGCCTTCTATCATCGTAGAATAATGTGTGGTGTAGAGTTTAGCCGTTTCACGTAGCGAGGCAAGCACTGTAGGATTAACAGGCAGTAACGCAACCTTCTCCTTAGCGGCCTCAATTCTCATAAGGCTTTTTGCAATGCTTGGGGTGATACTATAAATGGGTTTAAAGTTTGTCGGCACGATGTAAGCTCAATATCAGTTTCTATTGCATTATTTATTATGCCGATAAATAGCGTATAAGTCAAAGATAACATGCCGATAAAATGCATATGATGTTTTATCATGTCCTCAAAGTTACAGATAGTCTAATTTTATGGACATGCCGATTGTGCTCCATAATCTTTTACAGAGAATCAAAAATCGTTTATTTGACACTCTCCCAGTACGCATCTATAATCGCTACAGAGATTAAAAACATGACCATACCACCCCAGTTTGGAGTTGGTTAGGTTGTGGTAAACTGATCTCCGCCAGATTTTTGAAGAATAACTTTTCTCTTGTCTTTTTGGGCTAGCGTCAGCAGGTCT
>CALLKE010000014.1 GCA_938008555.1 uncultured Pedobacter sp.
GTTCGTCATCACTGTTTTCCCCCCCTTACCCCATCATACATTTAAAAACACAACCCAAAATTCTATGTCTTCTTTTAACAACTCTAAAGACTTTTTCGACAGAAAGCACCCAGGAGACTTTTGGGATACTCCGTCTTCTCGTTATGAAGCTGGGTCATTTTTCGAGCAAAAAAATCACACCTCTAGGATTATACCTATAGTACTTATAGTTCCACAGAAGTCTTCTCGAGGCACTAGACGTAATTCTACAGGTGGTGTTCAACCAAAGGATATGCGATCTAAGATTCAACAGCACCTAGATTCGCGGATGCGGAATTCTATAGACTCTTTTTACGACAGGTCTAGACAGTTCGATCATTATAGCATAAGGTTAAATTTATTTTCAAATGTTGAGGTGTATGATCAAATGGGTACCATATTTGGACTGGGGGCCTCGGTACATGCAGGTACACAATTAGCACTTAATAGCTCAAAAGCTGCAATCGTACTCACAAAATATATGGGACCTGAATCAGTGATTGCTTTGAAATCTACTGCTAGCTATGTGGGCAAAGTTGCTCATGTTACCTCGAGAGGAGCCTCCTTTTTAAGTGTTGGTTATTCATTTTATGAGATAAATACTAATAAAGCGAAAGCGCATACTTGGGTAAATCTTTCTGTAACTGCAATTGTGGCAGGAGCAGAATTTTTTATCGGGGCAGCAGCAGCACCTTATATTATTATTGGGGGCGTTGCTTACGGCATATTTTCCATTGCAGGAGGGAATGAATGGTTAGATAGTTTAAAATTTATGAGATAATGCCTGCTTTAAAATCCAAAGAACATCACTCACTACAATATTAAAAATATGCTAAGAAAAGCTCACCACTTCTGTTTTTATTGCTATTTATCTATGACCTTGTTTAATAAGCATGACAATCGTATCAATAGAGCTTGTTTTGGATTATCTCTCTTCTATACAGTTATGTTAAATACTATTCTAGTATTAAAAAACACTTATTTGATAGAATTCCAAATTAGCCCAATAATAATCCCCACACTTACCTGTGTCTTAAATTTCTACCTATACTTCATTTTTAAAAAATACTTTAATTCAAGATCCGCCTGTATTGAATCATTCTATAAAGTTCAATCAAAAGGAAGGTTCATTTTTTTAGGTGTTATTTTTTGGTTAGGCTCATTCTTGCTATTAGGGTTAGTAGGTTATAATTACACGAACAAAAGAAAGCTTAATCCAAAAACTAAAGAGGCATCGTTTGAGACCATACGACACCGATGATGAAAAAGTTAAGTTTTCTTATTTTCTTGATATTCACCCTTCCATATTAAAAATAACAAGAGCGATAAAACTGACACCCATTTTACGAGCGTATTAGCCACGCTTGTATCTAGTTATACCCTAATGCATATTAAATACACAAACACACCTTATATATGAATTTCTCAACTTACGAACAAACACTACGCGACGCCGAAACATTAGCCAATAGTGGCGAATTCGGCTTAATCCATCTTATCTCACTAGACATTATAGCGGAGGGCAAACCAATTCATCATTACAAACGCTTCGATCTATTTCAGAGTGCTGCTCAGCATCACAAGTTTGCATTAACCCTCTCCCACGACTCTTTGGGCAGCACACAAGACCACCAACTTGAAGATGCTCAGAAACTGATGGGCAAGCGTATTCTAGTCACATTTGCTTACAAAAATATTCCTGATAGCCCTAGCCGCGATTTCATTGGAGTGATTACAGAAATAGCGTTTAGCACCGATCCGCACAGCTTAGGCAATTTGGTGCTTGTAGGAAGCAGCCCCACCACCTTGCTAGACGCTGCACCGTATATGCAAAGTTTTGGTGGCAAACAACCGGTTAGTCTTAAAACTGTTGCCGATTCTGTCATTAACGAGGGGTTCGAAGGAAAGTACCAAAGTCGTATCGAACCTGGTTATACCGGCGATCTTTCCTATAGCTGCCAATACCGTGAATCACATTACAATTTCCTGGCACGCACCGCTGAAGCTTATGGAGAGCAGTTCTTTTATGATGGAACAACACTTCACTTTGGCAAGCTACCCATACCAGAAAAAGCCATCAACCTCACCCTTGGTAGAGACGTCAACCAAGTGAGCATACGCATGAAATCAAGACATGTGAACCGCAGCTTGTATGGTTACAGCAGCATCAATCATGAAAGATTGACCACTGACGAGACTAAGATCAGTCACCGGTCGTCCTTAGCAAAAAGTGCATATCAGCTGTCGGAGGGTATTTTCAAAACGCCTTCTTTAGACATTGCTCCCATTAAAGCAGCTACACACAAAGATGTGGAAGCGGCACAAAAGAGTGCCAGTGGGAGTATCGCCACAGATGTATTTACCACTAAAGGGCAAACTACTGTACCATTTCTATACCCAGGATGCATCATTGAAATGAATATGCTGAAGCCAAGTAGCCCAGAAAGCACCTATTTCACCAAACTGATGATTATCCAGATAGAACATAAAGTGGACGCCCTCGGAAACTATATCGGCCTCTTTGAAGCCATAGGAGCCGATACTGGATATTTACCTAAGCCAACATTTGAAACTCCATTGATGGAGCAACAAATGGCGACTATTACGGACAACAAAGATCCCTATGGCCGTGTGCAAGTTCGCTTCGACTGGCAACTGAACGGCAACACCTCTGAGTGGATCAAAGTGATGAGTCCGGATGCGGGCGGTAGTAAACAAGTGGGCAAAAACCGTGGTTTTGTAGCTATCCCTGAAATAGGCGACCAAGTGATGGTGGGCTTTGTGCACAACCATCCTGACAGACCTTTTGTAATGGGCGGCCTGTTTCACGGTAAAGTTGGTAGTGGTGGCGGATCAGGCAATAGTATCAAAAGCTTGAGTAGCAAAAGTGGACATGCCGTGCAACTTAATGATGCCGAAGGCATTACCGTGAAAGACAAAACCGGCGGAAACTATATTATGGTAGATGGAAAAGATAAAATTGATGTCACATCAACAAAAACAGTATCCATCACAAACGGCAAAGCCAGTATCACACTCGAAGAAGATAAAATAACCCTCTACGCAGATGAGATTGAGTTAGCAAAATCGGGTGGTGAGTCCTCAAAAATTGAAATAAAAGGAATTGACACCACTATTTTTGGAGAATCGTCCATGAAAGTACATAGTGACATGCAGGCAGAAATAAACTCCCAAGGCAATGCCGACCTGATAGCCACAGCTGCTATAACAGTTGACGGTATCATTGCCACAGTAAAGGGAAAAGCAACAACAGACATAAAAGGTGGAGTAGTCAATCTTAATTAACACGAACAATAATCACATTTTTATAACCGCGATTATTGTTCGCGGTTATAATTCTAAAACAAACAATGAGTAACATTCACGACAGATGGGACGGCGCACCCCGCATGAATTCAAAAGAACGCTTCGCTAAATCACACGCTAGAGGATACGGTGGTTCGGCTTTTAGAGACGACGATGGCTGGTATGCCTCAATTGAGGCACTGAACTCAATTGAGCTTGAGTTACAACGTAATCAAAGAAATATCAGTCGCTCTGCGACACTTAGTAACCCTTTTGCTAGAGGTAGCTCCCCATGGAGGGTCTCTTCTGGATCCTTTGTCCTTATAGTTCTACAACAGGGTTCTCGAGGTACTACATCTAACTCTAAAGGTGGTGTTAAACCAAAGGATATGCGATCTAAGATTCAAAAGCACCTAGATTCACGGATGCGTAGTTCTATAGACTCTTTTTACGATAAGTGTAAATGGCCTGGTTCTTTTGCTTCACAAAAGCAACTACCTGTTGCCCCGGTTCAAAATTCTGCTACGCATTGGGATGCTATCAATGTAATGAATAGCTGTGCCGATTACGTAATTTTTAAAGCTGGACTTGCGGCTCGCTCCTTAAAGTTAAATCCCATTAAAATTCTGGGCAGAGCTGGGGCGGTGACGGGCTTGGTGGGATTTGGTTTCAGTTTCAATGAAGCGTGGAAGAATCCTACTTGGACTAATATCACCCAGGCGGGAATGGGAGGAGGGATAATTGGAATAGGTGCCATGGGGAGTATTGGAGTCTTAACTGCACCAGCATGGGGTACCGTAGCAACTGTGGGTACCGTTGTGCTGCTTATTTGGGAGAGCGGAGAGACATTGTATGAGATTATAGAGGGTCGATAATGAAAAAACTAAGATTTCTTATTTTCTTGATATTCAATCTGGCATACCAAGATGGCAAAAAAGAAACAAATGACCCATATTTTAACAGCGTAGTATTTTTGCTTGCTTTTGAGTTTTGCATGTTTCTAAGTGCCATCGGTTTCTTGAATCAATTTGTTGACTTCGATATTTCTAATAGTTTAGAATCCTTATGCGGCTCAGGAAAAGGCTTTGTAATAGCAGTATTTGCCCTAATGGCGATTCCTAACTATTATTTTTTCATTAAGAGAAAAGGCTTTGATCGCTATTACAGCAAATTTAAAGATGATCCAATAAATACGAAGAGGAATAGAAAAATTGGTTATATCTGCCTAGGGCTCTATTTTCCAATATGGTTGATACTACTTGGTTTACTGAAACCTTGATATGGAGGGGAGCATGAACAAATTAAGATTTCTTGTTTTTTTGATATTCAATCTTACTTACAAAAATGACAATTACGATAAAAATGATACACCATATTTTAACAGCATAGTATTTTTGCTTGCTTTTGAGTTTTGCATGTTTCTAAGTGCGAAATGAAAGTCATTAAATATTTGATCTTCTTAATTTTCAATCATTACTATAAGGATAGGAATTATAAGGAAGTGGATGATCCCTATTTTACGAGTGTGACTGCTATAATGGCTTATGAAAGTTTTATAATCATCGTGACCATGTATTGTATAGAACATCAATTTAATCTTAGCTTTTCCACCACCCTTTTAAGTCCATTAGAAAATATGGTTTATGGGCGTGGTATAGTTCTTTGTGCATTAATATATCCTCTTAATCACTATTATTTTTTAAGAAAAATAATAGT
Source organism: uncultured Pedobacter sp. (assembly GCA_938008555.1). GTDB lineage: Bacteria > Bacteroidota > Bacteroidia > Sphingobacteriales > Sphingobacteriaceae > Daejeonella. Next base: position 5,041 of record CALLKE010000014.1, read on the forward strand.
GATCATATTTATAATGAATTTAAAAATTCTCCAATAAACACCAATAAGAACAGAAAAATCGGCTACTTCTGCCTAATGATCTACTGGCCTACCTGGATGGCGTTGGCTGCTTTATTTAAATCGTAGAACTGCTGGAAAGCCACGCTACCGGCTTGTGCCAAATAGGCACTACCCCACGAAAATTTTTACACATTTTACAAAATCTAAAAACTTGACTATGTTAAAAAAATCAATTCTATCCCTAGCTCTATTTACAATCATCATTACTAACGGATTTTCACAAACCAAACAAGAAGCAATTAAAGACCTATTCCATTTAATGAAAACAGACGCGATGATTGATAAGACTTTTAATTCAATCATTCCCATAATGGTGCAGCAAGTGAAAGCAAAGAACGGCTATAACCAGAAGAAAGTGGATGAAGTGCTTAAGACGTCTATGAACATTGTAAAAGAAGTGTCAAAAACGATGATCAATACCGATCTTGTTGAGCTCTACGACAAATACTTCACTGAAGAGGAAATCCAACAATTTACTGCCTTTCATAAAACGCCAACTGGGCAAAAAGTGGTTGACGTCCTTCCTGATCTACAAAAGGAAATGATGACAATCATGATGACCAAGTACATGCCTGAAATGCGGAATAAAATTATGGAAGCAACCAAAGCCACCTATTAACACCCCCATAAACACCTTATATATGAATTTCTCAACTTACGAGCAAACACTACGCGACGCCGAAACATTAGCCAATAGTGGCGAATTCGGCTTAATCCATCTTATCTCACTAGACATTATAGCGGAGGGCAAACCAATTCATCATTACAAACGCTTCGATCTATTTCAGAGTGCTGCTCAGCATCACAAGTTTGCATTAACCCTCTCCCACGACTCTTTGGGCAGCACACAAGACCACCAACTTGAAGATGCTCAGAAACTGATGGGCAAGCGTATTCTAGTCACATTTGCTTACAAAAATATTCCTGATAGCCCTAGCCGCGATTTCATTGGAGTGATTACAGAAATAGCGTTTAGCACCGATCCGCACAGCTTAGGCAATTTGGTGCTTGTAGGAAGCAGCCCCACCACCTTGCTAGACGCTGCACCGTATATGCAAAGTTTTGGTGGCAAACAACCGGTTAGTCTTAAAACTGTTGCCGATTCTGTCATTAACGAGGGGTTCGAAGGAAAGTACCAAAGTCGTATCGAACCTGGTTATACCGGCGATCTTTCCTATAGCTGCCAATACCGTGAATCACATTACAATTTCCTGGCACGCACCGCTGAAGCTTATGGAGAGCAGTTCTTTTATGATGGAACAACACTTCACTTTGGCAAGCTACCCATACCAGAAAAAGCCATCAACCTCACCCTTGGTAGAGACGTCAACCAAGTGAGCATACGCATGAAATCAAGACATGTGAACCGCAGCTTGTATGGTTACAGCAGCATCAATCATGAAAGATTGACCACTGACGAGACTAAGATCAGTCACCGGTCGTCCTTAGCAAAAAGTGCATATCAGCTGTCGGAGGGTATTTTCAAAACGCCTTCTTTAGACATTGCTCCCATTAAAGCAGCTACACACAAAGATGTGGAAGCGGCACAAAAGAGTGCCAGTGGGAGTATCGCCACAGATGTATTTACCACTAAAGGGCAAACTACTGTACCATTTCTATACCCAGGATGCATCATTGAAATGAATATGCTGAAGCCAAGTAGCCCAGAAAGCACCTATTTCACCAAACTGATGATTATCCAGATAGAACATAAAGTGGACGCCCTCGGAAACTATATCGGCCTCTTTGAAGCCATAGGAGCCGATACTGGATATTTACCTAAGCCAACATTTGAAACTCCATTGATGGAGCAACAAATGGCGACTATTACGGACAACAAAGATCCCTATGGCCGTGTGCAAGTTCGCTTCGACTGGCAACTGAACGGCAACACCTCTGAGTGGATCAAAGTGATGAGTCCGGATGCGGGCGGTAGTAAACAAGTGGGCAAAAACCGTGGTTTTGTAGCTATCCCTGAAATAGGCGACCAAGTGATGGTGGGCTTTGTGCACAACCATCCTGACAGACCTTTTGTAATGGGCGGCCTGTTTCACGGTAAAGTTGGTAGTGGTGGCGGATCAGGCAATAGTATCAAAAGCTTGAGTAGCAAAAGTGGACATGCCGTGCAACTTAATGATGCCGAAGGCATTACCGTGAAAGACAAAACCGGCGGAAACTATATTATGGTAGATGGAAAAGATAAAATTGATGTCACATCAACAAAAACAGTATCCATCACAAACGGCAAAGCCAGTATCACACTCGAAGAAGATAAAATAACCCTCTACGCAGATGAGATTGAGTTAGCAAAATCGGGTGGTGAGTCCTCAAAAATTGAAATAAAAGGAATTGACACCACTATTTTTGGAGAATCGTCCATGAAAGTACATAGTGACATGCAGGCAGAAATAAACTCCCAAGGCAATGCCGACCTGATAGCCACAGCTGCTATAACAGTTGACGGTATCATTGCCACAGTAAAGGGAAAAGCAACAACAGACATAAAAGGTGGAGTAGTCAATCTTAATTAACACGAACAATAATCACATTTTTATAACCGCGATTATTGTTCGCGGTTATAATTCTAAAACAAACAATGAGTAACATTCACGACAGATGGGACGGCGCACCCCGCATGAATTCAAAAGAACGCTTCGCTAAATCACACGCTAGAGGATACGGTGGTTCGGCTTTTAGAGACGACGATGGCTGGTATGCCTCAATTGAGGCACTGAACTCAATTGAGCTTGAGTTACAACGTAATCAAAGAAATATCAGTCGCTCTGCGACACTTAGTAACCCTTTTGCTAGAGGTAGCTCCCCATGGAGGGTCTCTTCTAGAGACAGATATTATGATGTTTTTCGAAAAAACGCATCTTCTGAACCCTTTAACACTGCTGTTGGAAGCAATAAAGGGATAAACAGAAGAGTGCAAAATCCAGCCGTTAAACGCGGAACCACTCTTAGAGATCTTTACAATGCGGCGGGTGTTATGGTAAGCTCCATCGGTGCGGCACTCGATTTAACTGATTTTCTTGGTCATGTTTCAACTAGATCTGGACTTAAAGTAGTCCTTCCGAAGTTTATGGCTGGTATGGGTATAGCAGCAGGCTTATTTGGGATCGTAGACAATATCATGCAAATTAAAAATCGTGGTCTTAATTGGACTGATGGAGCACAAATAGCTATACAAGGAACCTTAATTGCAATAGCTCTTTTCACCACTACGGCAAGTGCAACTGTGTTCGTACCAATAATAGCCATTGGAGGTATAGTCTTGTTTGCATGGGAGTTAGCTGAATCACATTATGGATGGTAAAATAGTATCATGAAACTAGTAAGATATTTAATATTCGTGGTCTTTAATCTGATATATAAAGATGGGGCCCATCGAGAAGATCTTGATCCTTATTTCGGGGCTATTGTTGTCTTAATGATCTATGAAAGCACTTTATTCATAGCGAGCTTATTTTTTATTGATAAGTACCTCATCGTTGGATTAGATAATTTGATATTTAATCCTGTAGAGGATATAATCTATGGCTCTGGAATCCTGATATGTACGATCATATATCCAATCAATCATTACTACTTTATTAAAAAAAAGAAGTTTGATGCTTTGTATAAGGAATTGAAGCATGCTAGCATTAACACAAGAAGAAATCGAATAATTACATATGTATGTTTAGCCCTTTATATACCAATAATGATTGGGATCATCGGCCATTTGAAATATTGGTTCTCATAAACAGAAAAGATTATTGGATAAGAATTTTGGTTGGTAAAATAATATATGATGAGACTAATCAGATATTTCATATTTGTAATTTTCAACTTCGCTTATAAAGATGGGACTCGACCAGAAAATGCTAACCCGCATTTAGGTGTTCTAATGATCTTAATGCTTTATCAAAGTTTTTTATTCTTAATAAGCCTATTTTTTATTGATAAGTATATAATCACTGGATTTGATGCTTTCATATTTAAACCTGTAGAAGGTATAGTGTACGGGAGTGGTATGATGATGTATGCATTACTATTTCCGCTCAACTACTATTACTTTATCAAGAAAAAGAGGCTCGATATTTTTTATAAAGAGTTTAGATATGCAGGAATAAACACAAAAAAAAATCAAAGAATTGGATATGTATGCTGGGTCCTCCTGTTCATAGTAACACTGGTGTTTGGCAGTTGTATGAAACACTTTTTTGACTCCTAACGGTGAAGTCTTATCTACTAAAGGTACACCTCTTATAAATTTAAAAGATCGGTGTGGTAGACGCCTCGGTATTTTACTGCCGTAAAATACCGAGCTATAGGAAGCCTAACCTTATTTGCCTGGGAGTTGGCTGAGTCACATTTCGGATGGTAAAATAGTGCACAATGAAACTATTAAGATATTTCATATTTGTAATTTTCAACTTCGCTTATAAAGACGGCACTCGACCTCCAAATGCAAGTCCATACTTTGCTGCTCTGTCTATTGTAATGCTTTATCAGGGTTTTATATTTCTAGCGACTTTATCTTATATCGATGAATATTTAATCGATGGACTGATTGCTGGCGTCTCTAAACCATTAGAAGGCATTATCTATGGGTTCGGAATGTTAGTATATGCATTAATATATCTACCAAACCACTACTATTTTATCAAAAAAAAGAAGTTTGATGCATTTTATCAGGAGTTCAGACATGGGCCAATAAACACCAAAAGGAACCAAAAAATCGCATACACGTACTGGATACTGCTGTTAATAGTACTATTGATTTTGCTAGGTGTTTCAATAATGCTGAATACGAAATAACAAATAGGATAACTCAAAAACTGACAAAAACATTCGAAATAAAATTCTCTAAAACCACGCTACTGACTTGCTTGCATCAACAGACATGAAAAGGGGCGATAATAAACATCAATTAAACAAATGAAAGAACACAACGCAATAACACTTGCCATAGCATCACTACAACAAAAATGGCAAGCTGAAACTAATGGCCAAGACTATCAACTAATCCGCTGGTTGATTAAAAAAGAAGACCTCAATATTTTCAATGGTTTTTTACAATTAGAAGCTACCTCCCAAGGCCGCCTGCAAGAAACCTTCGTGATTTTATTCACGCCTTTCACCGAAGCCCATAGCTATGCTTATTATGTAGTCAAAGACTGGCTAGCTTTATTTGCAAAGGAAAAAACAGAACTAGTTGTATGGGATGATTTCGTTCGTTTCCAAGAGCGATGTCAGCTGCTTAGCCCAGCGGAACATGATCAAGAAGCATGCGGCTATTTGCTGGCAGAAATTTTGCAAAGCTTCAAAAAGTATAGAAGTACGCACAATAAACTTGTTTTTGGGCTACTCCCCTACGCCAATACCGACGAGAAACAGCTCGTTCATTGGATAGAAGAAACAATAACCCTATTGCCTCAAGACGTGGCCATCATGTTAGTAGATGATCTTGACGGTGAGCAGTTTGAACAATTGTTTCCTAAAACGGAAAAACAAAAAATCACCATTTCTACTGTTGAGTGCTTTAATACCGAAGGCTCTTATCAACACGTGGCTACTTCCGGTGATCCGGAAGATCCTCAAGTAGCATTCAGGCAATGTCTTTTCGCCATGGGAGAAGCCGCAAAAAAAGGCAACAAACAAGCTGTATTCGATTGGGGTGAAAAAGCTTTAGCATGCACTCAAGCAAGTGGCGATAAACTACTCTGGGCCTCGGCACATCTGATTTATGCAAGCTTCCTGTTTGGATTTAAGTCTACTGAAAAAATCAACCAACTATTCGATGGTGGGATCAACACGCTGCACCCACTCTTAGATACTGAAGAAACACAAGTCGCAGCATCTGGCCTTTTGGGGCAGTTTTATGGGTATAAAGCCGCCTATCTAAACATTGATACGAAGTATGACCAGAGCATCGTGTGGTTTGAAAAACAAGCCGACTTGTACATCCAATACAAACAAGAAAGCCTTTCAATAGGAGCTTTTCAAAATGCGTTGCTTGTAGCCTCAAAGCATCACAGAAGTAAGGTAAACGAGCTCGCTAAAAAAGCATTTCCAATCGGATACGCTCAAGATGATGAATCGCTAGGTGGTTCTGGCTTTGCAGTGATAGCTTATCACTACCTTCAAGTTTGTGAGGAAGAAGAGAAGGCCACTATCAACACACGGATGCAACATCTATATGGCCTAGAATGGGAAAGAAGTGCGAAAAAACAATTTGCCATCGTCCCTGAAGAATACGTGTTATAATTATAAAATTGTCTCGTCATGAAAGCTTTCTTAGATTAACCACACTCACGTTCTCCGAGCAAGCAAACACCACAGCTACGAACCAGATTGAGATTTCGCATGAGGAAAAGCCGATCAATAATGTAACTACGTGGGTGTATGATGAAGTCAGTAAGGTGTATATATCGCCGAATACGATTGGCTTACATTCAGGGCAGCTTAATTTTTATGCCTGTGTAAACATCCTATCGAATATATCATTGTCACAAACATTTCAGCCGTGCTGATAGAGCTGTATTAACAAAGATGTTAATACAGCTCTATCAGTATGCATAAAGGTCATCAATAACAGGCATGGAGGCTTTTTTAAATTGTCCCAAAAATTCAGGGCTGAATCCACGTATATTTGCCACCTAATTACATAATTCTATGGAAAAAAGATGGGTGGAGTCCTCCCTAGATAATCATTCAGCGGTCATAGCATTGCAACAATCGCTCCAGATTGATGAAATATTAGCTACCCTATTGGTTAAACGCGGAGTCACTACATTCGAAGAAGCCCGATCTTTTTTTAGACCAGAACTTGGTCACCTACATGATCCTTTTTTAATGAAGGATATGGATAAAGCAATCATCCGCATAGAAGAAGCAATCGCGGCAAATGAAAAAATTCTGATTTATGGTGATTACGATGTCGATGGAACAACTTCTGTAGCCTTGGTCTATAGTTTTCTAAAGAAGATTTACGCTGATGTTGACTTTTATATTCCTAATCGCTATACAGAGGGCTATGGCATCTCGACACAGGGCATCGACTACGCAGAGGAGAACTATTTTTCATTAATTATCGCATTAGACTGTGGCATTAAATCCATCGATAAAATTGCCTATGCCAATGAAAAAGGGATTGATTTCATCATCTGTGATCATCACTTACCAGGCGATGAATTACCCGATGCGATTGCTGTTCTAGATCCTAAACGTGCCGACTGCTCCTATCCTTACAAGGAACTATCTGGCTGTGGCATTGGCTTTAAATTGATTCATGCTTTTGCAATACGTAATCATATTCATATAGATCATGTCTATTGCTATTTGGATTTGGTTGCTGTGAGTATAGCTGCTGATATCGTACCTATAACAGGCGAAAATCGTGTTTTAGCCTGGCATGGGCTCGGACATTTAAACAACAATCCTTGCCAAGGATTATCTGCCCTAAAAAATATTGCAGGCAAAACAAATAACTATTCCATTTCTGATGTAGTCTTTCAAATTGGGCCGCGTATCAATGCTGCAGGACGAATAGATGACGCGAAACATGCTGTCAATTTATTAATCTCAGAAACCTATGATGATGCACTTGAAAAAAGTGAGATCATCAACCTGAAAAATAGCGAGCGCAAAGAATATGATGCAAGTATAACTGATCAAGCTTTGGCTATGCTCGATCATCCACATCATAAAGCACGCAAAACAACCGTTGTATTTAACGAAAATTGGCATAAGGGAGTCATTGGTATTGTCGCATCTCGACTGACAGAAACCTATTATCGCCCCACTGTTGTACTCACCAAATCGAACGATCTGGTAGCAGGATCAGCTCGCTCTGTTATCGATTTTGATCTTTATGAAGCTTTATATGCTTGTAGTGATCTTCTTGAACAATTTGGCGGCCACAAGTATGCTGCTGGACTGACGATGAAAGCAGAAAACATTCCTCTTTTTCAACAACGATTTGAGGAGGTTGTTTCAGCTAGTATCACAGACGATTTATTAACGCAACGTATACTGATTGACGCCCAGATCGATCTCGAGCAAATCAATGCCAAATTCATCCGTATACTCAATCAACTGGCTCCTTTTGGCCCTCAAAATATGGCTCCAGTATTTACAACCAAACACGTTTACACATATGGAACAGCAACATTGGTCGGGAATAATCACTTAAAGATGAGTATCAAACAAGCGCACTCGCCTATATTTGTCAGCTGCATCGGTTTTGGATTGGGTGAATATTTACCCATCATTAATCAGGGTGTCCCCTTCGATATTTGCTACTGCATTGAGCAAAATGTTTTTAGAGAGCAACGATCTCTACAATTAAATCTAAAAGGGATACGAGTAAGTACTGTATCATAAGTATTGCATATTGATTTGTAAACCAAACGAGCTCAACATTGATTTAACATTGACTATTCCAACACTAAAAACAAATGATATTAAGAGCTGAAAATCTCATCAAAAAATACAAGCAACGCAGTGTTGTAAACAATGTGTCCTTCTACGTTTCGCAAGGAGAAATTGTTGGACTTTTAGGACCCAATGGCGCTGGAAAAACAACATCTTTTTACATGATTGTTGGACTGATCAAACCCAATGAAGGACACGTTTATCTAAACGATGAGGATATCACGTCGGATCCCATGTATCGAAGAGCACAAAAAGGTGTCGGCTATTTGGCCCAGGAAGCATCTGTTTTTAGAAAATTATCAGTTGAGGACAATATCAAATCCGTACTTGAGATGACTAAACTCACCAAGTTAGAGCAACAAGATAAGCTAGAGGAATTAATTGATGAGTTTAGTTTGCACAAAGTCCGCCAGAATCGAGGTGATCTACTTTCGGGTGGAGAACGTAGACGCACAGAAATTGCACGTGCTTTGGCTGCCGATCCAAACTTCATTTTGCTAGATGAACCTTTTGCTGGAGTAGATCCAATCGCTGTTGAGGAGATACAGCATATTGTAGCTCGTTTAAAACTCAAAAATATTGGTATCCTAATCACAGATCACAATGTTCAGGAAACACTTTCCATTACTGACAGAGCCTATCTATTAGCCGAGGGCAAGATTATGCTCACTGGCACCCCCCATGACATAGCGAATAATGATATTGCCAGAAAATTTTATTTAGGACAGCATTTCGAACTACGAAAGAAAGGCCACACGGTATCCTCACTCGGCCCGAATGATTTACCTCAGCCCCCTTCAAAGGAGAAAAAATCCTAATCAACATTTTAAATACTGCTTAAAACATATCTGATGACGCTTGTTAATTCTTTTTTTACTTGGATCATGAAAAAACGAATGCACCAAATCGAGCTATTCGTTAAATACCCACATGAAGTTCAGGAGGAGTGGCTTCAAAGATTAATTTCAATTGCCAAGCATACTGAATGGGGTAAGCAGTACGATTATTCGTCTTTAAATACACAACAGCAATTTAAAGAACGTGTACCTCTCCAGAACTACGACAGCTTAAAACCATACATCAGTCGAATGCTAAAAGGCGAACAAAATATATTATGGCCATCGGAGATTAAGTGGTTTGCAAAATCATCAGGCACCACCAACGATCGAAGTAAATTCATTCCTGTAAGTGAAGAGTCATTAGAAGAATGTCACTTTAAAGGTGGAAAAGATCTACTGTCCATCTACTGCCATAATCGCCCAGACACCAAAATATTTACAGGAAAATGTTTGGTTTTGGGAGGAAGCCATCAAATCAATCAACTCAATGCTGATTCTTGGTATGGAGATCTATCTGCAGTGCTAATCAAAAACCTGCCTTTTTGGGCCGAGTTTTATCGTACTCCCGATCTATCAATCACATTGATGGACAACTTTGAAGAAAAAGTAGAGAAAATTGCAGAAGCAACAATTGATGTCAATGTAACTAATATATCGGGAGTACCTACTTGGAATATCGTCTTGGCAAAAAGAATACTTGAAATCACAGGCAAAGAAAATCTTCTTGAGGTATGGCCAAACCTTGAGTTTTATTCCCACGGAGCCGTCAATTTTAAACCTTATCGCGAACAGTTCAGAAAGCTGATCCCTTCTGATACGATGTATTATCTAGAAACCTACAATGCATCAGAAGGTTTTTTTGGCATACAAGATCAGCCCAACTCAGAAGAAATGCTCCTCATGCTTGACTATGGCATTTACTATGAGTTTTTACCCATGGAAGATTTTGGAAAAGAAAACCCTCCCACATTAAGCTTAGATGAGGTAGAACTTCATAAAAATTATGCCATCATTATTTCCACTAACGCTGGTTTATGGAGATACCTGATTGGTGATACAATTAGATTTACTTCGCTATCTCCTTTCCGTATTCAAATTACAGGACGTACCAAACATTTTATCAACGCATTTGGAGAAGAATTAATTATCGACAATGCTGAGAAAGCACTAGAAGAAGCCTGTAAACGTACACATGCTAGCATTCGTGAATACACCGCTTGCCCAATCTATTTTAAGAATAACTCTAGAGGCGGGCATGAATGGATCATTGAATTTGAACATTCCCCAGACAGCTTGGAATATTTTACCGAGGTGCTAGATCGGACACTGCGAGAAGTAAATTCTGATTATGATGCCAAACGCTTTAACGATATAGCTATGAAAAAACCGCTCATCCATGTTGCTCCGGAGAGTACATTTTTTAATTGGATGAAAAAAAAAGGCAAACTAGGCGGACAGCATAAGGTCCCCCGACTTGTAAATGAAAGAACGTATGTGGAGGATATATTGAACATGATGTCGCTAACAACCTAATGTTAAAAAGGCCAAGAGAAATGAAATACGCTACATGCAAATCCACGTATTATTGTTAAACGGATCTTGCCCAAGCTACCATCTCTATTATCGCCACTAGTGCCGTATTTCCAAAGAGCCGAAATACCTCTGAGTAGTTCCATCGTTACCTAAAAACTCAATCACATAGTAATAAGGACCCGATGGAAGAACATATGAG
>CALLKE010000015.1 GCA_938008555.1 uncultured Pedobacter sp.
ATCTTTTCTTCCGTTATTTGAATCAAAAAGTTGCATTGGCGAGTTGAATCTGCGTTGAATGAAACTGTTTAACGCATGTTCGACATTGATGCGTTTATCTTCCATTCTTTTTCGACCATTTTTACCACTTTTGGCCCTAGTGCAACATCGGTCTTATTTTTAGCACACACACACCAAATTTAGCTTTGCCATTTTCTCTCAAACTACTTCATCATACATTTACATACGCTACCTAAATCATTATCAAGACTATTTCTATCTATGAAAATCACCCAAGTAAAGGCTTATGGCGCAGAAACCGCCAAATCATCACTAAAACAGCTCAGTATTGCGCGTCGGGAACTTAGCCCTGAAGACATTGAGATTGATATACTTTATTGTGGTGTTTGCCACACGGACCTGCATACTGTTCAAAACGATTGGGGTGCCACACGATATCCGGTAGTTCCGGGTCATGAAATCGTAGGCCGCATAACGAAAGTAGGCAGTGAGGTAAGCAAGTTCAAGGTTGGCGATCTTGCAGGCGTGGGATTCATGGTAGACTCCTGCCGACAGTGCACCAGTTGCCAACATAAGCTGGAGCAGTATTGCATTTCTGGTTCTACCTCCACCTATGGCAGCAAAGACAAACATTTAGGTGGTTACACATTTGGTGGCTACTCAGAAAAGATTGTTGTCACAGAACACTTTGTATTGAAGATACCCCGCAATCTTGACCCGGCAGCGACAGCTCCACTGCTTTGCGCAGGTATTACCGTGTGGTCGCCTTTACGACACTGGAAGGTGAACAAGCATAGTTCAGTCGCTGTTATAGGTTTAGGTGGCTTGGGTCATATGGCAATCAAACTGGCTAAAGCATTGGGCGCTCATGTTACACTTTTTTCTCGTTCGCCAAACAAAGAAAAAGACGCGCGAGAACTGGGTTCAGATCGCGTAATCATTTCTACTGATGCAAGGCAGATGGCTTCGGTCAAAGGAAATTTTAATTTGATCCTGGATACCGTTCCTGATGTTCATGATGTGAATCATTACATTCCTTCGCTAGCAGTCGATGGCACACTCATATTGGTAGGTTACTTGGGACCACTTGATCCGATGTTAAATTCAGCACCCCTGATTCTGGGCCGAAAATCGGTAGCAGGTTCAATCATTGGCGGCATTACTGAGACACAGGAGATGCTTGATTTTTGTAGCGAACATCACATCGTCTCAGAAATTGAGATGATCAATATGCAAGACATCAACGAGGCTTATAAACGCATGTTGAAAAGTGATGTTCGATACCGTTTTGTGATCGACATGGCTTCCCTGAAAAAATAAAACTCATTCGATAAACAATCGTTCTTTATCCCACAAAAAGAGGCTTCCTTCATGAGTAAGCCTCTTTTTGTGCAACTATCAAACTTGTTGATCCATTAATAAAGAACTAGTGGCCAAGTTTTTTAGAACAGATTGATATTTATCAAGAACATCATTCAGTTCGACTTCAGTTGCTACCAGAGGCGGAGCAAATTCTAAAAAATTAGCTTTTCTAGATTGATACAAAGATGGAAGCACTCCACAGGCGCATAGTTTTTCAGTGATCTCCTGGCAAATTGGTTTCCCATCCATACTTTCAGAGAAATGAATCGACCAAAGAAATCCTTTGCCTGTAATACGATGAATGAATGCATATTGATCGTGCAACTCGAGCAATCTCTTTTCTATTAGCTTACTTTTCGTTTTGGCTTGATTGAAAATATCAAGCTGATCTTGTAAGCTAAATACTTGATTTGCTACCGCACAAGCGGCTGGCCTACCACCAAAAGTTGCTCCATGCATGAAGCAACTCTCATCATCTCCCCTAAAATTTATTTCCAGGCTTTTTTTAACGGCTGTTGCTCCCAAAGAGTCATAACCAGAAGTTAAACCCTTCGATGAAACAATGATATCCGGCTCAATGGCGTATTCCGCTATTCCCCATTGGCAACCTAATCGGCCAAATCCAGTGATCACTTCATCCACAATGAGCAAAATACCATGTTGTTTGCAAAAATTGTCAATGACTGTGATATACGCTTGCGGAAGAGGATAGTTCCCAGCCGAATTCTCCATAGGCTCGATGATAACTCCCGCCACTTGACTTGGATCAATGGGAAGGTTTTTAAGAAATGCATCCAATTCTGTATAATCCTCCGCTTGACAAGAAGAACTACTAGGCGCGAAAAGTACTTCTTGGTAAAGATTCCCGGTTTGTGATCTGCATCCTTCATAGCCTGAAATAGAAGCTGCACCAAAAGTGGTTCCGTGGTAGCTATTTTCTATGGATATAAAAAATTGCCGATCCTCGCCTCGTTTTCTGAAAACAGCAAGCGCTATTTTAAGCGCAGTATCAATTGCTTCGGATCCACTATTGGTAAAAAAAACGTGTGATTCTTGATTAAATACCTGGATAAGCGAGTTTGAAATCTTATCTGCAAGTGCTATTGCCTGATCATGAGCAACGGAAAAAGGTGAGGCAAAATGGAGTTTCTTAGCTGCTTCATACCCCGCAGCCAATAATGTGGTATTACCGTACCCTAGATTAACACAGAATGCTCCGCTTAAACTGTCGAAATATGATTTTCCATCGCAGTCCACTACATAGCATCCTTGCGCTTCGGTAATTATTTTGGGATAGTTTGAACGTTCTTGAACAAAATCCATTTGATAAAAATGCAACCAGTCTTTTCTCATCGTTTTCGGTCAAAATAATTTTTAATAGTATCTCCGCACGTATTTAAAACTTCGCTGGTAAAATAGGGACCATCGTGATCAAGAACAAATGTTCCATGATACTCTTCCCCATTGAGATCCCAATCAATAAAACGATCAACTAGCTTTGGTATTTCATTAATCCTATTTTTGAAATTTTTACCGATCAATTCCATACAATTATTGAAATGATACGCTTCGTCTCTTGTGACATTCTTCACCCATCTCAAAAAATTAGCGGGTCCAAATGAAGTGTAGAATTCATATTCAGAAGCATAATTTTTAGTAGTAGCTATTTCATCATAGGCAATAAGAAGGCAGATTTTAAATTCATCCTGAAGCATAGGTTTGATTGGCTCGAAGTTTACGGGTCTACGTTTCATTTCTTTGACAATGTCATCTTCAGTGACATCATACAGCAAAGAATAGATCTGCTTAAAACCCAAGTAATGATTAAACTCATCGCGACGCCAAACGTATTCAAAGGACTTGAAGTCATTGCTTAGCTTAACACCAGATCCTTTCAAGTAATTACAAAAATTCTCAGCATCATATTCCGAACATAGATCATTCCAAAGACCCTCTTTCATTTCAGCTATTGTTTTACTATCTAAAACAATATCATTTTTCTGAAACTGTCCTATCAAATCAGCACTACTCCATGAAATCGACTTGGGCTGAAACTGGGTATTTGTTGGATATACATCTGTGCTTCCGCAAAATAAATCGTCAAAATTCTCTTTCATAATTACAGCGGTTAAGGTTATCATTCTGTTACATAGCTCTACTTATTCTTCATTGATTGTCTTTTAATTAAGTTAGTATAATTTTTATAAATTATATTAACTTGTAAAAAATTACAAGATATTGTGTGGATCAACTAAATCAAAGTGGAATGAATTTAGAAAAGTTTTTTCATGGCAATGTGAGTTATCTTCAAGAGAACTTATACGATCAACAGTATGATCAATGTGTTTTAGATTTTTTTGAAAAATCGGTGGATTATAAGCGAAAGTACTCCTACGGATTTGGTGGATATCTCGAGCGAGGATATGAGCATTCGGGTAACCCTACGCTTCCTGATATGCAGGAATCATATACAATGACTACAAGAAGTAATGAGACAGTCCCCCCAGAACTTCATTTTATACAACAATCTCTTTTTAAGAATTTATGCCAGCTGGGCGAAGAAATCATTCACAATATTCTGAAAGATGAAAACTTAAAGCACGCTAATTTATCGCTTGAAGATTTCGAGTTTTCTATGCTCATCAATTATTTCTATCCGTATACCTCGACTGAAGTAGAAAAAGATAGGACTTTTCGAATGGGTGAACATATTGATGAAGGCTTATTCACCACCATGCCCCATGGTGCCGTGTATGACTTTGAGGCATTCCAAGAAGGGGTATGGAGTACGCCTCACAATCCAGGAAGAACACCCATTGTGTTCCCAGGAAAGCTGACTCAATTCATTTCAGGTGGTAACATTCCGGCACTCAAGCACCGCGTTCGGCTTTCAGAAAAACAATCTGCTCGTGTTTCATATCCTTTTATGGCTCTACCGAAACCCCATACCAAGCTAATGCCACTGGGAAATGAGCAGAACATGATCACCGGACGAGAACATATGGAAGGATATTTATCCGAACATATCAATAAGAACATGCAGTATTAACAGCCTAAAACAATTCTATGGAAGTTGATTTCTTGAAAGTAATGCTACTGGGTGCCTCTGGTGGCATAGGAAGTGCTTTTGTTAACATCTTAGCACAACATGATATATCCAATTCAATTATTCCTCACGGCACAAAATTAGTTTTGGTAGATCGATGTCAGAACATCCGAGTAAATGACCAACTTAAAGACAAGTATGCTATTTCGGTCGTTTCTGGTGTCGATATCACCAATCAGTTTGATTTAGAAAGATTGCTTATCGAACATGAGATCAATGCCCTAGTTGAAGTCGCTGATATAGAAACAATCGAGTTTGTACGCATATGCACGAATTTAGGGGTACTGTATTTGAATTCTGGTTATGGAGTTTGGCCAGACGTGTATGCCAAAGAACATCCCCGATGCCTCATGTTAGTTCGGGCACTCGAGATACGAAATGCAATCATTAATAGAGGAGCAAGATCTAAATCTGGAGTCATACTCGGAAGTGGAATGAATCCGGGTGTTGTCAATGCGCTTGTAGAAAGAGGGATCCAGCGCCTAGCCAACTTAAATTTTATCGACAAAAGTGAGCTAATAGCTGACCTGAAGTACATTATGTTCACTGAGGAGGATACTACTACCATACCAGAATACAAATTCAATAGTTCGGATTTTCCAATCACGTGGAATCCACAGCACGCATTTGCAGAATTTACTGAACAATCGACAGGCTATGTGAGCCAAGGGCGAGTACAATGGATCAACTCGAGACCTCTAGATTGTAAGTTTGATATTGTTTGTCATGATAAAATCATCAATGGGATTCTTGTTCCTCATGAAGAGTCTGTCACTATCGGCGAAAAAT
The DNA here is from genome assembly GCA_938008555.1 of uncultured Pedobacter sp. Taxonomy (GTDB): domain Bacteria; phylum Bacteroidota; class Bacteroidia; order Sphingobacteriales; family Sphingobacteriaceae; genus Daejeonella. The sequence goes on from CALLKE010000015.1 coordinate 5,258, forward strand.
ACCCCAATATTACCAGTGGATTTATCTATTCTATCCCCCCTATTTCCTCTTTTCATCTTCCAAAAGTGAGAGATCTAAAATTGATTAATCCGGTATTACTAGTTCCCAAAAATTTTGAATTAGATGGAAGTGATACCGTAGGGGTTTTATTACAAACAACGCGCTATGGAGCTTACTGGCTGGGTTATCGAAACTATCATCATGAAGCAACTCGTTATGATACCAACGCAACTTTAATGCAGGTAGCAGCAGGAGTTTTGGCTGGAACAAGCATATTGTTAAAACAATTCTCTCGAATCTCAGTTGTTGAGGACTTAGATGATCAAGTTTACCTCGACACCGTTTGTAACATATTGGGCCCCATAGTGGAAAAGCAGATCATGGAAGATCAGTTTTTTCATGGTTTTGAGCATCACAGAGCAGAGATCATTAAATAGAGATCCACATTTCATTTATTCCTAAAGTAAAAGCAAATCATATGCTGCAAGATGGCCTGCTCAATACGGAAGAGTATAACCAAATCATCCATCAATGGAATGCTAGAGAGAAAGAATATCCCAAACATCAAACCATTGACTGCCTCTTCCAAGAACAAGTAAAAAAAAGACCGCAAGCAACCGCCTTGATTGATGGCGAAAGAGAAATATCGTTCCATGCCTTAAATCAGCTCAAAAATAGAATAGCCAATTATTTACTCCTCAATAAATGCCAAAAGCACCAAACGATAGCTGTAAAGCTTGATAACACAAGCTATCTCGTGGCAACTCTTTTGGCTATCAAAAGCATAAAGTGCATATATGTCCCGCTTGATGTGGCAACTCCTATGTCAAGAGTCGATTACATCATGCAAAATAGCGGGGCAGCTTTTTTGTTTGATGATGATTTGCTAACAAATAAGCTAGCGGAGATTCTACTTCAGTCGGATCAGTTTCTGCCCATCAAAGAACTAGAAAATCACACAGATTCTGTCGAATGCATTATCTATACTTCTGGATCAACAGGCAATCCGAAAGGAGTTAAGATTACCCATTCAGGAATCATGAACAGGCTCCATTGGATGTGGAATACATATCCTTTCCAAGCAGATGAAGTATGCTGCATCAAAACCTCAATTGGTTTTGTGGATCATATCTGGGAAATATTTGGGCCTTTATTAAGTGGTATTCCAGCCGTGATGATCAAAAAAAAAGAGGTTTTGAATATTCGAGAGGTCATCAATGCCTTAGCTATTCACAGCGTTACAAGAATCGTTTTAGTTCCCTCCTTATTGGATGAGATTTTAAATTACGACCCACTTGACCTTTCACGTCTTGAGAAATTAAATCTGTGGTCGTGCAGTGGCGAAGAACTAAAATATCCTCTGGTCAGCAAGTTTTATGAAACATTTCAATCCAGCACCAAAAGATTGCTGAACATCTATGGCTCAACAGAAGTAACGGCAGATGCGACCTATTTTGATACCTATGAAGATTACAATTTGTACAAAACTTCGCCCCAACCATCTCATAAAAGCAGCTCGGGTTTAACAAATACATTCCCCTCTCCTTCGGGGAGGACTGAGATAAAACTTCCCATCGGCATACCCATCGATAATGTCAAAACATACATTCTAGACGAGCATTTAAAACCAGTGCCCTACAACAGCTTAGGCGAAATATGTGTTTCGGGGGCTTGTTTATCGTCTGGGTACATCAATTATTCTGCCCCTCAAAGCCCCTTTATTGAACACCCTTTCATTCCTGGAGAAAAATTATACAAGACGGGTGATTATGGAAAATTAACACCCAACGGACAGATCATCTATTGGGGAAGAAAGGACTCACAAGTAAAAATTAATGGATGCCGAATTGAGCTAGGAGAGATCGAATATGCATTATCTCAAATCGAGGGGGTTAAACAAGCTTGCGTGCTAGCAAAAGAAATAAAACTTGAAACAGGTACTCATCCCTATCTAGTCGGCTATTACATATTGAATGATAACAGCACATTAAACCAAGATGCCATTCAGCATAACTTATTACAAATATTGCCTGAATATATGGTACCAAAGTTGTTCGTGAGGCTAGAATCATTCCCCCTCAACATCAATGGCAAACTGGATAAACTCGCATTTCCGAGTCCTGATTTTAATTCATTTAATCAAGCATATGTTGAGCCAACCAACGAGATAGAAAAACAGATTTGTGCCATCTGGCAAAAAATACTAGGATCGGATCGTGTAGGTATCACGGATGATTTCTTCAGAATCGGCGGAACTTCTATTCTAGCCATTCAAGTATCGCATCAGATGAGTATGGTATCAGGGCACGAGATACCAGTGGCTGATATATTTCGATACAAAAACATCTCCGAAATTCTGCATCACCACCAAATTCAAACTCAAACAAGCATACCGCGAACAAACGCACTTCAAACCGAATTATCTTTTTCGCAACAACGTTTATGGTTTATTGAGCAATATGAACAAGGCACACACGTCTATCATATCCCCGAAATATACGAACTTGACGCAACTACAGATTTAGCTGGAATAAAGTATGCGATTCAACAAATTATATCCAGACATGAAATATTAAGAAGCACGATTGAGCAGGCAAACAATCAAGCACACGGTACTCAAAAAGTGCATCATGAACCCCTCTTGATGGAGCAAGCAATCGTAGCAGATGAAGTAGATCTGCAATCTCTTTTGAGAGAAGATATGGTCCGCCCCTTTGATTTAAGTACTGAATATCCAATACGCGTTAAATTTTACACTATTCAATCAAAAGAGACGGGTATTAAAAACGCTCAGAACAGAACGATCATGTTCATTAATTTTCATCATATCGCAAGCGATGGCTGGTCAATTACTATTTTTCAACGAGAACTTTTAGCCTACTATCAAGCCTATGTCCATGGTGAAAACAACTTCAGCTTACCGGCATTGGATATTCAGTATAAGGATTATGCGATATGGCAGAAAACATATTTGAGTGAAACGGCCATTTTGGGAAACCAATTAAATTATTGGATGCAATACCTATCAGAATACCAAACTTTAGAGGTATCAACGGATTATCCAAGGCCACATAAAATAGACTATCGCGGTTCAAGTCAATCCTTTGAACTGAGTAAGGAGACTAGCGATCAATTAAGAGCATTAGCCAAGGCCCATGGAACAACAATGCATAATGTGCTATTGAGTAGCATTTATATTTTATTAAGCAAGTACACAGGTCAGGAAGATATTGTTGTAGGCGGTGTCATCGCCAATAGACATATCCCAAAAACAGAAGACATAATTGGTCTTTTTGTCAATACGCAAGTCAATCGAGCTGTACTTAACAAAAATCAAAGCTATGATGAGCTGATCAAACAGGTACACCAAGATCAAATACAAGCGCAATTGCACCAGGATTTACCATTTGAAAAATTAGTGAGTGCGTTAGGAGTCCCCAGAGATGCTTCCCGTCATCCGATTTTCCAAGTGATGTTCATGGTTAACGATTTGGATCATCTGAACAAAGTCTATTCCGATCAACAAGAACCATATCTCAAACCATTTCAGATAGCAAACCTATACGAGATAGAAAAATTCGACCTCTCCATCACGATAGACAATAGCTACCCAGAAATTAATGGGCAAATAAGTTATGCGATCAATTTATTTCACAAAGACACAATTGAACGACTTATTGGTCACTACATTCAGCTCCTAGCTCGACTTTTAGAAGCCCCAGAACAGCCCTACAGTCGACACTCCTTACTCAACACCCAGCAATATGATCAGATTATTAACCAATGGAACACAACAGAAAAGTATTATCCTAAGCATAAAACAGTTAATCAGCTCTTTCAAGAACAAGCGAGAAGAATACCTGATAGCCCAGCATTAGTCTTTGAAAAACAAAAATTAACGTACCAAGAACTAGATGAAAAGAGTAATCAACTGGCCTGGCATATCAGAAAACAGTATCAAAAGCAAACTAAAAAGGCACTTCAACCAGATACACTTATTGCCCTATACCTCGATAGAAGTTTAGAAATGGTGATCGGCATACTCGCTGTTATGAAAGCCGGAGGAGCTTATGTACCTATCGACATCAATTATCCGCAAGAGAGAATAGATTACATGCTGAGTGATACCGGGGCAACATTCATCCTGACCACAGAGCATGTAAATAAAAACAGGCATGTACAACTACCCAAGAATAAGCTCATTCAAATAGATTTACATGAAAGCTTATACCGTGCCGAAGACACCACCCATTTGCCATTGTATAGCAAACCCACCGATTTAGTTTATGTCATCTATACTTCAGGCACTACAGGCAAACCTAAAGGAGTGATGGTAGAACACAAAGCGTTTGCTCAATTCGTATATAATTTCAGTGATTATTTGTTTGAGCAACTTCATACAACCTCATACAACCTACTGAGCTTAACAAATTATGTGTTTGATATTTTCGGACTAGAATATGCATTGCCACTCATTACAGGGCATTCCATTACACTATCATCCATCAATCAGGTAACAGCCGAAGAGATCTCAGCCAATCAAATCATACAACAAACTCCCAATAGCTTACTGCCATTAGTAACTAAGTATGCTCATCAATTATCAGATAAGATTTGTCTGGTAGGAGGCGAAGCATTAGTATCACCCATAGCAGAAAAGTTAATTCAATCATTCAAAAAAGTATTCAATGTATATGGGCCTGCCGAAACAGTGATATGGAGTACTGCATATGAACTTACAAATCCCTCTAAACCCCATGTGGGGAAACCCCTATTTAACGAGCAAACCTATGTGCTCGATACAAATTACGCGCCAGTGCCTATCGGAGTCAAAGGCGAACTATACATCGGTGGCGCAGGATTAGCTCGAGGTTATTTAAATCAACCAGATCTGACAAGTGCACGCTTTATTCTGAATCCATTTGCAAGCCCCTCAGACAAAACAAAAGACTATGTACGCTTGTACAAAACAGGTGATATGGTACGCTGGTTGCCTGATGGCAATCTGGAATTCATTGGGAGATATGATAATCAAGTAAAAGTAAATGGCTACCGAATTGAATTAGGCGAGATCGAGCATGCACTATTGCAAACCAAAGGAATTAAGCAAGCCTGTGTATTAACGAAAGAACGGAAATTAGAAACCGGTAGCCATAAATACTTAGTGGCTTACTATGTATTAGATCAAGCTTTCCCCTCATTCCATTCTTCTGATAAGGAGTTAATGCATCAATTACTGCAACGATTACCTGAGTACATGGTGCCTCATACATTTTTGCAACTGGAATCATTTCCACTAACACCCAATGGGAAGCTAGATAAAGGAGCATTGCCAGAACCCAATTTCAATCCACTATCAGAAAACTATGCAGCTCCCCAAAAAGAAATAGAAGCGGAAATAGGAGCCATCTGGCAGGATTTGCTTGGATTAGAACAAATAGGTGTTACAGATGATTTTTTCAGCATTGGTGGTGATTCTATTTTAAGCATTCAACTATCGAATCGTATTACTCAAGCCGGCTTTAGTTGTCAAGTGAAAGATATCTTCGAGTGTAAAACCATTGCTAAGTTGGCAGAACGACTAGAGAAAAAAAGTACAGATACCAATTCGGCGGAACAAGACTATGCGATTGACTGGAAAAAGGAGATAGAACTAGATCCTGAAATTATTCCACCACCTACTTTACTTGCGATCGACAAGGAGCCTAAATCAATTTTATTAACGGGAGTTACAGGCTTTGTAGGAGCGCACTTATTACATGATTTACTTGAAAACACACAGGCCAATATTTACTGTTTAGTACGCGCAGTAAATGCGGAGGAAGCCATGGTAAAAATTTGCCAGAATCTGAATAAGTATCAATTAGAGTTGACAAAATTCATCCAAAGAATCATTCCAATCGTTGGCACACTATCAGAGCCTTTCTTCGGCTGGAGTGGATCAAAATTTCGTCAGCTTGCTAAACGAGTTGATGTGATTTATCACAATGGGGCTTGGGTGAATTTTGTGTATCCGTATCAATTATTAAAACCCAGCAATGTGGGGGGAACCGTAGAAGTATTGCGTTTTGCCTGCTGCTCTAAACTAAAACCGGTCCATCATATTTCAACGTTCAGTATCTTTTCTAAAGCAGTCTTTACAGAATTCGGTGAAATTGATGAGTCAACCCCATTAAACTTAGATCCATTAGATTTAGACGGTTATTCACAAAGCAAGTGGGTGGCCGAGCGGCTCATCATGGAAGCACAAGCACGTGGAATTCCTGCAAATATTTATCGTTTAGGACATATTACGGGGCATAGCCAAATCGGTATCTGTCACACCTCTGATCTATTGTGGAACCAAATTAAAAGCTGTATTCAGCTTCAGATAAGCCCCATTTTAGATACGCCTATTGACATCACTCCCGTTGATTTTGTCAGCAATGCAATTGTACACCTATCGAAACACTCGGCATCATTTGGCCAAGTATTCCATCTGGTCAGCCAAAATTTGGTAAGCTGGGATGAGGTCTTTAATCATGTGCGCACATTAGGTTATTATTTAGAGCCACGCAACTTAGAAAACTGGTATCAGGAATTAGTTACACGTACGCAGAATGATCCACAAAATGCATTATATCCCTTTTTATCTCTTTTCAAAAATGAATTGGATTTCATAGACGATACAGGAGCGCGCTTCCACTCGACCCAAACACACGCTGAGTTAAGCCACATCGTGTGTCATCCTCCTAGCTTAGCGCTATTTGAGCGATACTTCGCTCATTTTATCAATAACGGATTTATCGAACCCTCTCCAAAGTTATTGACGGTCAACCCTGACAAAATAGCGGATATCACTTACTAATTGATCTTGCGCCATCTATCCGTCACATTCGTGTGCTAAATTCTCATTACCCCAGTTATTGAAGGTAAACTGTTAGTGGTAGTGTATCTAAATGTATGATAGGTAATATTTGGACAAAATATGATCGAAAAT
>CALLKE010000016.1 GCA_938008555.1 uncultured Pedobacter sp.
CCTGGTAGTATAAGCTTTGGTACGAGTGATTTGTCCTTGAGCTTCACCGTATCGACTGTAAATGGCAGTCATGCAGCTAATCAATATCAAGACTTCTCTATCGGTGGCATTGCTGGAAGCAGCTTAGTTAATTCAGGCGGTTTGCGTGTTGTATCGAGTCAGATCACGCCAGATCATCAGTTTACGATCAGTCCTGCGTCCGATCAAGTGATGGAGGGCGGTAGCAAGGTTTATACAATAAGTCGTGTTTCCAGTGGTAGCTCCGTCGTAGTGACTTTAAACCAGACGAGCAATAATCCAGCGACGCCCCCTTTTGTGATCAATGTACCTGGTAGTATAAGCTTTGGTACGAGTGATTTGTCCTTGAGCTTCACCGTATCGAGTGTGAATAGATCTCATTCAGCTGGCCAGTATCAAGACTTTTCGATAATTGGTAATGGTAATGGTACGAGCCTATTTGTTAGTCCAGCTCAATTAAGAGTATTAGCCTATAATAAAATCACTCTAACAGCGAGCAATGGCACCACATCAGGGGCAAACATATCCGTGATAGAAGGTAACCCTGTGACGATCACATTAACGTCTTCTAGGCAAATTACTACAGTTGATGGCAATTTGATATTTAAAATCGTTCCAGGCTCTAATTCGACGAATAATACGACGTTGCAATCGCCTATAACACTCAATACTAATGCGACTAGTGCATCATCTGTACAGATCACAACTATTTCTAATACGGTGGGTCAGAATGAAATTCTGATCGTTCAAGCAATTGATCCTAGTGGAGTGTATACAGTAAGTCCGATTACCATTACTGTTTACGCGTATCCTGTAGTTGCTATTAGTAGTTCAATTAATTCAATAACTACGTGTAACGGGGCTTCGGCGGATTTAAACTCGGTGATTAGCAATTATAATCCTAGTTTGTATTTATATACCTATTATAATGTAAATAATGTAAAGCTTGTTAGCAGTATTGTGACTACATCAGGTACCTATCATATTTTTGCTACGAATAAAACGAGTGGGCTTATTAGCAAACAAGCGGTATACATAACGGTAAGTATTAATCCTACGATTACGGTATCATTAAGTAGTACTACTGCTTATATCTGCGGTGTTGGGAATAGTATTGATCTGAACACGTATATCAAGAATAGGAACCCTAGTTTAACGTATTCTTTTCAAGATCAGTTTGGAGTCGCTGTGCCTAATATTGGTGGTACATATATGGTTAGTCAAGCGGGTAATTATACAGTAATAGGTACGGATCCCAGAACAGGCTGCTCAGGAAATGCGATATTGGCAGTAGTTTTGGGTCAAATTCCTACAGTGTCGGTAGTGTCAACGATTACATACTATCCTCCAATTGCTGTAGACTTAACAGCTCCATCTGTTATCATTAATAGTACAAATGTGGATCACTACAACTATTACGCAAGCGATGGAACTACAGTGTTGTCTACGCCAAGCAATATCACCACAGCAGGGACTTATTATATCCAAGGAGTTAGTCCTCAGGGATGTACTTCAGGTATACAGCCAGTACAAGTTATCCAAGGTGGTACTTTATCTCTTAATATGAAAGCAAGTCCATCAAGTCTATATGAAGGAAATAGTGGAGTATTTACACTTAGTTTAGTAAGTTCCGATGGCAGTACTCCTAGCTTACAGAGAGACGAGATTTTTGAAATACAACCGGGTCCGGGTAATGTAGCGAATTCTGCACATTATAGTATTCCTACAACAGTTACATTGGGTGCACAGGCTACTACGGTGAGTATTCCTGTTACGGCAGTGTTGGATAAAATCTTGTTTAATAATGAACTCTTGGTGATGCAAGCGAGTCCGACGAGATATTTAAGTTTGGGTTCTGTTACCTCGAGTATGATGATTTTGGATAAAACATCGCAGGATCCAAATAATATGGTTATCACGATTGATAATGGTGAGATTTTCTATAACGAGTCAATTCCGATTGATGCTCGACTTCCTGATGGGATCACTACAGCGGTACCTCTTGATGTTGTGCTAAGCGCGGATCCTAACAGTAGTCTTAGTAATGTACCCATGCCTCAATTTCCACATGATGCAATTATTCCAGCGGGTGCAGGATTGGTTGAGTTTATGGTAAGTGGTTCTAGCTCAAGTGATACGCCAGCTAAGTTAATTCTAGATGGGACAACGAGTGGGTTTAAAGTGAATCCCGGTACCATTATGATTTTCGATAAACGAATTATTGAGTTTATGTCGGTATCAGCTAATGGAGACGGAATTAATGACTTCTCAAGTATTCAGAATATTGAAAAGTATCCAAACAATGAGGTTGACATTATTGATCGTTGGGGAGAGCTAGTATGGCAAGGTAAGGGGTATAATAATGCAGATATAGCTTTCAGAGGAAGCGCAAATCAGGGCCGAGTATATGATTTGCCAGATGGTACTTACTATTATGTGATCCGTTTTTATGATGAGACAGGTGCTTTAGATATAGTGAAGGGATATTTGCAACTCAAAAGAGCGGGCTCCAATTGATAGGTAAACATTTAATCATGTACTTACACTGTAACTGCGATCATGTTCTCTTATTTAGAACATGATCGCAGTTTTTTGTTTAAACGAGTGAATTGTTTTTAAAATTCCTTCTGATGACGATAGAGGTAGGTCTTGTCTTAATGCTTTTTTTATTTTTTGATTGCTGATAACATAATTCTCCGTTAATTTTTGAAGGCGCTCTGTGTTAAGTGGTAATCCTAAGATATCACCCACTTTACTGATGCCAGTGATCAGATATTTTGGGATTTGCCATAATTGGGGCTTAAAGTTTAATGTTTCTGCAATAAGATTAATGACTTGATTCGTGCTTAATGGGATATCATCAGCAACTTGGTAGATGCCTGAAGGAATATCTTCTCGTTTGATTAATTCTTTGATTACAAAACATAAATTTTCAATCGAAAGGAAAGATCGTTGATTATGGAAGGAGGCTAATGGCCATGGAATTTTTTTGGATAAGACGTTATATAATAAATTGAGATTGCCCTTGTTACCTGGACCATGAATCATACATGGACGTAAAATATAAACTCGTTTCCCGGTTGGTAAAGGTTTGCTCAATATATATTGTTCAGCTAATAGCTTGCTTTTTCCATAATGTGTTTGCGGATGGGGTACCACATCTTCAGTAAGCACACCTGTAAAAGAGTCTGCCACTGCTTTAACTGAACTTAGTGTAATAAATACTTCCGCATCCGATATCAAAAATGCATCAAAAACACATTTGCTGAGCTCTGTATTGACTTCGTAATATTCTTCTGGACAGCTTGTTTTTTTGAGATCATGTGCTTTTCCTGCCAGATGAATAATTGCTTTTGCGTGAGGAGGAAAAGTGATTGTATCCGGATGTCTAAGATTGATAGGAGTGATATGATGTCCCGACTCGGATAGATATTTTGTAAGATTGAGGCCTACAAAGCCTGTGCTTCCAGAGATGTGAATCGATATTTGGCCATTTTTCATTTAGAAGCTCATTTTATTCAAATTTTTAGAAACATCTATTACGAACTCTTTTTATTAAAAGAATCGGAAGAAATACTGTCACCCGATCAATTAAAAATGCCCTCTTTTTGGGAGAGGGCAGGGGTGAAGTTTTTAAATATCTATTCGCGCATATTTTGCATTTTTCTCGATAAAGTCTCTTCTTGGAGCAACTTCATCACCCATCAACATGGAAAATATATGATCGCACTCTGCTGCATTTTCGATAGTGACTTGGCGTAGGGTACGTGTTTCTGGATTAAGTGTCGTGTCCCATAATTGTTCTGCATTCATCTCTCCCAGACCTTTATAGCGTTGAATATTGACACTTTCTTCTTTACCAGCACCTTTCAAACGTTGGACAGCTGCATTGCGTTGAGCATCATTCCAAGCGTATTCAAAATCTTTGCCTTTTTTGATGAGGTATAGAGGAGGTGCAGCAATGTAAACGTATCCAAATTCAATCAGCTCTTTCATGTATCGGAAAAAGAAGGTGAGAATTAAGGTGGTGATATGTGACCCATCCACATCAGCATCCGTCATGATGATGATATGGTGGTAACGTAGTTTATCTAGATTAAGTGCTTTATCATCTTCTGGTGTCCCAATGCTGACACCCATGGCGGTAAACATATTCTTGATCTCATCATTTTCGTAGATCTTATGTTCCATTGCTTTTTCTACGTTCAGGATCTTTCCTTTTAATGGAAGGATGGCTTGGAAATTACGATCGCGACCCTGTTTGGCAGTTCCACCTGCAGAGTCACCCTCTACTAGATAGAGCTCACATTTTGCAGGATCATTGTTGGCGCAGTCAGCTAGCTTTCCAGGCAAACCGGAACCTCCCATGACACTTTTTCGTTGCACCATTTCTCGTGCTTTTCGAGCTGCTGCGCGTGCAGTTGCAGCCAAGATCACCTTATTGACGATCATTTTGGCTTCTTTTGGATTTTCTTCCAAATAATTACCCAAGATTTCACCAATAGCCATATCAACGGCTCCCATCACCTCATTATTTCCTAATTTGGTTTTGGTTTGACCTTCAAATTGTGGCTCTTGTACTTTGACGGAGATAACAGCTGTCAATCCTTCGCGGAAATCGTCACCTGTAATCTCAATTTTCATATTCTTGAGTAATCCAGATTTTTCGGCATAGGCTTTGAGTGTACGTGTCAATCCGCGACGAAAACCTGCTACGTGAGTTCCTCCTTCATGGGTATTGATGTTATTGACATAAGAATGTACATTCTCAGCATATGTTTCATTGTATTGTAGCGCTAGTTCAACAGGAATACCTTGTTTGATCCCCTCTAAATAAATGGGTTCAGGTATTAAAGATACACGCATCCCGTCGAGATACTTCACGAACTCCTTTAATCCGCCCTCAGAGAAAAAGGTCTCGTTTAAATTTGATCCATCTTCCAATTGCTCACGCGCGTCTGTTAAGCTTAAGCGGATTCCTTTATTGAGAAAGGCTAACTCTCTTAAACGTGCGGCTAGGGTGTCAAACTTATATTCTGTAGTGAGTGTGAATATTTCGGGATCTGGTTGAAATGTTACAATGGTTCCGGTGTGATTTGTTTCGCCAATGACTTTGACATCGAATTGTGGCTTGCCGCGTTCGTATTCTTGAGTAAAGATTTTCCCTTCACGGTGAACAACGGCTGTGAGATGAGTAGATAAGGCATTTACGCAAGACACCCCTACACCATGTAATCCTCCAGATACCTTATAAGTGTCCTTATCAAATTTTCCACCTGCATGCAAAACAGTCATAACGACCTCTAGAGCCGATTTTTTTTCCTTGCTATGCATGGCTGTTGGAATACCACGACCATTATCCTCTACTGAGATCGAATTATTTTTGTGGATGATTACTTTAATGTCAGTACAATATCCTGCTAAAGCCTCATCTATTGAGTTATCGACAACTTCATAAACAAGGTGATGCAGACCTTTGAAACCTGTATCCCCAATGTACATGGAGGGACGTTTTCTGACTGCCTCTAGCCCCTCTAAAACTTGAATATTATCCGCCGAATAATTTGATTTATCTACCGTTTCTTCGCTCATATTTTATGCTGAAAAAATAAATCCAAAAGTACTCCTTTTGGATCAATATATGATGATATCTGCAAGTAAAATTAAGTTCGGATGGGTAAAGGATCAGGTTGGCGTTGATTTTGTGAAATGAATCTGATCCTGAATGGATAGCGTATTGAATTTAAAATCAGTATAAGCCAAATACTGAATTGAATCAACAGCCAGTAAAAGACAAATTAATTACATGAAACCATCATAAGCTGCTGCATACAAACCCTAAATGATTAATTAGCTTATGATAGCTTCATAACCTTTAAAAAGTCAATTAAACACATGAAAATACATGTATCGAAATAGTATCTTTGTCGATATTTTTAGTAAACATGAACCGAATATTAGAGAAATCAATAAAAATTACGACAGGACTAGCATTTGGGATGATGCTAATTGCGTGTAACAACAACTGCACAAAGCCAAAGCAGGAGACTCAATCAGGGACTATTAGTACTAGCAAAATCAGCAGTACTGAATCCATTGTGTTTGTGAATACGGACTCTCTTCTGAATAACTATAATTATTTCAAGAAGATTAAGAGTCAATTCCAAGAAAAGTCTAAAAAAGCTCAAGCCGATTTAAGTGCGAAAGGTGCAGCTTTCCAAAATGAAGTAACTGCTTATCAGAAAAATGCAGCTAACCTAAGTGCTGAACAGCGAGCTAAGACAGAAGATCGTTTAGCACGCAAGCAGCAAGAATTATCGATTTACAATCAAAATACAAGTAATGCATTAGCGAAAGAAGAGTCCGAAGAAAATGAAAAGTTATATAATAAAGTGGCTGAATATTTAAAAAAACACGCTAAAGACAAGGGTTATAAAATGGTTCTTACCTATTCGAAATCAAATCCAGGATTGCTTTTTGCTGACGAAAACTTAGATGTGACTAAAGAAGTTATTGTTGGCTTGAATGAAGATTATAAGGGTAAGTAAACGATAAGAGATTTTAATTTAAGCCTTCTCCTGATAAGGGGAGGGCTTTTATTTTATAGAGATGATTCAGCAAGTGATTGATTGGTATCAACGGAATAAACGTGATTTGCCTTGGCGTCATACACGAGACCCGTATATTATTTGGCTCTCTGAGATTATTTTGCAGCAAACACGTGTAGAACAAGGGATGCCCTATTTTGATCGGTTTGTTGAATGCTATCCAACAGTGAGACATTTTGCCGCTGCAAGTGAGGACGAGATATTGAAACTGTGGCAGGGGCTGGGATATTATTCACGCGCTCGGAATATGCATCATACGGCTCAGGTGGTTGTTAAAGATTACGATGGGTATTTTCCCACTAACTACGATCAATTGTTAAAACTGAAAGGTATTGGTGAATACACTGCAGCTGCCGTTGCCTCCTTTGCAGGGAATGAGCCTAAAGCAACAGTAGATGGGAATGTATTTCGTGTGCTTTCGCGCTATTTTGGAATGGATATCCCTATCAATTCCCCCAAGGGCAAAACTGTTTTTACAGAGTTAGCAAATCAGCTACTGGATCAATCCCAGCCTGGAATTTATAATCAGGCGATGATGGAATTTGGTTCTTTGCAGTGTAAACCTCAAAATCCAGATTGTGAACTTTGTCCGATCCAGTTAGGTTGTCAAGCAAATAAATTGGGAATAATAGATTCGTTACCCGTCAAGTTGAAACTAAAGAAAGTGAAGAAGCGGTATTTTAATTTTATTGTCGCTAGAAAAGATGATCAGATTTTAATGAATAAGCGGGGACCGAAGGATATTTGGCAAAACTTGTACGAACTCCCCCTCTTTGAAACTGAAAATTCAATTTTTGCTGAGGAGTTGATTCAAATGGATACGTTTAAGCGGGCTTTTGGAGATGAGGTGATCATTCGTTTCGTTTCCGATCCGGTGAAGCACCTTTTAAGCCATCAAACTCTTTTTGCACAATTCATAGAAATAGGAAATTTTTCAGATCAACATCAAAGCAATAGCCAATGGTTTTATGCCACGAGTGAAGATTTAAAAATGCTGGCACAACCCAGGTTGGTGGCTGAGTTTTTTGAAAACTATCTCGTGGTGTAATGCGAACGATTTTTATTTTCCTGTTAATTTACTGGCCTTTTGACATTGATTAAGTTTTGTCCAATAGTGAGATGGCCCCATTGCAAGTGGGGTTCCAATTGCTTTATGAAATAAATACTTCATGTATTCCTCATTACAACCACCATTTTGCGTTCTCATTTCGTTGATGTTCAAGAGATGAATACCAATGTATTAATGGTCTTATCAAGGTAATGAAAGACTAGATTTCAGATTTTTTTAAAACTTTACTATTTTGAAAATATGTCAACTATTAATAAAGTTATTTTGATTGGGTATTTGGGTAAAGATGCCGAAGTTCGTTATCTCGAAAATGGAACCACGATGGTTCGATTTACATTGGCTACTTCCGAAACATATACGGCCAAAGATGGACGAAAAGTAGAGCAAACAGAATGGCATCATATTGTAATGTGGCGAGGTTTGGCTGATACCGCATCTAAATATTTAAAGAAGGGTAAGCTAATTTATTTGGAAGGGAAATTAAGAACGCGTTCGTTCGAAGATAAAGAAGGACATATAAGACAGATCACGGAAGTTGTAGTCGATCATTTTACGATGCTGGGTCGTAAAGATGATTTAGATAAGGGATTTGAAAGTGTAGGCCTCCAAAGTAAGGAAGAGGAGCCCATGAATTATGAAAATGGCCCGGATGATGATTTGCCCTTTTGAAAACGATAGATGATATTGAGGAATAGCATTTTTTCTTGTTAGTAATTAATCCGTAGGGCTTTCTACGCTATAAGGAGCTCTACAGGGATTTACGGGTCTATTTGTGAACCTATCTTAGAACTAGTATAGGTTGAATACGTGAATACACTATTTTTTTGTTTATATTCTCCTCTTTAGGAATACATGATTCGGTAGTGTATCTAAATGTATGATAGGTAATATTTGGATAAAATATGATCGAAAA
>CALLKE010000017.1 GCA_938008555.1 uncultured Pedobacter sp.
TATAAATATATTTTGTATTCTTGTGATTTGTCTTCTTGCCCAGTGAACTAAACATGCTTAACCAAACAGCGCCCGTAGCCGATAGGAGTTACGGGAGGGACTATGGTGTATGCGCGTATCAAAACGAGTCAGTTTTTCGATTTAATCAAGACAGAGGTCGAAGCTAGGGATTGGATTTGGCGAAGCCGCTTCGGCGGAAAAGATTTTGTTTGTCCGGAGTGTACTCATGAAAAATATTGGCAGCATAAAGCCCGCTGTGAAATCCGTGAATGCCAAAGCTGTCAACACCGCGTACGAGTGCGGGCTGGGACTTTATTTGAGAAGTCACGTATTCCTCTGCTGATATGGCTTCGGGCGATTTACTTTGTGATGCAGGGAAAGCGCGGCATTTCTGCGTTGGAATTAAAACAGGTTTTATCGATGAAGTCTTATGGTACTACCTGGACAATACTTCATAAAATTAGAGCGGCACTTAAAGAGCGCGATGATGTCTATAAACTTAAAGATATTATTGAGTTAGATGGTGCATCTTTTGGCAAACGTCATACGGGTAACCAGGCTGATGTTTTAGTTGCGATTGAAACCAAAGATTTCTTTGATGACAAAGGAAAACCAAAATCTAGAGCTGGTTTTGCTAAAGTCGTAGTGGCTCCAGAAAATGCTCAGTCTGCACAAGCCTTTGTCGATGCTGCCATTAAACCCGATTCCATGGTTAACACAGATGGGGCTCCCGCATTGACTGATTTAAAAGGGGTTGATCATGATTACCAGGTGATGAATAATGAGCCGGAAAAACTCGACCACTGGCTTCCTTGGGTTCATAAATTTATCTCAAACGCACAAGCTTGGATTATTGGAACTCATCACGGTGTTGAATCTCAATATCTAGCAAAATATTTAGCTGAATACACTTATCGATTTAACCGAAGGCATGACTCAAATTCCCTGTTCCATAATGCACTTAAAGCTTGTGCCACAGCTAAACCTAAAACTGCATAGGCACTGTTTGATTAAGCATGGATTTTTTAAAGGTAGCTAATCTGAATTCAAACTAGATCTGTCCCATTTTAATAAGAACCTAGACTACGAAAATTTCACAACACTCCAAAATATTTAAGAAACGGTCTCTTTTTTATTAAAAAACTTCGTCAGTTTATTACGCAGGTCCTCTATCGCCGACGAATAGTCGGCCACGGTAATCTGAAATTTCGATTTATTATTTCTGCGATCCTGAAGCATTCGTTGTCTTGGAGTCAATTTTGATTTTGATTTTGATTTTGATTTTAACCGACGCCATAGCGTCAACCCGGTTGAGTTTTGAACCTCATACCGAGTTCGACGATCTAAGTCATAGAGATAGGCGATGACCATTGCCGACCGATTAACTTCGGGATTCCGCTCTTGAAAAAGAATCACTTGATCACGTGTTAATTTTAGTGCCAATTCTTC
>CALLKE010000018.1 GCA_938008555.1 uncultured Pedobacter sp.
CTCTTTCCCTACACGACGCTCTTCCGATCTAGTGAGTCACTTTTCTTTTTTGGGGCATTATTGGGGGCATTGAGAGTATTATTTTTTTATAAACCCTATATATACCAACGTTTTGCTGGATTAGTTCTAATGCTTGCTTAGTGTTAGAACTGATATAAAGCCATTTTTGCCAACAGATAAAACTCTATTGTCTAAGCAAATAGTAAAATCTATGTGTTGGCAGTCTTGCCGTAATCTTGCCGTTATTTGCAAAACCTTACCGTAACCTTACCGTAGTGATTCCAATAAAATCATAAAAACCTTGTGGTAACCTTGTGGTAAAACTTGGTGTAATCTTGCCCCGATTGCCTAAAATAATAGGCTTTATTGATTCCAATAAAATCATCAGCAAATAAGGCGTAGAACTTATCGCATAACAGCCATTATGTTAAATAATTAAGGATAAAAGCTTTATTACTAAATAGAACAGTTGCTTAAAGCAGTATAGAGTTAAGTTTGCATTTTAATATCAAGTTGTCTTTCAGCACCGATAATCACCATACGAATCCCATTTTCAAAAATGTCATCCGCATTCATATTTTGTAAGGTATTCACTCCTTGGAGCATGAGTGGATATATAGTTGGATCGGCTTCGAATGGTGGGTCTGATCTTATTTCTTCTTGCTGCTCCTCAAGGACCCACCCAACAATAAACCTTCCTAATGTCATAAGTAATGCAACTGCTTCAACAGGAGAAAACCCAGCATGAGATAACAGCGCAACTTGGGCCTCAATCGTGTTGAAATGTCCTTGACTGGGGCTAGTTCTTGCATGTAGACGAGCACCATCACGGTAAGCTAGTAGTGCTCGACGAAAGCTTACAGAATTAGCGAGCAACCAATCTTGCCATGTCATCCCATCGATGGGTAAAGAAACTAAATGGTGTTCATTTATAATGGTTTCCGCCATTGCTTCCATTAACAAGGATTTATTCTTGAAATGCCAATATAGAGTTGGAGATTTAATACCCAATCGTTGAGCTAGCTTGCGTGTGGTTATTGAATCTATGCCTTCTTCATTCAACATATCCAATGCGGTACGCAGGACTATTTCACGTGTCAGACGTTGAGGTGCAATATCTTTTTTACTCATAAATCTATCACTGATAGGGAGTGTGTGAGAGAATATTAATTCTATCATTGCTAGAGAAGGCATTTGTGAAGAAATCATTGAGCGTGATTTTAATCACTATATTTCTGGATGCTGTTGGGATTGGTTTAATTATGCCGATCTTGCCTGAATTATTACGGTCATTGGCTGGAGCTGAAGCAGGCGGTGTTCACTATGGTGCTTTATTAGCTGTGTATGCTCTGATGCAGTTCATTTTTGCACCTATCCTTGGAGCGTTGAGTGACCGATTTGGACGTCGACCTGTATTAATTATTTCAATTGCTGGTGCAACGGCTGATTATCTCCTAATGGCTGCTGCTCCTTCTCTATTGTGGCTATATATTGGTCGTATTTTTGCGGGAATTACAGGTGCCAACATGGCTGTTGCAACAGCTTATGTTTCAGATATTACTCCAGCCCATGAGCGTGCAAAAAGGTTTGGTCTCCTTGGAGCTGTCTTTGGTATTGGGTTTATAGCGGGTCCGGTAATAGGTGGAGTTTTGGGTGAATGGAACTTACATGCACCGTTCTTTGCTGCTGCTTTTATGAATGGGATTAATTTAATAATGACAGCAGTCTTATTAAAAGAATCAAAACACAGCAATAAAATGACTGAGAAGGTTCAGGAGCAATCAATATTAAAGAAATTAGCCTATTTGATCACTCAACCTAATATGGCTCCATTGCTTGGTATCTTTTTAATTATCACATTGGTTTCACAAGTCCCCGCAACTTTATGGGTTATCTATGGGCAGGATCGTTATGGCTGGAGTATATTTATTGCAGGTGTTTCCCTTGCTAGTTATGGAATATGCCATTCTATTGCACAGGCTTTTGCTATCGCCCCTATGGTAAAGAGGTTTGGAGAGAAAAATACGTTGTTATGTGGAATAGCTTGCGATGCAATTGGTTTACTTCTTTTATCTATTGCTGTTGAAGAATGGGTGCCTTTTGCGTTGTTACCATTGTTTGCCCTTGGTGGAGTAGCCGTTCCTGCTTTGCAAGCAATGATGTCCAGAGGTATTAGTGATGAAAGACAAGGTGAATTACAAGGGCTATTAAGCAGTTTTAATAGTCTGGGGGCTATAATTGGTCCTGTATTAGTTACTAGCCTCTATTTTATGACTCAGGCATCAGCTCCTGGAATGGTATGGGCATTAGCTGCAATACTTTATGTAATCACCCTACCCTTATTGCTTAAGTATCGCCTGAATAAATATTCTGGAGTTCCATAAAATATTTAATTTATTGGTTTAAAAACTAATGGATTCTATAGTTTATCTAAAATTAACATAATACACCTTATACGAAGTCAAAAATGGGAGCCTT
>CALLKE010000019.1 GCA_938008555.1 uncultured Pedobacter sp.
AAATCAATTTGAGGTTTTATCCGTATCATGAAAATTATCTCTTAAAGTAGCCCTACAAAGGGCATAAGACAAGAGCCAGCAGGCTTAAGTCTTAATTGTTACCGCCCCTAAATACTTTAAAGAGATGCGTATGATACATAAACCTATTCAGATCAAAAATCTTAGCCTTTCCTTCCCACATAAAACCTGTTTTGACGATTTTAGTGTGCAAGTCTCCTATGGGAGCCGTATTGCCATTATTGGTCGTAACGGATGTGGAAAAACGACGTTGCTCAAAATATTGAATGGCATGGTGGAGCCTACAAGTGGTGATGTCTTAAGTGCAGCTGATGTGATTATTGGCTTTGTTCCTCAAATTGTTGAAGAATTTGATTCGTTAAGTGGTGGGCAGCGCTTAAATGCGGCAGTGTCGCAAGCACTGAGCCTTGAGCCTAATATTTTGCTGCTCGATGAGCCAACCAATCATTTAGACAGACATAACCGTAAAAGCCTGATGCGAATGTTGCAATCTTATCCTGGCACACTCATTGTCGTGTCTCATGATACAGAGTTACTGCGTCATTGTATTGATACCCTATGGCATATCGATAATGGGCAAATCCGTGTATTTTCCGGCAACTACGATGATTATATCCGCGAAATACGCAAAGCTAGATCCTCCTTAGAGCAAGAAATAACACGCCTCGATCGGCAAAAAAAAGATATGCATCATGCTTTAATGAAAGAGCAAAAACGAGCTGCTAAAAGCAAAGCCAAGGGTGAAAAAAGCATTCACCAAAGAAAATGGCCCACGATTGTAAGCACAGCCAAAGCCGGTAGAGCTGAAGAAACCTCTGGCCGCAAAAAATCTGCTATCGATTATAAAAAACAGGATTTAACCGATCAGCTTTCCAATCTGTGCGTACCTGAAATTATTATGCCAAAATTTTCGCTAAATAGTGCAGATATTGGTGATCGAACGATTGTATCGATTAGTGACGGCAGTGTTGCCTATGGGCAGCAAGAGCCTCTACTTCAAAAAATCAGTCTATCAATAAGCTCCAGAGATCGTATCGCTATACAAGGTGATAATGCTAGCGGAAAATCAACCTTGATTAAGGCAATTATGGATGATACCTGTGTTATAAAATCTGGCAACTGGTATGCGCCTAAGATCAGTGATATTGGGTATTTGGATCAGCATTACGGTACCTTGTCTGCAGAAAAGACCGTATTAGAGACCATTGCTGAATTGGTGCCAACCTGGTCTCATATTGAAGTACGTCGTCACTTGAATGACTTTTTATTTCGTAAAAATGAAGAGGTCAATACCCTTGTGAGCACGCTTTCCGGTGGAGAAAAAGCAAGGCTCAGCTTGGCACAAATCGCAGCCAAAACACCAAAACTTCTGATTCTTGATGAAATCACCAACAACCTTGATTTAGAGACGAAAGAACATGTGGTGCAAGTCCTCAAAGCTTATCCCGGCGCCATGATTGTCATCTCTCATGATGCTGATTTTCTGGAAGAGGTTGGGATTAGTGAAGTGGTGGATGTTGGGAAGTTTAAGTGATGGATTTTTCAGAATAAACAGCTTCAATATTATGGCCATCTGGATCAATAACAAAAGCTGCATAATATCCATCTTCATACTGAGGCCTAAATCTAGGTTCGCCGTTGCATTTGCCGCCACTCGCAAGTGCACTTTTATAGAAGACATCGACATCTTCTTTGCAAGACGCATTAAAAGCTAAATGAACATGCTCCGATAAAAGTGATTTTTCATCAAATTGGCGTATTTCAAACATATCGTGAACGCTTGTTCCATAACCTATAACAATACCTTCAATTTCAAGTACCATATTGTATCCTAAAGCTGCCATAACAGGGCCGTAAAATTTACGGCTTCTTCCTAAATTTTTGACTTTAATTTGGACGTGGTTAAAAAGCTTCATAACACGCTCTCTAAAATAAATTCACATCTCTGTGTAACCGTGAGCCTTTTGGGTACCATAATGATTTCAAAGCCAAACTCTTTATAAACATCCAGATGAATCTGCTCGAAAATCAAAGCATCTTCATAGCTAATTTTTCTGGCATCGGTATGTTCGATAAACCCTAGATTTTCAAAAAAGAATATCT
Source organism: uncultured Pedobacter sp. (assembly GCA_938008555.1). Taxonomy (GTDB): domain Bacteria; phylum Bacteroidota; class Bacteroidia; order Sphingobacteriales; family Sphingobacteriaceae; genus Daejeonella. The sequence continues at coordinate 2,122 of CALLKE010000019.1, forward strand.
GATTCTGGTAAACGCAGTTTTTTAGGCAACGATCAAGTTCATCAAGCAATACAGGTGAAGGCTTAAATTCAAGGCCTTTCCAATGGGCCAAGTATTTACCAAGAGCATAGGTGCAAAAAGGTGACCGGTCGTAAAACTGGATATTTCCGGTAGAATGCATCTGGCGCTCTTTTTGCATAAGTGTAATTTTATCGACAAACTCAGGCTCTTCCCATGGCTTTTCTATGCCCTTAGCTTGCTCTTGGCTAATTACATCGGTTGCAGCTTCATGAATGATAGTATGGCCTAATTTTTCGAGTTCGATGATGACAGACGTTTTTCCACTACCTGGAGTGCCGGTGAATATGAAGCGTTTAATCTGTGCTGTATTATTCATTTTTCAAGCTCGTTAATGAGATACCAAAGCTTATTTAAAGCTTCATTTCTAGCTCTAAATGATGCAAAAATATTTTGTTTTTCATCATCTGTGATGTGACTAGCAAATACAATTTTTCGATTGCCTTTTTCGATATAGCCAACAAACCACCCATGCTGCAAATCTGTTTTATTGTCATCTTTATCTCTTAATAACCCATTTCCAGTTTTGCCATAAAGCTTCCAACCGCCTGACAGCTCTTGTATAAACATGATTTTTTTAGTTTTGTCATAGCTCGCTTTGCTGACTGGGAGTTTGTGATCTACCAATTTTTGTAAAAATATAGTTTGTTCTTCAGGTGATATCTTGAGTGAGCTAGATAATATCCAAGCATGTGTCAGACCATTGTTTTGACCTTTGTCTCCTGAAATATCCATATTGCCATAAGCAAATTTTGTTACATAATCCTGGAACTTTTCTGACCCTAGCTTAGTAGTTAAAATCCGTGAATACCATAAGCAACTATCTCGCAGCCAAGTTTTTGGATTGTGGTCGCCTTTACAAACACTGATATAAGGATCTGTTCCGGTTGGCAAAGACCACGATGGGTGCGTTTCGTCTTTTAATATTCCAGAATCAAACCCTATTAAACTCAAAGCAATTTTAAATGTAGATTCAGGCGTGTAAGGAACAGTACAATCACCTTCACTTTGTAAAATCTTACTGTTTTCCTTTGCTATAAAACATTGCTCTTTCGCCCATGCAGAGCCAGCGCATAGAACGATGAAGCACAAAAATAAAACAACTTTCTTCATAACTTAACCTTTATTTGAATTTTCAATTTGTTCAATGAGCGGTAGCAATTTCTCTTTGACCTGTTCTTTAGCTCGAGGACCGGCATGCATTTCTTCTTTTTTATCGTCCACTATATGATTAACAAAGATGATTTTCTTATCGCCTTTTGCAATCCAGCCGATAAACCAACCATGCTTTATTTCAAGCTTTTGCGTTCTGTCCGCGTTTAATAGGTAACCACTTCCTGTTTTGCCATATAACTTCCAGCCGTGAGGAAGGTCTTCAACATAAACAATATTTCTTGTCATACTTTGGGCATGCCTGCTGACTGGTAATTTATTTGCAAGCAATTTTTCCAAAAAGACGACTTGTTCTTCTGGTGATATTTCCAAAGAGCTAGACAGCCATGCATTAGTAAGTCCATTATCTTGGCCTTTATCACCAGAGAGATCTTGATTGCCGTAATTAAATTCTTTCACATAATCTTGAAATTTTTTCATGCCAAGCTGCGGAGTTAAAACCTGCGAATACCATACACAGCTATTTTTCATCCAACTCGTTGGATTCTGAGGATCTTTCCAAGATTCTAGGAATGCTTCATACTCAGGTTTAAACGGCCACTCGGGATGCATTTCATCTTTTAAAATACCAGCATCATACCCCATGAGAGCTAAAGCTATTTTAAAAGTTGAACAAGGAGAGTAACGTATATTGCAATCGCCTTCTCGTTTAATAACAACACTGTTGTCCTTGGCTATAAAACAGCTTCCAGCAGCAAAAGCTGTGTTTACGGAGAAGATCATTGAACATAACAATAAAATAACTTTTTTCATAATTTACCTATTTTTTAATTAATCCAACGAGTCTTACTGGTGCTTCTGTGCCATCTTTAATTTTAATGGGCATGACCATAACAAAGCTTCCGGTCGGTGGTATACTACCCAGATTTGCTACATTTTCTATGATTATCTTATCCGCACCCAAAAATGTTTTATGAACATTAAAGCCATCTTCTGGGCGATCGGGTGAAAGTGTATCAATACCAATAGCGCTCACGCCTCGTTCAAGCAAGAGCTCTGCGGCTTCAGATGATACGGATGGGAACACATGGTTGTTATGGTACTTCGAAGGTGTGTGCCAAAATTTACTCCAGCCAGTTTTAACCATCACGCATGAGCCTTTTGGAATAATCCCATACTTGCTTTCAAAATCCGCTATATCTTGCACGCTCAAGGAATAACGCTCTAAGCATTTGCCTGATACATCGATGACCACGCACGGCATGATCAAATCATTGACATCCAAATCATGGATGAATCTTCCGCCAGGAATACAGTGACTTGGCGCATCCATATGCGTGCCGATCCCAGCATGCATTTTAACTTTCATGACACGGAATTTATCTTCACCTTCACAATCAGCATAATCGATATGCGCATCATGATTAAAACCGCATCCACCATTCCATGTAGGGATCGTGCTATCAAGTACGTGGGTTAGGTCAATGAGTTTATAGGGGAAAGTCATAATTTACCTAATTCTAATAATCGCTGGATTCTTTTGGGGTATAGTTTTTTCATCCACGCATCTTTAGACAAGTCTTCATAAGCGAGGCACGCATATTTTTGGCTGTGCTGCTCATATTCTTTTGCAAAATAGATTTCAGCAAGTTCTTCGTAAACAAGGCCACGTCCAACGTAAATCAATTCCATTGGCAATAAGCCTTGATCGGATATTTTTTCGTATTCTTTTAAGAGATCATTTTGGATATCCAAGGCTTGATCCAGTTTATTTAAACCACGTAATGCTCTACCCATTCCCCAAAGAGCACCACGAATAACGATCTGGTCTCCGCGCTCTTCAGCATGGGCTTTACACTTGTCGAAAGCTTGCAGAGCCTCCTGATATTTTTCTGCCTCTATATAATTTTGCGCCAAATTGTTATAAATAGGGCCAAGCCATGCATGGCAGCGCTCATCTTTTGTTTGTTCAGCTAAATTAATCGCACGTTTATTCCATTCGATTTTGCCTTCTGTGTGCTTTTCTACAATAGCAACCATATGGCTTGCGTTAACTGTATGAAAATCAAATTCAGGGCTTGATTTCGATAAATCATAAGATTGAATAAAAAAAGATAATGCCTGATCCAATCTATCACTCTGGTGATAAACTCTGCCTCTTTCAAGTAACAATCTTATTTTAGCTAATTGATACTGAGGATCTAATAATCTTTCAGCCTCATTTAAAGTCTGGTGTGCTATATCAAACTTTTGTTGCATCGCTTGAGCTAAAGCAATTTGAGATAGTATTTGTAAATAGACTGATTTATCAGCACATTTTTCTGCTTCAGGAAGTAATGCGGACAAGTTTCTTTCTATATCAACAGGATTGCCCACGAACAGTTCATCAAAACTATCTAACTGAGATTTATTAAGGTTTTCGTTCATACGCTTGATAACCTCTTCGTAAACCACAGCACCAGGTCATCATCAAGCGCATAGCTATTACCCGGAATTGTTGGTTCGTAATTATAAGTAACGCCTTTGCCATCAGGAATATAGCCGCGCTTTACATAAAGTTTTTGAGCTGGTCCATATCCACCATCTTCGCCTACATATAGACCAACCCCGATGCCGATAGTATCTGATCTAGTTACAGCTTCTTTTTCAGCACGATCAAGAAGTAAGGAGCCAACACCCATTTTTCTGAATGAAGGTAATACGTTCAAATCCATAATCTCGGGGATGCTTTGCGCTTTAAATGACGGATATTGTGATTGCCATTTTAAGGTCACATAACCGGCAAATTCGCCCTTGAAGTGAGCCACCCAAACTAATCGCTCACCTGCTTCTTGTTCCTTTAAATATCTTTCAAAAAGGGTTGCTGGTTTATTCCAGCCGATTTCGTTGAAAGCTTCAGAGATAGCTGCAATATCTTCTCTTATAAGGGGACGAATTTGAATCTGATTCTTCATAATAACTTACCTACAGGAACATCATTTGGATCGGATTCATGGTTTTCGGGATCATTAAACGGCATGCTGCAATAGCCGTTTTTGAGATAGAAGCGTAAACTGCTTTGCCTAGATTCAGCATGAATGCTTTTAACGCCAAAACTTTTCAGCCACTTTTCTATAAGCGCCAAAAATACGCTACCAGAATTTTGATTTCGCTTATACTCATCAACGGCAATGATACGAATTGCTGCTCTTTGATCTGGCCAAAACTGAATGTGGGCGTAAGCAACGATCTCTGTGCCTTGGTACAAAACAAGATGAGCATGCTCTTCGTGGTTAAAGGTCCATGTGTAAGGATCTTCTATGCCGTGGGGACCAAAGAAATAGGTATCACGAAAATGTTTAGCAGCAGCCC
>CALLKE010000020.1 GCA_938008555.1 uncultured Pedobacter sp.
CCACTTTGTCGCTGCCGCCGGCATCGAGGCTCATCACCCTGATCCATTCGGAGGTATTGCCGTTCATTTGCCAGTCAAAGCGAACTTGTACGCGGCCATGGGGATCTTTGTTGTCTGTTACGGTGGCTTTTTGATCAATTGCGTTTGGTGTTGTAAATGAAGGTCTTGGTAAATAACCTGTACCAGCTCCTATAGCTTTAAAAGAACCTGAATAATTGCCGAGCATATCTACTGTATGTTCCACTTGGATGATCATTAGCCTGGTAAAATAGCTAGACTCAGCACTATCTGGTTTAGGCATATTCAGCTCCACCAAACATCCAGGATACAGATAAGGAACAGAGGTTGTTCCAGAAGTAGTAAAGACATTGACCGCCATGCTACCATTGGCACTTTTTTGTGCGGCCTCTATATCTTTATGCGTAGCTGCTTTGATAGGAGCTATTGTAAAAGCGGGTGTTTTGAAAGTTTTTTCTGATATCGCATAAGCAGCTTTTCCGATAGTAGATTGATGAGCTATTTGGATTTCTGAGCTGCTTAGCTCTTCATTGTTGAAACTGTTGTAGCCATATAGATTTCGGTTTACATGCTTACAGTCCATCTCTACATACACATCACTGACATCTCTACCAACCACAAGGCTAATGGCTTTTTCGCCCAAAGGGAGCTTGCCAAAATGTAGGGTGTTGCCATCGTAAAAAAACTGCTCACCATAGGCTTCTGCTATACGCGCGAGATAGTTGTAATGTGTTTCCTCGTACTGGCTACTATAAGAAGCATGACCTGTATAACCAGGCTCTACACGGCTCTTATATTTTTCGCTGTCTAGCCCTTCTTTAATGATATAATCTGCAATAGATTTAAGACTAACAGGTTGCTTGCCTCCGAAGCTCTGCATATGTGCTGCCCCATCAAGTAAAACAGTAGGACTGTATCCTTGGAGTATAATATTGCGAGAGTTGCTCTGCTGCCTGCCAAAGCCTATTTTGGTAATTACCCCCAAAAAATCTCGACTAGGGCCTTCGTTAGCAATGTTCTTATAGGAAAATGTAGCTCTAATACGCTTTCCCATCAGTTTTTGAGCATCTTCTAGTTGATGGTCTTGTGCAATACCTAAAGAGTCATGCGATAGGGTTAATGTGAAATAATGGTGCGTGGTAGCATATTGATCTAAATGAAAATGTTCATAGTGCTTGATCTGTTTACCCTCTACCATAATTTGTAATTGGGTATGATGCGATATGCCGTGAATGGCCGTGTTGGCAAGCGCTTCGGCATTGCTCATTTGTTTATTTGTGGAAGACATTTATAAGGTGTATTTGTAATTTGAGTAGTCTGTAGTCGGCTAAAAAATAGCTCGTTTGCTTGTCGTTGTTGTGAGTTTGCGTTAGGATGAAATTTTATCAGATTCATCCTTCTCTTGCTGAGCATGATACAATTTGAAAGCATGGACACATTCATGTTTACTAAAAATATATCCTAGATATAAACCTAAGCTGAGCCAAAATAAATAAGATATTATCTCGCTAGGAACCATAGAATGGAGTAGCTTTTTATTAATAAAATCAGCAAAAAAGCCAATACACAAAAAGACTGTCAAAGCTCTTTTATATCTGACAAATCGTTTCCAATGATCTTTAACCATTTCTTGTAATAATATTTGATTCAATAAATACTTTCATTGTTTAAGGTGAATCAATTACTCACCCCATCTTTTAATTGCTGTTGATAATTGAGTTGTACAGCACGATAATACTCATATTTACATAGCAAAAACCCTAGGTATAAACCGGAGCTAAGCCAAAAAAGATAGATCTCTATTTCATCTGGGATGAAGGATTTTAGTAACTCCTTGTTAACGATATCAAAAAAAGGGAGACCTATAAGAAGAATTATTAAGACTTTTTCGCTATAAATAAATCTAGACCAATACCTATCAATTGTTATTTTGTGTTCTAAAATATATAGGTATTCCATCAGTTCAGAAACAATAAGTAGAAACACGGCAAACATGCCCGACAATACAACATAGAGAATACAGCCCGTTAAATAACTTTTGAAAAATAGTAAAGCTGTTAATGCTATGCCTCCTCCAGCTATAGCGCATGAGGAGTACATGTTCCAAAAAGTCAACTTTACATGATTTTTATTTTTGGTATTGATCATTCCTAGTCTGTGAAGTCTCAAACCACGTTTATATTCATGTGCACAGAGGTGAAATCCTGCATATAAGCCCAAGCCTAGCCAAAACATATAGTCTGTTATTTCTTTAGGAATAATAGAGTTTAGTAGTTTTTTATTGATCAGGTCAGAGAGCATTCCAATTAATAGAAAAATCGATAAGGTCCTCTCGCAAATAATAAATCGCCTCCAGTTATTTCTAGCCATTTCTCTTTGCTTTACGGGTTAGGTAAAAAACCATTATTCCGGAAATGGCTAAAATGACGAAAGAAATTGTTCCTAGTATTTGTATAATGTATATGTATCCATTTAGATATTTTTTAAAAAAACGCAAAAATATAGCAAATACTACACAGCCAATTGCGGCATAATTGGAAACTTTATTCCAAAAAAATAAGCTGAATTTATCTAGGCCCATGATATGGTTTAAATGGTTTTATAATCTTTGTAGTATCTTTTTTTGATGGTATTGGGTCAGGGTACTTAAAACTATCGTCTAACATCCAAAGCCAGAATCCTCCAGCAGCCCACTTCTTCCATCCCTTTAAAAAGTCAAACTTAGGATCATTCGGATTGTGTGGCTGAGGTGGATTATACCCAGGCTCTTGCGTGTGGTGACGAAAGCCATAACTCCAATTCTTTGGATCTCCATAACCGGATATTTTATTCCAAACGATTACTGCCCCTGCAACGATAGCACCACCTACAACAATGACAACAGCAATTGGTGGTATCTCAGCAGTACCAGCGCCAACTAATAATGCTCCAGCCATAATTTGGCCTGCATCTCTTCTTGCGCTATAACTTCTAATACCAGGGACTCTAATGGGGCTAATCTTAAATCGGTCGCTGTTTTTAGCAAAATGTGCAATTTGCCGCTTTAACTGTGGATCGTGCTTAAGTGCAAAAGCCAGTCTATTTCGAAGTTTTAAGTTTTCGAAAGAATACGGGTTGTTAAGTGGATTTTGATAGGTAGGGCTAAAAGGGT
>CALLKE010000021.1 GCA_938008555.1 uncultured Pedobacter sp.
CCCACTCCTGGATGTCTTGAGTCGATGGTCGAAAATTGCAACCCGGAACTAATACCAAGGAACTTAGAAAAAGTTCATCAAACATTCAAAGCCAAGAGACTAGGCATATCGACAGCATATGATAACATACATCGATACACAACATATCGAAGGCCAGCGAACTCCCACTCCTGGATGTCTTGAGTCGATGGTCGAAAATTGCAACCCGGAACTAATACAAAAGGCAAATAAATCAAATTTCCATAATATCCGAAAATTGTAACCCGGAAGTAAGTCTAAGGAAGGGTGAATTACAGATCTTAGGATTTAGGGATGAATCTCAGCACATCGTAATGTGAATTACTCTAGCGCGTACAATACCCTTTCCTAAATTAAGTCGTCTACAGAAGATCTGTTACAATAATAATTTAAATTTATTCTGGGTTAGGCTAACGTCTTTCGAGTTTCGCCGCTCCCATTCTGAACTAAAGGTTTCCCTTATTCTTTTTCATTTATTATTGATTGTGACGTTGCTTTCCAGCATGGTTTCTGACTTAGAGGCTTTCAGTCATAATCCAACAGATGGTAGCTTCACGGCATTAGCTTTTCAGCTAACCGTATTAACCAATTATCTGATCTAACGGTTCCTCTCGTACTAAGTAAGATTACTGTCGCAACATCGATTCATCAGTAGGGTAAAACTAACCTGTCTCACGACGGTCTAACGATATACCAGGCTAAAATTTGCATTTCCTCAAATTGTCACTGCCCCCAAGATATCTCAAAGTAAGCATTATTGTGCGAAACTTACTTCTACCTTTCTTGGTCTGCTTTCGCAGAGGACTAGACTGTATATTCCGGTTTCCCGGCGTGCCTTACAGTCGTTGAGCCTTCTCCATAGCTTAATGCTTTAGGAGCTTGGTTGCGGATTGCCCAATCTATCCAGATTTTTACCTATATCCCGTGGATGGGCCCTCAATATCTTTTCAGAAATTGGTTGGTACTGGAAGCTCTAAGGGTTTTCCCGCAGTTTGACACACTCCATCGCACATGGTTGAGCCATATTTTCCACCACATTTTTGGAGAAACTCAATTAGTAGACGTGACCTACTCAAAAATGTGAAATATGACTGTTGGGCTAAAAGTATATCATAAATGACACCTTATAGAAATCAATGTTATTTTTAGCAAGCCGGAGTGTGAATTCTTGCGCACTTACAAATATTATGCTAGCAATGTTGACACTTCAGCATACAAATCCTCATTTTGTTTGATCTACTTCCTCTAGATTGATTGTCTGATTTTGACTACCAAGTCAAGTGTTTTGGATCAATGCAAATAGGATTTATACATGTATGGCTACATTAAAATTTCTTCCATCCTTATTTCTATTGCGGTAGAATTCCTGACAAATAGCATGATATCCAATGAGCATTTAGCTTTACATCTTTTTTACCTTCACAATAAGGATGATGTTTTGTCAGAGATCTTCTCAGATCTTTCACTCCACCTGTTACAATATTATTTTAAGAATGGGATAATAGCCACTGCTTCAAAAATTACTTGTTTGATTTAAATTTAGCTTTTTTCGATGCTAAGGTGTAAAAGGCTTATGGATCCCAGTGCTATTAGATTTTGTTCATCTTTTCACAAAGTAAAACAAAATTCTCAGCAAAACCCATATCCATCATGATATAAACAGTAAAATAACCCAGCTCACGTTCCCTATTAACGGGTGAACAATCCAACACGTTGTGACTTGTACATCACAATGATAGGAAGAGCCGACATCGAAGGATCAAAAAGCAACGTCGCTATGGGCGCTTGGCTGCCACAAGCCAGTTATCCCTGTGGTAACTTTTCTGACACCTCTAGCTTAAAACTTGTAAAGTTAAAGGATCGATAGGCCACGCTTTCGCGGTTTGTATTAGTACTGAAAATCAAAATCAAGTGAGCTTTTCCCCTTTTGGTCTACAAGAGATTTCTGTTCTCTTTGAGCTCACCGTAGGACACCTGCGTTACGTTTTAACAGATGTACCGCCCCAGTCAAACTCCCCACCTGACTGTGTCCTCCACAAAGCTTGCCCTGATACGAGTCAAGGCTTAAATCTAAGAACCGAATGAACGGTCACTTCTTCATGGAGTAAGTAAAATGGCTAAGCGAGCAGTGGTTTTACAGCGGCGCGTTAGCTCCCACTTAGGCTATATCTCGAAAGTCATTTCACAAAGTCGGACTAGAGTCAAGCTCAACAGGGTCTTCTTTCCCCGCTGATTA
>CALLKE010000022.1 GCA_938008555.1 uncultured Pedobacter sp.
CGATCTCCCAATCCCCAATCCCCAATCCCCAATCCCCAATCCCCAAAGTTTGAGTGGTAAAGTTCTTCATAGATAATTATGATTTGATTTTTGTTTTATTAATTTAATTAGATGAAAAGGAAATCAAATTTATCAAAAGTAGAAGTAGGTCTTCTAGCATAAGTTTTGATCCACAGCACTAGCAAATGATTCAAATCATTTCTTATATAGGAGCAGCAACTTCTTAACCCAAAATTATTGAATCAAATCAACTTTCAAAACTGTCATTTTCTGAAAAGCAGACTGCTTTTTATGAAGCCACCTTCAACACTGCTAGAGGAAAATCAATGTAATCAAGTAATATATACAGCTAACAAATGCTTTCTCAAGAAGGCGTGTCAAAATGAAGTCTAGATAAGAAGATTAAGTAATCATATATATGAAAAATTGCCCTTTCAGGTAAATATATTTCTCATAACCTTATTATAACTATATGGTCGAGTCCAGCAAGCTGTTCTGCACAGCCCAGTATCTAAAATCATCAATTGAGACACTTATTGACTTAGCTATGCTCAAATACGATTTTTAAAAATTAATTATTTTTCGCCATCTTGGAAGCTCTGTAATCCCAATATCGAAGGCAAAGTAATCGATTCACGTTGATTTGAGGTCATATTCGTGATGAGGAGTGGTTTTTACCCTTGTTTTGTCCAAAAAATGAAGGGGTAATTTTTTGTCCCCAACTTAGAAAATTTTTCAGAAAAAAAAAGTCTCATTTCCGGAGACCCATGAAATAACACCTTAGGATATATATGAGAGGGAGTAAAATAAATAATCGGAAAAATGGCGGCGGTCTCAAAGTATATACTTTTGACCTAAAAGCTACCATTCATGGCCAGACTCAAGCCGCATGTGTGCTTGCATGTCGAAACGCCTTCCAGTTATCCTCTCCTCTACATAAACCATTTTTAAGACAACAGGACCTCTTGTGTCAAGCAAGTCGGTCTTCGTTTGAGTCCCTTAGGGGAAAATACAGATTATTGTATTAATATCTATATGATATTGGTGCATATAACTGACCTTGCAGATACTGCTGAATCCTCTTTGTAGGTCGTTCAGTAAGTTTGCTTCTAAGAGCTTCATTGCTAAAACCTTCTATTACTGAAGTCTTTTCGCTCTGTCGCTCTAGTTGATTGCAAGTTAGAACTGCTATTGGTTTCCTCTGAAGTCTATGACCAATGAGGGCCCATACAGTGTTGTGAAGCTACTATTCCAAGCCTCGGCTTGTGCTTAGTAACCTGGTTGATTCTGCCAGTAGTCATATGCTTGTCTCAAAGATTAAGCCATGCATGTCTAAGTATAAATAACTACACAGTAAAACTGCGAATGGCTCATTAGAACAGTTATAGTTTATTTGATACATTAAATGGATAACTGTAGGAAACTAGAGCTAATACATGCCTAGGCCGTAAGGCTGCATTTATTAGATATACCAAGTAGGTGAATCATAATAACTTTGCAAATCGAAACTACGTTTCGATAAATCATTCAAGTTTCTGACCTATCATGCTCTCGATGGTAGTGTATTGGACTACCATGGCAGTCACGGGTAACGGAGAATTAGGGTTCGATTCCGGAGAAGGAGCCTGAGAAACGGCTACTACATCTAAGGAAGGCAGCAGGCGCGTAAATTACCCAATCCTAAATCAGGGAGGTAGTGACAAGATATAACAACGCGATTAAATATCGCGATTGTAGTGAGGGTATTCTAAAAATAGCTTCGAGTACGATTGGAGGGCAAGTCTGGTGCCAGCAGCCGCGGTAATTCCAGCTCCAATAGCGTA
>CALLKE010000023.1 GCA_938008555.1 uncultured Pedobacter sp.
AAATTGTTTCCCACATGACCTGCACAGGTAGTTCTGCGATCCACTCTTTTTTCGAGCATTTTTTACCACCTTTGCACTCAAACAGTGAGGACATTCTGAACTTTGATTTATTTGCATAAACACAAAGTTCGTCATCACTGTTTCCCCCCCTTACCCCATCATACATTTAAAAACACAACCCAACTCCATATTCATTTCTCATTCAAAGCTGCTAAAAACAACTTCTCAAGCTCATTCGTGTTTTTATCCCATGTAAAGTCTTTAATACGAGTTGATCCTGCATAAGCCAACCTAATTCTGAGATCATCATCTTCAATTAATTTCAATATGGCATCAGCTATCACTCTACTATTCCTGGGCTCTACTAATAAGGCTGTGTCGTCATCCATAAAATCTACATGGCCTTCGATACGAGTGCATACACAAGCACAGCCGCAAGCCATCGCTTCCATTGGTGGAAGCCCCCAACCCTCTTGTAAACTTGGTGAAATAAAAATTGCTGACTCATTATAAATCTCAGCTAAGTTGGCAGGCTTATGATAATAAGTAAAGTTCTGTGCGAGATTCTGCGGAAAAGTGCTATGTACCCCAAATACCTTAATCCTCAACGATGGATGTTTCATTAGCACTAATTTGAATGCATCTAAACCATATCTGCTTCCCTTTCCATCTGCTTCAGAATAAAGCATAATCAGAGTTTCTTTCGCCCTATCCTCGATAGGATTATGAATATAATACTGCTTTGGATCAATCGCATTTGGGATTAAAGGAATCATCTTCTTGGTATACTTCGAGAAGCATTCTTGGAGATATTTTGATATAGTCAAATAGTTTATGGGTAATCTATACGATTGAATTATCAATTCTTTATGTTCTGGCCAATGTGTGCCATCATCTTGTATTAAGTTAAACTTCTTTCCCTTACTTGATTCTAGTTCTGTCATTTCTGTGGCCGTTGCCCACCACGTAGAAAAAACGATATCAGCATCTCGGATTAAATGGTTGCTTACCTTAGCAACTTGTAAGCTTTTTATTGATTTATTTAATAAAAACCAAGTTGGGCGCTTTGATGCAACTTTTGATGCAAATCGTTGTAAAAAATAGAGTTTCCAAAATTTTAAACTCAGCAAACGCTTATGCATCCAACGCGTTTTCAAAGAATGATAAATGACTACATCATGACCTCGTTCAGCTAGTTGATTTGCATATTGATACATCACCTTAACACCTCCGCCCGGATCGTCGAGAAAAAATGGCAGCAAGATATTAATCTTCATACATCTAAAATTATCATGCTTCATCTATCCAATGCTCTATATTTTGTGATACTTCCTTTTACCCTTGAAAAATTTGTAGTACTGCCGTACAAAAAATAATATTATTGGCGAGTTACCTAATATGTCCCCTAAATAACTCCCTGAAATATAAAACCGAGTAATCGTAGTTGAGATGAATCGGCTTTTGAAGGCCTTGTGATATTTCTTAATTAAAGCTCTTTTCAAAGAATAAAATGATTCGTCCGCATTTCCATCGCTTTTATGTGTCAAATTAAAATCAACAACATAAGCACTATAACCTAGCACATCTGCAATTAAGCATATATCGGTTCCATACATATGAAATCCATTCAAATTGCTTGAAAAAGCCAAATTAGCATCGTTTTTGACCAGCATAAAATTCTCATCAACGGTCATAGTTTTCAATGGTAATAGTGCTTCCTTTAATCTTTTACCAGATTTCTGAGTTACGTGCATGGCAACCCACTTTAAATTTATCCCCCCTGCATTTCCTAGAATTCCCCATTGAGGATCTATAGAATCTAGTTGCTGTATACGTTGACTCAAATCTGCTCTAGTATGGTCATGTAATAAGATGTCTTGATGACAAAGTATAATATATTTCCCTTGAGCTCTCTGCAGAAAAAGATTAAGTCCACTAAATGCATCATATTGCCCCCCCCCCGTATTATCAATATATAGATATTCGCAATTATCGTACGCAAAACCACAACCCAAAAAAGAAACTATCATTTCAGCATACTCTTCTTTTTTGGTCACCAAGGTGCATATAGAAAACTCATACATATAAGTAGTTTGTACCACCGCATGTGCCTTGCTAGGGAAATCAACTATTTGACTTTTATCGATGCTCATATAAAAACTACATTTTGCCCAGCTTTCTTCATCAGTTCATTAATTTCCTGAGCCACATCTCCAACAGATCGAGTACTGTGCTGCTTTTTCATCAAAATATCCATTTCTGCCCGTGATTTTTTGAGTTTAGCACGACTGCAAAGGAATAAATAAACACTTTTATAGAAGTAAAATTTGAGAGCAATCCAAAGAAACATACAGTCGAAAAAAATAATTTGCAAACCCCACAGTATGCGCTCTTTCTTCTCAAGATGAATACTGTGCACAAATAGGCGATTTCGGAATAAAATACTTTTAACCCATTTTTTTGTCTTAAAATTCTTAGTGGTGGCCGACTGCTCGTGCATGCAATAGCTTGCGTGATGGTAAAAACATTTCCAGCCTAATCGCCAAGCTCTTATCCCCAGTTCAAAATCTTCACAATAAAATGGCGAAAACAGTTCATTAAAACCTCCGATAGCTTTTATCTTCTTTGCATCAACCAATGCATTTGCTCCCGATAGATAGGCTGTTGGTGTCCAAAAGTCCGGATCTTTTATATAGTAAAAATTATTAGCCTTGATTTTAAATCCATATCGAGTGATATATCTAGCAGTATCTTGTACTTCGCCATATTTTGATCCAATAATCTTACCCATTACTCCGAAAGTATCATCCTTTTCGAAATATTTAAACTGCCCTTCGAAATAATTTTCGGCAAGCTCGATATCTGTGTTTAATAAAAGAATCAGCTGTTTATCTGCTAGTTCTATGCCTCTGTTGCAGGAGACAGAAAACCCACCATTTTGCTCATTTTGTATCAGTTTAATAGTGGGATAGTTTGCCTGAATAAACAAAACGGAATCGTCTTTAGAACAATCATCTACCACAATAATTTCGTACTCTGCTCGAGTAAAATCTAGCGCACGAATAACTGATGGAAGATTTTTCTCGAGCAGATGAATTCCGTTATAATTTGGTATAACTACCGATATACTTTTAAGCACAATTCTGAATTTTCTCTAAAACAATTTTATAATTTCTACCCTTATAATGATGCAACTTATTTAATCTTTTTTTTGCAAAAAAATTGTAAGGCCTCAGGCCAGGTAGAGATGAGTAGGGATGCTCGGATCATGTATGTGGTATTCAAATTAAGGGGGCGTATAAAAAATTCGCAATCCTTGAAAACTTTGCTAGAGCCAAGAAGCTTATAGATGTAAATTTATTATACACACAGGTCATTTTAATGACCACAAATATACACCTAAACTGGTGAAAATACCATTACATTTGAACCCACGAGGCCTGGAAAATTCCAGGCCCGATAAACCTAAAAAACAAAGAAACCATGAAAGCAGTCGTATTAAAAGATTTTGGAAATGTTGATAATCTTACCATCAAAGAAATCCCTATTCCAACTATTCTAGAAAATGAAGTATTGGTACAAGTAAAGGCTATTAGCATCAATCCTGTTGATATAAAAACACGCACAGGAAAAGCGCTTGCTGAAAAATTAAAAGGTGAAAATCCATTAATTCTAGGCTGGGACATTTCAGGTATCGTTACCGAAGTGGGATCAGCAGTAACATCTTTCAAAAAAGGTGATGAAGTATTTGGCATGGTTAATTTTCCGGGTCATGGGAAAGCATATGCTGAATATGTAGCAGCCCCCGCAACTCATCTGGCATTAAAGCCCAAAAACATTTCTCACCAAGCTGCTGCTGCTGCTACATTAGCGGCTCTTACTGCTTGGCAGGCTATCGTTACTAGCGCAAAAATAAAAGCTGGACAAAAAGTACTAATTCATGCAGCTGCAGGAGGTGTGGGGCACTATGCAGTACAAATAGCAAAGCATTTGGGTGCGTATGTGATTGGTACTTCGTCAAGCAGAAACAAAAATTTTGTTTTAGACTTAGGAGCGGATGAACACTTCGATTACCAAAAGCAACGTTTTGAAGACATTTCAAATAGCATCGACTTTGTATTAGATACCATTGGCGGCGAAAACACGAATCACTCTGTGGATACAGCCAAGAAAGGTGCTATCGTCATCAGCCTTCCATCTGGACTATCAGAAGACGTGGCTGAAAAAGCGAAAGCAAAAGGTGTGAATGCATATTTTCTTATGGTGCAGTCTAATGGAGAGGATATGAAATCGATTGCTCATTTATTACAGGCGGGTAAAATCAAATCACATATCATGAATATATATACGCTTGATCAAATAGCTGAAGCTCATCTCCAAATAGAAACAGGTCGGACACAGGGAAAAATTGTCATCACACTATAAAATCAAACCTAAAAAACAACCATGAAACCATCATAAGCTACTGTATACAAACCCTATGATTAATTAGCTTATGATAGCTTCATGACCTTTAAAAAATCAATTAAACACATGAAAAAATTACTATTCGTCCTAGCAGCTTTAATAGCAATCTTTCCTGCATCAAAAGCACAAAACACCTTTACCCTAAAAAGTAATGATATCGGTGGCCAGATGACCGAAAAGCAAGTATTTAATGGATTTGGATGTTCTGGGGGAAATATATCTCCACAACTATCATGGGTAAATACACCAGAAGGCACAAAATCATATGCGATAACGATATATGACCCATCTGCACCCACAGGAAGTGGTTGGTGGCATTGGGTCGTTTTTGATATTCCTGCAGCAACCAATGCGATCGTAACCAATGCAGGTGATCCAACTAAGAATCTTCTACCGGCTGGGAGCATTCAAAGTAATACAGATTTCGGAAAACCTGGATATGGTGGCCCTTGCCCGCCAAAAGGGCATGGTTTTCATCAATACACTATCACCATTTATGCGCTAAAAACTGAAAAATTGGGCTTAGATAAAAATGCTGGACCAGCATTAGTAGGATATACACTCAATGCAAACATGATTGAGAAAGCCTCTATGATAGCTTACTATAAAAAATAATTTTATGAAAACAGTCCTCGCAATAGCATTTATTGTCTTATTAGACATTACTACGTATGCGCAAACAGACGTAGGCAAACTCAAAGTTGTAGCTCAACTAAAAATGCGCCCCGGTAATGTGGCCGTTTCAAAGTATGGCCGTATATTTTCTACCGTACACCCACTGGGTAGCAATATGCTCCAATTAATAGAAATAACAGGAACAAGGTCATACATCCCTTTTCCAAATGAGTCATACCAAAGATTTGGAAAGGCTGCTTCTGACAACCAATTAGATAGTCCAATTGGGCTTGTGTTTGATTCACAGGACAATCTTTGGACCGTTGACCTAGGTCTAAATTTTGGAAAAACCCGAATATGGTGCTTCAATATAGGCCGAAAGAAAGTCCTCGAAAAAATCACACTTCCAGAAAACGTTGCCCCCCAAGGTAGTTTTGTACAAGATTTAGTTGTGGATGACAAAAATGGATGGGCTTACCTTGCTGACATCAACAATCCTAGTATTATCGTCGTTAATTTAAAAACAAAAGAAGCACGTAGATTCAGTAATCATCCGTCGCTACAAGCAGAGGATACCGATATGACTATTGACGGGAAAGTAATTTACACGAATGGTAAACCAGCACGTGTCGGAATAGATCCAATTACCTTGTCAGCGGATAACGAAACATTATATTATGGTGCCATGAATGGTAAAACCTGGTATGAGGTTCCAACAAAATATTTTAGAGACGGAGCAAGTGATGCCGTGATAGCTTCTATGATCAAGGTTAATGGACAAAAACCATTCTCTGACGGTGCCACTACAGATATAAAAGGCAATCATTACTTCACAGATCTCCAAGCACATGCCATCTCCAAGCTGTCTACAGATGGTGCATTAAACACCTTGGTACAAGATGACAAATTGATCTGGCCTGATAGTGTACATTTTGGACCAGACCGATGTCTTTATATTTCAGTTAACCAACTCAATACAACACCAACTTATACCGGGCAAAAAGACGAGGGGACCCCTCCTTATTATATCATGAAGGTCTTTACAGGTGAAAATGGTGTCATTGGGCGTTAAAATAATGAGACGGCCCGTACTCTGTGATCAACTATCCGTTAATGATTTTAAAAAATTTTACTGGCTAAAAAAAGAGCTCATAACATTCTGTAAAACAAAAGGAATTAATCAAACAGGTGGAAAAGTTGAAATTGCAGAACGAATTATTTCATTCTTACAAGATGGGGAGATTGCTAAGTCTAGTCCAAAGGCAAAAAAAACATCAACATTCGATTGGCATCAATCACCCCTAAATTTGGATACTTTGATAACTGATAATTATAAAAACACCCGAAATGTGCGCACATTTTTTATTAAAAAGATTGGCCCTCATTTCCGTTTAAATGTTCCCTTTATAGAATGGATGAGAGTTAATGTCGGAAAAACGATGCAAGATGCTATTGCCGAATGGCATAGAATCAGAGATATCGAAAAGAGCGAAAACCATAAAAGAGAAATTGCTCCTCAATTTGAATATAATACCTACGTACGCGATTTTTTAGCTGATAATCCTGGTAGATCAATGAAGGATGCTATTCATTTTTGGAAATTGAAACGTTCAATAGCTGGACGTCGTGCCTATTCAAAGACTGATCTGCAATTAACAGAAAATTAGCCCAATGAAGGGGAGGATTGAATCCTCCCCTTCATTTTAATGTTTCAGATTCTTCATCACTGTATCCACATCTACTCCAAGCCCTTTCGCAATAGCGGTACCCAACTTGTTATCAGCACGAAAAAAGTGACACAACTGACGATTCACAATCAATTCTTTTTTTGCTCCTGTAATACCGCTCATAGCACCCACAATATTGGAGACTAGATTGTGACGATCATAGTCGTTCATTGCTTTGTTGAATAATAAGCCAGGTTGCGTATAATGATCATTATCTCCTTCGCCATTACGATCATACCAGTCAGCAATCATACTATCTAAGTGCATTGGTGGCTCTTTATAGGCTTCATCCACATATATGTCATCAAAACTATTGGGGAAATAATTGGGGGCATCTTCACTATTTCCATCAACACGCATATGCCCATCTCGCTCATAGTTAGCAACCATATAAGGACATTTATTTACCGGGATCTGCTCATAATTGACACCCAAACGATAACGGTGTGCATCTGGATAAGAAAGTAATCTACCCTGTAGCATTTTATCTGGTGAATAGCTAATTCCATCAACCACATGAGCTGGAGCAAAAGCACTTTGCTCTACATCAGCAAAATAGTTTTTAGGTATTTGATTCAGCTCCATCACTCCCACATCTATCAAAGGAAAATCTTTCTGAGACCACACTTTGGTAAGATCAAATGGATTGAAAGGAAATTTCTTCACCTGTTTATTAGTCATTACCTGAATTTTCAATGCCCATTTTGGGAAATCTTTTCGATCAATTGCCTCTACCAAATCTCTTTGAGCAAAATCAGGATCTTTGCTTTTCCATTCGGCAGCCTCGTCATTTGTAAAATTTTTAATGCCCTGTAATGTTTTAAAATGAAACTTCACAAATACAACTTCATTTTTTGCATTGATCATACTAAAAGTATGCGAGCCAAAACCATGCATGTGACGATATCCATAAGGAGTACCCCGATCGCTCATCAAGATCATGACTTGGTGCAAGCTTTCGGGATTCAAGCTCCAGAAATCCCACATCATCGTGGGACTTTTACAATTCGTTCTGGGATCTCTTTTTTGCGTATGAATAAAGTCTGAAAATTTTTTAGGGTCTTTGATAAAAAAGACAGGTGTGTTATTGCCAACTAAATCCCAATTACCGTCTTCCGTATAAAATTTGAGCGCAAAGCCTCTTGGATCTCGCTCTGTATCGGCACTTCCTTTTTCACCGCCAACGGTCGAAAAACGCGCAAACATTTTTGTTTGCTTACCAACCTTATTGAAAATCTTCGCTTTGGTATATCGACTAATGTCATTTGTCACCGTAAAAGTTCCAAATGCACCTGTACCTTTCGCATGAACAACTCGCTCGGGTATTCTCTCACGATTGAAATGAGACATTTTTTCGTGCAAGATAAAATCCTGTAAAAGCAAGGGGCCCCTTGCTCCAACACTCATTGTGTTTTCATGTTCGACATAAGGCTTACCTGAGGCTGTGGTGAGCTTTCTATTTTCCTTTTTCATTTCAAAATTTTTATCTAAAAAGAAATTTTAATTGCAATTATATGAAATAAAAACAAAGTAATTAGACCTCACAGATCGTCAACACCATTTAAAAAGCAAAGATCTTTTAAGCACTTTTTGGTGATGACAAGCGACTTCTTTGCTGCTCTTTATAGATTGCAAAAGCGATTACTCCAATAAGCAAAATAGAAGCAATTAATGAGATCTTCTCGCCTATATAATACGAACTCGGTTCAAATTTGAATTCCACTTGATGATTTCCGCTAGGTAATTGCGCCCCTCGTAAAATATAGTCTGCCCTGAAGTAAGGTATCTTTTTACCGTCTAAATAGGCATTCCAACCTTTATCGTACCATATTTCTGAAAACACAGCTACAATATCTTTATATGCCGCATATTCATAAATGAGATGATCTGGATGATAGTGAGCTAATTTAATTGTTGCATTGGTGTCAAGATTGATTTTATCTTCATCAATTAGTGATCTAAATTTTTCATCTACAAAAGCTACTTTTTTAGGATCGAAGCTATTAATAGACGACATTTCCTCGTCTGCATTTTTAACAAAACGCACATCATGTACAATCCATGCATTTCCACAAGCAGTTGCTCGTGGTTGTACTTTGGTGGAATGCTTCTTCTCATCACTATAAATCACATATTTTGTGTTTAACATGTCCAATACATCTTCATTGATTGCACCATTAAATTGTTTATCTAATAGCTCTTGGAAGCGCTTTAATTTTGCCGCATGATAACCACCCACCGTCTTATGAAAATAAGATGCACTTGCACTTGAGAAGGTTGGAATAGTTAAATCCAATACGCGATAATCTAAACTTGTGTCATGTAGAATTAAACGATCCACGTCACGTGCTTGAAATTGTTGTGCGAGTACATCTTTTTCGACAAAATTTTCATTATTCAAATAGCGACGATCTACACTCCACATATCGACCAAAATGATCAAACCAAGAAGCATAAACGAACGCTCGACTCCTATTTTCTTCTTAATCAAGGACCAAACTAAGCTAGCTCCTAATAGAATAAATATCAAAGAACGAATAGCATCCGCACGAGCCATAATCACACGATCCTGAACCAGGGCATTAGCAATGGCGTCTGCAAAACTTTTGTCGCCCCCCGTAACCTGCATTAACTGTTTGACAAATTCTTCGTGATGAGGAGCTCTAAAATTGAGAAGTAGCGTAGGAACCAGAATCAACATTAAAATAATGCCTCCAGTGATGTATAATGAATAGAATAGTTTCTGAATTAATTTTTTAGGATTTTCTGTAGAAGCGGATACTTCTTTAACTGCCAATACGGCCAAAATTGGAACTAAAAATGCAGCAATAACAAGTGTAGATTCAACTGCTCGGAATTTATTATAAAGTGGGAAGTAGTCAAAAAATAAATCAGAGATAAGTGGAAAATTTTTCCCGAAAGACAAAAACAAGCTTAGCAAAGAAGCTCCCAATATCCACCACTTTAAACGATTGTGAACAATAAATAACCCAAAAACAAATAAGAAACAAACAACAGCACCAAAATACCAAGGACCTGATGTTCCCGGTTTTTGCCCCCAGTAAGAAGGTAATTGACTTGCAAAATCAATTGCTTGACTGGTGCTTACTCCATGTTCGTTCAATACTTTTACTACCTCTGAACTTTCTGCAGCTTGCGATGCCGAAGAACCACCATATGCATTAGGTACAAGAAAGGTTAGTGTCTCTCCAAGTCCTTGACTCCACTGATAGGCATATTCTTTCTTTAGCCCATTCTGTGGTTCCACTTTAGTGCTAGTCAAATTAGATTTTCCGCGAAGTGATTCTTCACCATATTCATAAGTTGTCCATAGCATGCCTGCATTCACAGCAATAGCTAACGTAGTTGATACAAATAAATAAATACATGAACGACCAAATTTTTTCAGCTCCTTCGACTGAATGGCATGAAATAGTTCAATACAAATAAAAATGAGCAATGCGATGAACAAGTAATAAGTCATCTGAATATGATTGCTTCTAATTTCGAGTGATAAAAAAAGAGCTGTGAGTGCAGCACCTAAAATATGTTTCCCTCTCAGTGTAAGTATTATTCCAGCTAGTATTGGCGCAAAAAAAGCAATAGCCATTGCTTTATTACTATGCCCAGCTTCTATAATGATAAAATTATACGATGAAAAGGTGTAGGCAATCGCACCCATAGCTGCAAGCCATGGATTAATTCGCAACACACAAAACAATAGGTATGCACCCAGCAGGTATAGCAAAATTGTATCTACAGGATTAGGGAAAACTGTCTTAAAAAACGAGATGATATACGTCGTTATATTACTGGGATATTGTACCCAAATTTGGTAGGTAGGCATTCCTCCAAACATAGAATTAGTCCAGAGAGGTGCTTTTCCTTCCTTTTCTTTATAGGTCATCAACTCTTTTGCCATGGCTTGTGCCTGTAGCACATCTTGCTGAATCAGCGACTTGCCCTGCCAAGCTGGAGCAAAATAGGCAAAGCACAATGCAGTAAAAATCCCAATAATGGCTAGATGAACGCCATTACGTTTAAACCAGTTGTTCATTCGATTCTTCTTTTAGTTAGAAAGCCAAAAATAGAAAAATGTGCCAGCACATGAGATTTAGTGTAAAGTATTTGATACTAAATCTCAGAAATTGTGTTTTCAATTTTGTCAGGAATAAAACAGGTAGATAAAGGTGAATGATTGGTAGCACACCCACACCCCTACCAAACAATGCCGGCTCTCTGCAGGTTCTTGGAGACAACCTACATGTAAAACAATGTCGATTTAACTATTAGTCTACTACTTATCCTTCCTTCAAAAGCGATTGATCATTTGCATAACCCGGTCTGGCCAAACCTGATCTTTTGCGAGACTAATCAATTGCGATTGCGTTAACCCCGCTACTAATTTTTCGTTCACGAAATACTTTCCCTCATCCATTACGCAATTATATATTTTGGCAGCCCCTCTTACCTTTGATCGTTCTAAAAAAATCGCTCTCCCTTCTTTCGAATAAAACTTAATACCGTCTATAGGTCCATATTTTGTAGGAAATCGGCCCCGTTCAATAGTATTATTAGCTTTTGTATATCCAACATTACCAGAAGTGGCAACCACCAATTTGGGGTTTTCAGCTTCAGATTGTATTACTTCTTTTTTACAGGCAGAGCTTGTGAAAGCTGTCAGCATTACGCATAACAAAAACCTTAGATTAATTTTTATCATTTGATTATTTCTTTTTGAAACAACAACGAGGCTAGATCTCTATGATAAGCTAGGAGTGTCTCGATTTCTAAAAAATGGTAGTGTTTCAAAATGTATGATGGGTTAATTTAAGTCCATGGCAAGTTCAATTAGTAAATGCAACAAAAGCACCTAAAACTACAAAAGCAAT
>CALLKE010000024.1 GCA_938008555.1 uncultured Pedobacter sp.
CCGACAATGCACGAAAGGTTTTATGATTTGGCCTATTCTGCACAGCAAGCTTCTTTTTAATGCAATATATTGATACCTGAGCAAACAAATGAGGTATTAATATGACATATATTAATAGTAATAATTTTATCAAAACGGTAAAGTTTATCTATCAAAATATTGATAATCCTATCAGTCTTGAATTGATTGCCAAAAATATTGGCGTGTCTGTTTCAACGTTAAAAAGGTTATTCATTGATGCAACAGGATCTTCTGCGGGTAGTTTTATAAGACGCCTTAGAATGGAGCGAGCCTTCAGATCGTTACAAAACAAAGAAGAGTCTGTTCTTGAAATTGCACTAAGTAGCGGCTTTGAAGATCATTCAGCTTTTACAAGAAGTTTTAAAGAAAATTTTGGTTACAGCCCAAGCTTTGTGAGAAGTAAAATCAGTATAGTGAATGAGCTTGAATCTGTGTCTCTAGAAGAGCCTGAAATTATCGAGATTGACGCATTCAAAATCCAAGCTGTAACAAAACAAGGATTATATTTTGAGGCTGCACCTTTAGCCTGGCAAACCTTAAAAGAGCATTTGGATGAAACAGTGCTTGGTGATGATTTTACAGGTACTTTTATAGCCATTGGATACGATAATCCGCACGATGGAGAAGTTGCGGAAGATCAAGTACGCTTTTCAGCAGGAGTTGCGCATTTAGAAAGCGACTTAGGGTGCGATGAGATTATTATTGCCAGAGGCGCTTATGCCAAATTTAATTATATCGGCAAACTTAACAACATGGGGTTAGCATATCACTACATTTATGGAGCCTGGCTTAATAAATCGGCAATTAAAATTGATGATAAAAACCCAGCTTTTATGGTAATAGACAAGTTTCCTGATAATTTCCAAGAACAAAATGTCTCAATTTATATGCCTTTATTTTTTTGAAGATAAGCCCTAAAGAACGATTCTTTAGGGCAGGGCGTTTTCGCAAAATATCCTAATCCCTTAAACAAATACGATTTATGACCATCATAAAGCAACTCAAGCTTAAGAAATAAAGAGGCATTGGCAGCAAGATCCCGTTATGCAGCAACCCCATAAAGAAGGTAAATGCAGAGATCAAGCAATAATAGAAAAATCCAAATAAACTGGATGCCGTTCCTATCGCATGTTTATAATCCACGAGCGCTAAAGCAAGTGCATTGTTTGTTGCCATGCATATTCCAAAAGCACACACCATTTGAGACAAGATTGTAACTGCTATCATCATATGAGATGGTAATGGCCATAAGCTATGGTTTGTAGTAGCGATGAGACTAAAGATCGTTGTCGCTAGCGTAATGATAAATAGCCCGTACCCCATAATTTCTTTGGAGGAATAATAATTGTGTAGTTTTCGAGACAACATTCCGCCTCCCATTGTGGCCACAGCAATTAGTATGAAGCTCAAACCATATTTGCTTGGAGAGAGGTTTAAGCCATTTATCAAATAAAATGATCCTTCTGCAAAATAGCTAAAAAGTATGCCATTGCATCCAGCTACGATCAAACCAAAACCAATCACCCTTTTGTCTTTTGCTAAACGGTTAGCAATGCTCCAGATTGACACCTGTTTACGAGACGCATGCGGATGGGTTTCCGACAATCTAAGGCTTACAAGAACGCTCAAAATCACAGCAAATACACCCAAGAAAACAAAAATATTTCTCCACCCAAACTTTTCAGCAATAAGCCCACCACACAAAGGCCCAAGGGCTGGAAAAATAGCCAAGGCGCTGCCTGTAGATGAGTAGACTTTGCTTAGGGCT
>CALLKE010000025.1 GCA_938008555.1 uncultured Pedobacter sp.
GAGTTCAGACGTGTGCTCTTCCGATCTCCAAGTTCAATTTCAGTAAGTCCAAAGGAGTTAAATAATGGCAAATAAAATTGTCGTCGTATTAAGTGGCGGACTTGATTCGTCAGTTGCTGCTTATAGGACGAAATATGAGTTTCCTCATAGCGAGCTGCATTTACTTTCTTTTAATTACGGACAAAAGCATGTTAAAGAATTAAGGGCTGCCAAGAGGATTGCCAATTACCTAAATGCATTTCACCAGGTAGTCGAATTATCTAATCTTGGACTTTTGTTTAAAGAAAGTAAGAGCAGCCTAATTTCTTCTACTGATGTTCCTGATGGACATTATGCAGAAGAGACAATGAAAGCAACTGTAGTACCAAATCGCAATATGATTATGGCTTCTATTGCTGCTGGTTATGCAGTTTCAATTGGTGCAGATAAATTAGTGTTTGGCGTTCATGGCGGTGATCATTTCATTTATCCTGATTGTCGAACAGCTTTCTTTACTAGTTTGCAAGCGACCATTTTAGAAGGTAATGAAGGATTTGTAGATAGCAATTTCACTGTTTATACCCCCTACATTGCTAACACTAAAAATGATATTGCATTAGACGCATTTCGTTTACGTGTTCCTATTCAAGCAACATGGAGCTGCTATAAGGGAGGAGAAATTCATTGCGGTACTTGCGGTACTTGTGTTGAAAGACTAGAAGCAATTGCTTCAACTGGGATCGAAGATCCTACAGAATATCAAAATAATGAATACTGGAAAAAAGTAACAACAGAATAAAACTTGGTCGTGAACCGATTAAGATTAGAAAGGAACAAAAAAAATGTGGAAGATCAGTAAAGAGTTTCACTTTAGTGCAAGTCACCAATTAAGCGACTTGCCAGATGACCATCAATGTGCTCGTCTTCATGGACATAATTATGTACTGAAGATCACTTTGGGAAGTTCGCAACTTGATAACGTCGGATTCATTGTAGATTATGGTGAGTTAGGATTTGTGAAGGATGTTGTTGATCGTATGGATCACCGACACTTGAATAACCTATTTACTTTCAATCCTACTTCAGAGAAAATTTGTCGCTATCTTTGGAATGAATTTGATGCTGCATTACATGTTTCTAAATTCCATCAATCTGTTAGTTACTTAAGTGTCTCTTTAAGTGAAACACCTAAGACTTGGGCTGAGTATGAAAGTACTAGGTGTGTAGGATGAATAAATCAGGACCAGATCCATATTCATTACCTATACTAAGTGCATTGCAAAACAAACCAATGTATCAAGGCACAGTAGATAAAGCTACTGTACAAAAACGAAGGGCTAAGAACAAGGCTGCAAGGAGGGCTTGAAGTGCTGCGCGTAAGTGAAGTGTATTCATCAATTCAAGGCGAAGGTCCAAATGTAGGAAGGACTACTGTTTTTGTTCGCTTTGCTGGTTGTAATCTTCGTTGTCCTGGTTGGCCTTGTGACACACAACATGCAATTGATCCTAAGTATCGCAGTGAATGGGCTAAGACATCATCTGAAGATCTTGCGACACAAATCGAGCAATGTATTGATATCTCAGGCTCTGAATGCATTACATTAACTGGAGGAGAGCCTTTCCTTCAAAAGCATGATGATTTATACAAATTGATCAATCAATTTCCAGGACAAGAAATTGATTGCTTTAGTAACGGATTACTTACTTACCCTGAATGGGCACCAAACTACATTAACTTCATTATGGATTGGAAGTTATTAGGATCAGGAGAAAGTATTGAAAGTGCTGTTCGATTGCATAATTTGCACTTGCTTGCAAAATCAGATTTAGATCATGCAGTTAAGTTCGTTATTAAGGATTGGACCGACTTCGAACAGGCTGTACAAATCTATCATAAGCACTTCTCAAGTTACAACAATGTGATTGAAATCTATTATGGACGCGTTTGGGGTTCAGAATTGACTGATCGAGACTTGGCAGAAGCTGTGATGGTAAATGGTCTCCCTTGGAGGCTCAATGTTCAAATGCATAACTATATTTGGCCCGCCAACGAAAGAGGTAAATAATGTTTAATTCAGCTATGGCGAATTGTCCCGATGCTATGTATCATGGCACTCCTCATAGGTATTGTTCCTGTGGTTGGACAGAAGCAACTGCCGCCGAGGAAGCCGCGACGGTCCTTTTACAACATACCACAGGGCTGGATATCAGTAGTGAACATGGTGCACAAACTCCTGAAAGATTTATGCGCATGTTAAAAGAGTTAACAACTGCAGAAGAGTTTACCTTCACAACGTTTCCTTCTGAAGGAATTCATGATATGATTGTTGTACAAGATATTCCTTTTGTAAGTGTGTGTAATCATCACGTAATTCCTTTTGTAGGAAAGGTACATGTTGCTTATGTGCCCAATGATATGATGGCTGGTTTATCTAAGTTTGCACGTTTAGCTAAGTTCTATGCGAAGCGACTTCAAGTACAAGAACGATTAACAGTACAAATTGCTGATGAGATTGAACATGAGTTAGCTCCATTAGGTGTAGGTGTTGTTATTCAGGCAGAACATTTCTGTATGACTATTCGTGGAGTTCAAACTCCTGGCACTTTGACGACAACGGCGGCTATGCGCGGTGTCTTTGCTGATCATGACAAAACAGCTAAGTCAGAATTTATGAGCATCATTGGACTCTAATAATCGCACTCTTGAAATTTCTATATAGATAGGCTATAATTATGGTAGATAAAGAATTAAGTTTTAGCGAATTGGCAAAGCAATGTTTGGAAGATTCAGAAGAATGGTTTGGTGATTTGGATGTGGTTTATAGCATTCCATATTACACATTATGTCTTGCTGGTGAAGTGGGCGAATTTGCCAATATTGTCAAAAAGATAGAACGTGGTAAACTGAAATTTGATGCAAAAACTAAATATGAGATGGCAATGGAATTAACTGATGTATTTACTTACATGCTTAATATTGCAGCTCTATTGCAGATTGATTTGACTAAAAGCTACCAAATAAAACGAGCCATTAACGAAGAAAGATTTACGGAAGAAAAGGAGGCACGAAATGAGTCAAGCTGAGAAAGATTTGATCGAAGAAATTAATGCCGCTGTAGAAGCTTTTCAGTACCTTATTAGTGAACGTCACAGGGATGGTGCTGAGCGTTATGGCGAAATTACTTTCTTGGGTAATGATGTCGTTCGCATGATGTTAGAAGAGCTTGCTGATACTGTTAACTATTGCACAATGCAAGCAGTAAAGCTTTTGATTCTGCAAAAGAAGTTAGAAGAATCTGGCCAAGCAACTGAAATGGGAATTACTTCGTTTGAGGGTACAAAGAAAGTTGGATGGGAATGAAACTAGCATTAATTCCTCCTATGAGCCTTTTGAATACTGCCGATACTAATTATCACATGGTATTGCCTCAACTTCTTTCAAATAGCAGTTATAATCGCTACTATCAAGAATGTTGTAGGAATCCTAACAATTTTGTCATTATGGATAATGGTGCGGCTGAAGGAGAAACAGTATCTTCGCAAAAGTTAGTTAATCATGCTATTGAATTAGGTGTCCAAGAAGTTGTAGCTCCTGATGTTTTAGGTGATGCATCTTATACATTACGGCGAAGCTTAGATTTTGTTGATGATTTTGGCTACTTGCTATTTGAACATAATATTGGTATTATGTATGTGCTTCATGGACGTACTTGGAATGAACTTTATATGGGAATACATTTTGCTACATGTACTCAATTTATTTCGTCAATTGGTATTCCGCGCAGTACATTTGATCTTTTTCCTTATGATTTAGCAAGGCATTCAGTTGCTAGCCAAATTAGCGATCGCACAAATAAGCCAATTCATTTACTAGGTATGCACCCTAAGTACATTACGGAATTTGGTGGCAAATCGTGGCCTGATTCTGTTCGTGGTGTTGATACATCTGCTCCTTATAATTACACATATTCAGGAGCAAAGATTGATGGTTCAGATAATCCTGTTTCTCGTGTTCGTGATTATTTTGATTTGCCTATTGAATTGTTTGATGAATACTTACTAGCAGCAAATATCAACTATCTAAAGGGAGTTGTAGATGTATGATAAACAATACGCAGAAGAAGTCCTCGGAGCGGATTGCTCTAATTGTCCTCTTCGTATTGGTGGCAAGTTTATCCCCTCTCTTGGCCCTGATAATGCTAGTATTGCGTTTGTGGGTGAGGCGCCAGGTATTCAAGAAGCGCGAACGGGAATTTCCTTCTCTGGTCCTTCCGGGAAGTTACTCGAGAAAGTAAGTAGTACTTATGGCATTAATAGGGAAGAGGTGCTTTTAACTAATGCTACACTATGTAGGCCAGCTGATGGACAATCTCCTACCAAAGCCGCGATTACTGCATGTCGCCCAAGGCTCTTACAAGAGCTGCAAGACAGAGGAGCAGACACTGTGGTCGCGATGGGTAACTCGGCGGCGTTCGCTTTACTTGGAGTTGAAGGTATTACCAAACTCCGAGTGGGTCCTGGACGTGAATCTGAGTATCCCGAACTTAAAGGGGTTAGAATCATTCCCACCGTCCATCCGGCTGCATGCTTACGGCAAAGCGACATGTTTCCGTCACTTATATCGGATATTGGAAAGGTAATTAATAAAAATGTCAATTGGAATGAGCCAGAATACGAAGTCCTTGACGATCCTGTGGAAGCCTCCGAATTCTTACGCTGGCTACAAGGCCGAGCGGGAAGTGTTGTTATCGACATTGAAGTCGACATCGAAAAGGATACCGCATTTGACCATCCTGACCGATATGGTCTTCTCTGTGTTGGAATCGCATACGAAGAAGGACGAGCGGTTGTTATTGGTGAACGTGCTTGTCAAGACGGGAACGTTCGATCTGCTTTGGGTGACGCCCTCCGAGCTAGCTTTGTTGTCGCTCAAAACGGTAAATTCGACCTTGCAGGACTTAATCCTGTCATTGGGGATGTCCGACTTGGATTCGACACTATGCTCGCCCATTACTGCCTCGACGAACGAAGTGGAATCCACGGACTGAAACAAATGGCAGTAGAGTACTTAGGTGCTCCATTGTATGATGAGGAGATTAAGAAATATGTCGGACCAAGACAAGGTTATGGCGTCATTCCTAAAGACATCCTGTATAAGTACAATGCCTATGACGCAGTATGTACATATTCGTTGTACCTGTTGTTCTCTGAGCAGCTGGAGAGAAGTAACCTCCGAAGAGTTCATGACCATTTGGTGGAAGCATCCAATGAGCTCGTGTACCTTGAGCTTAACGGTATTTCTATTGACGGCGGATACATTGAAGAACTTACAAAAAAGTACTTGGCCAGTTTAGAAGAAATTGAATCTAGTATCGACAAGATTCTAATCGATGCAGGCTATAAGGCTATTAATCCCAGGTCACCAAAACAAATTAAAGAGGCGCTGCTATTCTTACGTTGTCGTGTCGATAGCACAAACGTAGATACAATTGTTACAATTATTGAAACGTTAGAAGCGCGTAAGCAAATTGATGTACCTCTTTATCATTTTGCACAAACTTTGTTGAAGCATAGAAGGGAAGCAAAGCTTTATGGGACATATGTTAAAGGAATTGCCAGTCGTAGATACAAAGGTCGAGTGTATCCTACTTTCTTATTGCACGGGACTACAACTGGAAGGCTTGCTTGTCGAAATCCAAATCTCCAAAACGTTCCTCGAGAATCTTCAATTAAAAAATTATTCATCCCTAGTACAAGCTCTGACAAATCCGAACGACTATTCGTTCAAGCTGACTATAGCCAAGCGGAGCTGAGAGTATTAACTTGGTTAGCTAAGGATGAATATTTCCGTGAAATCTTGAATGATTCATCAAGAGATTTGTTCGACGAGCTTACTCCTATTCTGTATCCCAATACAGGATCCAAAAAAGAAATGTCCGAAAGTTCTTGGAAGGAATTACGAATCCGTGTCAAAGCATTTGTTTATGGTCTTGGTTATGGACGAACAGAATATTCAATCGCTAAGGAATACAAACTCTCGACCCAAGAAGCTAAAGCGGTCAAAAATCGTTTCTTTGATGCGATTCCTGCTATCGTCGAGTGGCAAAAATGGGTAAAGAAACAAGTTTGGGATGGTAATGATTTAATCACACCATTTGGAAGGCATAGAAGGTTCCATCTTATTACTGATGAAAACTGGAAGAGTATTCAAAATGAGGCTATGGCTTTTCTTCCCCAATCTACAAGCAGTGATATTTGTCTTCGAGCTATGACAAAAGTTAGTAAAGAAATTGCTGATACTGACGCATATATTCGTAACATTGTACATGACTCAATTCTAATCGATTGTCGAGCAAACGAGGCTGAGGACATCTCTAAGATTCTTAATAGTCGTATGATTGAATCGGCATATCAAGTAGTTGGCGATTATGTCAAATTCGCAACTGACGTTAAAATTGGTTCTCATTGGGGTGAAGTGTAATGAAAATTATTGTACAACCACGAAGAGCAGGGAAGACATATAAATTAGTTGAATGGGTCAGACAAAGTGAAAAGCTATCTGACTATCCTTATTGGTCCAGAATCATGTTAGTATCAAATATGATGGAAGCAGAAAGAATTCGTAATTCATACGATCTTGATTACCATCAAGTATTTACTTTCGATGATTGGCAGCATAGATATTTTTCACCTACAACTGAAGTAGAAGTTGCCATTGATAATGCAGAACTAATATTTACGCGTATGTTTAATAGTGACATTAGAATGATTAGTATGACAGGAGAAGAAAATGACTGACTTTATTCCTCCTATGCTAGCAAAAGCAATTAAGCTAGATGAATTAGGCAAGAAGCGTTGGGATGATTACATTATTGAACCAAAGCATGATGGCATGCGAGCAATCGCTATTCATGATTTACAAAATAATGTACGTTTCTATGGACGCTCAGGAATTGAATATACTGCGCATGTGCCTCATTTAGTTAACCTGCTTAAACAATGCACTCCGCCCGGAACAGTAATTGATGGCGAACTAGCTATCATCAGTTCTACAATTCATTGGGACTACAATATTCCTGTGGTCAACTTTAATAAGACAATGCGCATTATGGGAGGTCTTGCTCCTCGTGCTATTCAAATGCAACAAGATTCGCAATTTCTTAGTTTCATTGTTTGGGATGCTATATGGTATGCAGGAACGAATCTAGTAAGTGCTTCTTGGATAATCAGGCGCTCTTATATTGAAAAAATGGGATTGGGGATGAATCGCACGCCTCATTTGGTTATTAACCCTTATTGGCATGCAGATAATTACTTTGAGGGTATTGAAGGCGCCTTTAATGATCTAGTCTCATTAAATGTCGAAGGTATTATTCTCAAGAACAAATTGTCACTTTACCTTCCAAACGGACGCCGCGCTAATACTTGGTATAAATTAAAGCTAGAAAAGACCTTCGATGTTGTAGTTATGGGCGCAACTAAAGGCCAAGGTAAGTACAAAGACATGATTGGTGCGCTAGAATTTGGTGCTTATGATACAAATGGCGAATTGGTATATGTAGGTAAATGTTCTGGTATGACCGATGAAGAACGTCAAATGTGGACTAAGTATTTATTTGACAATGAAAATTCAACTGTTGCTGAAGTCATTGAAGTCAAATCAAATGATCTAGTTGGTTCAGGTAAGTTCCGAACTCCTCGTCATCCTCAATATGTTCGACTACGTAATGACAAGAAACCATTTGACTGTAAGTTAGATCAATTTTTGGTAGAAGATTAGCACTCTTGTAAGTCATTAGTTTATAGATTATAATTAAGATAAAGAATTATTCAGAAAGGCTTGAAATGGGACGAGGCAAAGCAGCTAAAGTAGGTGATACTCGTGTTGCAAACAATGGATATCATTATACCAAGACAGAGAACGGTTGGACTCTTACTCACTGGCTTACAGCAGAAAAAGTTTTAGGTAGGCCAATTGATCCACTTAAAGAACAAGTAAGATTCAAAGAACCACGATTTAAGAACAGTCCTTATGATGAGAATGGGTTTACTGTCATTCCTAAAAGAGGACGTACAAGCCGAAATCGTCTGGCACATCTAAAAGCAAAGCGTGACGAAATCAATGCAGAGATTTTGCATCTTGAGCATCAACTTAGAATTGAGGAATCTTAGTCTATACTCTATCTAAGCTATTTAGACTTTAGTTAGACAAGAGACTAGAGCTTCATCGAGTAAATCATCGCTAAGATATCTAATCGCGATCTAACTAGTCAAATTAATACAGGCAACACGGAACTTAAAGTATAGAAGACCACAGGAGGATAATATGAAAGTAGTTGCACTTGATCCAGGAGGAACTACCGGCTGGGCTGTATATTGCGATGAAGTAGCAGAACGAGATGCTAAACGGGCTCACTCGCCGCAATTGTTTTTGCCTGGCTTTTATTGTGGCGAGTTCAGAAAATCTAATCACCATGAAGAGCTGTTTGATTGGCTAGCATTCGAACATACACATGATACTACTGTAGTATGTGAGTCATTTGAGTTTCGTCAGAATCGTCAGCGAGACAATATCAACCTGATGAGCAAAGAATATATTGGCGTCACTAAACTATTTGGGCAAACACATGCTGTTCCTGTGGTCTTTCAAACTGCAGCGCTTGGCAAAGGTTTTGTTACGGATCAAAAGCTTAAAGCAATGAGCCTGTGGTCACCAGGTAATAAGCACGCTATGGATGCTATGAGACATTTGGTTTACTTTTTGATCAATAAAAAGGGTCGAACTGATTTAGTAACTCTCTGGCAAAACCTGTAAACAGAGTACTAGCCCGATACCGAGGGAGGTTAGGTATCGGGCTAGTAGTCTACTCAGTTGGATATGAACTAACACCAATCAATGACGCAGTAGGTTCTTCCGATGGACTTGTCAAGTTTTTCAACAAACCTTTCAGAGCACTAAGAATGAATGGAATTACCACAATCTTCCACATCTGATCCTTGGTAAAGCCGTCATCCACTGTGAAGATGGTAATAAGGCCGTATATTAAGGTAGTACCTACACGCTCGGCCCAGTCTCCCCAGAAATGCTTACTCCACTTCTTCATCATCTTTTCGGTCATCAATTTCTCCTTCCATTTCAAATAAGGCAATATCTATTTCGCTATAGCGAATTTTCGCATTTATTAACAAGTGTAGTTGCCTTCTCTAATAATACAGGACTAGTTGTTAATTTACTCAATTCTTGTAACATTCCAATCATTCCTTATTTAATGATGCGATAATACATACGACCATTAGCTGGACGAACGTTATATGTAGTAGCTACAGATGTAAGAACACGTAAGTTGAAAGTATGTGGTCCTGCTGCAGCAATTGTTACAATTCTATAAGAACCTACAGTTGTTCGGAAACCTGCAGTCGGAGAAGACCATACAGTAGCAACTGTATCGATATCTCCATCAATATCAAGCTCCATCTGAAAGGTACCATTAGTACCGTTCGGTTTTCCCACATCAATATAACCAAAAAGTTCAACTACCTGATTAGCTCGTGTTGTTGTAATTGTCAAACCTGATCCTTGAGCTGTCCATGTAGTTGGTACGTTGTTTGTACCAGTTCCTAGACCGTTTACAACCCCATATGTAGTAACATTTGTATTGCCTGAGGAATCTGAGTAAATTGATCCAAATCGGCCTGAACCGTCGCCCTTAAATTGTGTATAAGGGTTACTACTGCCATCAATAGCTTCTGATCTTAAATCACCTGGCGTAATACCTGAGACACCGGCAAAGCCATTTACAGTTGGCGCATTTGATCCAGATAAAGTAAGTGTTTCATAGTTTGCGACCTTGATACCTAAACCAGGATCAGTTTGTCTCCACAACTGACTATTAGAAGATCCAGCAGTTCCACAATAGAAACGAACTGAGTCTGGCATATCTGTTCCACTAGGGAAACTAGCAGGCGCTGTAATATTTAGCCAAGCACGTTTCTTGACACTCAAGTTTGTAATTACTGTACTAATTGGTGTTTCGTGTGTCGTGCCAGTTGCATCATATAGAGTCCAACCAACATAAGTAGTTGTATCAGCTTTGACGTTTGAAAATTGAATTACTTTCAAATTGCTATCTAATGTTTGCGACCAAAAGCGTGTACCATCATAAACAATACCTTTACATCCAGAAGGTACTGAAAATGAGTTAGCAGCTTCAAGCGCATTGCTGTTAATACAAGTAGCTGTGTTAATTGAAGAGCTTCCATCGGTAGACCCAGTAAGCATCCAGAAACGTTCAGTACCTGCTGCTAAGTCAGCATCACCAAAATATAAGCCTCTGCCTAGGCCTCGGTAACCTAGACCTGTGATATTTACTTGAGAAATAGCTGCTAAAGTAGTTGCATCTCTTTTATACAAAGTGTAATAGGGGGAAGTACTGTTTTGAGCTGTCACAATACAAATATTTGTGCCATCAGTTCCTAAAGCTAAGCTATTTTGCGCAATAAATAAAAAGGTTGTTGATGCTGCTACATAAGCAAGAGTAGTTGCATCAAACTTACTGATATACCAAGTAAGTATATTACCATGCAAAACATAAAGAGTTGAACCAATTCTAGTAATATCCAGAACAACTTGGGAATTTGCTAGTACAGTAGATGTGCCAGAAGTTAATGCTCCAGTAGACTTAGTGTAGCGCTTAATATATGTACTACCATCTGATACCTTCTTTGCTACACAATACCAAGAAAGGTTATCTGCCGAGTTGACAAACCCGTTATTGTCACCAATTGTATTTTCTGCGCCAGAGGGCTGCGTTGCTAATCCTGCAATTGAAGCTACAGTTGCACCATTTTTAGGAGCACTAACACCTTGCATTAATGTCATAGTTCCAGCAATGACATTGTTACTTCCATTTAGTGTCATACCACCATTAACTACTAGATCAGAAGTACGCAACTTAGATTGGATAGTTGCCTCTGATCCATCTGAAGGGAATTGAATAATTCCTCCACCAGTTAAGGTAATTAAGATACCTTGCCCTGGACTAATCGAAATATTACTACCAATATTTAATGTGCCAATAAGTGCAACCACTGCTAATAGATTTCCTGCAGTAATCTTATCAGCGGTAATACTATCTACCTGGTTCGTTCCAACTAAACCTAATTGACCTGTGGTCTGGTTAGAAGCAGAAGCCGCACCATCATTATCTTTCGCAACTAACTTAATATAATAAGTAGTACCTTCAACTAGTGGTGTACCATTAGGTAATGTAGAAATAAGAGCCATAGTTCCTACAGTCTGTTGTGAGAAAGTAGAACCAGAAGGAGTAAATCCAGTAGTTGTTGAAATATGTACTTCATAAGTAACTGCATCAACATTAGGAACTTTATTCCACATAACAATTAAAGATTTAATTAATCCAGTAATTGTAGGATCAGGAGAATAACTAGGAGCTAATCCATCAGTAGTAGGAACAATGAAATTAGGAGTCACACTAACAGTTTCCCAAGCAATTCCATTCCAGCGATAGAAACGGAAATTATCATCAGAGTCTAGCCAATAGTTACCAATAGCAGCACCAGCAGGGGGAGAAGTTTTTACATAAATATAAGAAGGAAAAACTAATGCCTGTAGAGCAATAATTAATTTAGTATCAGTAATTGAAATCCAGGCAGAGCCACTCCATTGCTTATAAGTCGCGACAGTTGTATCATACCAAATATCATAATACCCACCAGGACCGGGTGCTGAAGACTGAGACCACAGGTTGATACGTTCTCGTGCTTCGTTACGCGCGACGATGCCTGGACCAATAACACGAATGTCGTTGTAGCCTAAACTATAAGGATAGTCACCGCTCCACCAAATAGCACCATCCCACCATTGAAGAGCACCAGTAGTTGTATTTAGCCAAACACTTCCAACATCAGTACTTTTGTTTAGGCCTAAAGGAGCAGTTGCTTGTCTGTATGTAGTACTAGTAGAAAGTGTATTGTTGTTCATCTCAATTGTTGGAGAACCAACTAATGCACTACGCTCTAAGATTTCTAAGCGACTTTGAAGACCTTTAATTACTTCCAATAAATCAGCCATTACTTATTCCTTATTTGATAGAACAATTTTTAATGATTCGGAAGAGTTTTCACTAGAGGGCGAAAACTCCCATCCTAACATTCTTCGAGTAGCGATGTTTCCTGTTGGGAAACGAACATCTTGAATTGCAACAGTTAAAGGAGCACCTAATAAATTCCAACCAGAAAATGTAGTAATTGCATCAGGCTTCAATTCAAATGTTGGGTTATTAACGGGAATCGCATATGCGAGGGCATCTCTTCGTACTTTTGAATCTAGTAGTGTAGGATCTGCAATATTATTGTAGGAGGCAACTTTCCATAAGGAAGGATAACCAGCATTGATAGCAGTACCATCAACAACGACTGCAGTTGGCGCCTTATTTCCAGCACCATAACCTCTACCAGCAAATCTAGTTGCGCCTTCTGATGTAGTTTCAGGCCACCAATAATTTAATACAGTTCCAGGATAATCATAATATTGACCTGTTATGGAAGAGTTTAAAGTAGGATAACCAACAGTGACTACTTTATTCGGTCTATCTTGAGTTGCAGATGCTGTTACATTAATTGTATATTCAAAAGAATCAACAGCACCTAAAAGTTGATCAAGTGCTTCTTGATACATATGAAATTCATATCCTGGTAGTAATACTGTTCTATTAATACCTGTACTTGGTAATGATGCATAAGTAAGGCCAATATTAGATTGTGTATCTTGTGCCTGCATATTATCAATGATATTTTTGAATAATGCTACTTGCTCAACACCCTGTTGAATAATATTACTAGAGCATGCAACTCTATCGAAATATGATTCAAATGTTTGTGCAGTTAATTGAACTGTCTGAGCATTAGATTGATAAGTTCTCGACCAGATAATTCCGCCCCAAATAAGAACACCATCTCGTTCAATATATAAGGCAGTCTTAGCAGGAATTGTACAAGACATCATTAAAGAGTCATTTGTAATGGTGCTTCCAAGTTTAAATGTGCCTGTAAAATTGCCTGCACCATTTATTTGTTTTGTAAAATAAATCCCATACAAATAGATATCCCCTAGTACATTACCTGTTAAGAGATCTGCAGTGTAAAATCTATGAATAGCCATTATTATCTCCAACAAGATTGAGCAGTGACGACTAAGTTTCCAGTTCCTGCAGATGCTGCTAAACTAAAGGTATTCGTCGTATTTCCAAGAAAATACCAGTTACCAGAAGTAAAAGTCATTAAGTGCCTAACAGAAGTACCATCACTCTTAATACAAGAACGCATAGCTAAATCAATATCCACATACTGACCTGCTGTCAAAGTAAGTGTAAATGTTATCACATTAGAACCAAATGTAATGATAGGATTAGTAAGAGGACCATTTAATCTAAGATCAGCGGGAGCAGGTCTGTTACCAATTAGCACTACGTTACCATTTCCTGCAACTGCAATTGTTGCTGTAGTAACAGTAGAATCATAGATGCGAGGATCTTCACAAGCAATTTGTACTTGGAAAGGAATTTTGCCTAATCTTCTTTGTGCTTCTTTTTTATACCTAATACCCAATGACTTGCCATAAACAAGTCTTGTCTGGCCCGTACCAAGGTTAAAGTAAAGAGGACTGTTAGTTAATTGCGGTCGAAAGTTGTATTTTAGAGAATCCAAATATGTATCAACGTTAGAAGATGATGCATAAATAGTCCCTTCTAATGTAACAGTTCTAACACCTTCATATAATGCATCAACATAACCGCCATCGCGACCGTCTTGATTTGAAATTGCTGAGTTATATGGAACATTATCTAATCCATCGATTGAAGTAATGTCACAAAAAGGAATAGAAGGCGAAGAGTTAAGCTTAATGCCTGTATCTTCAAATTGATATTCTTCAAGCGCTAATGTAGGAACAGCCATTACAGTCTAAACCTTTCTGCAAGTTCAAATCCTAATTGTTGTGCATGAACGCGAGGATCAATTTCTTGCGTAGTAATTGAGATTTCTTGTTGAATAGTGGTTGCATTAGTTTGCGGATTAACAAGAGGAACATTGCCCTTATTAATTGCTAATGGCATTAATTGCGATTGGCCAATTAATTCTTCTTGGGCAGCGTTGCCTAAAAGTCTTGCAGCATTGCGAATTGCAGATTCTTCTGAAGCAATTGCGCCAGCCATTGAAGATCCAAAGTTAGCGCCTAAGGCAATACCCACCTTTGAAGGTGATGCAATACCTAATTCGCTCTTAATCGTATCAATAATTTCCTTGGCCACTGCAATTGCAGCTTCACGAACCTTTTTATCCTTGGATTGTAATCCAGCTAATAATCCATCAATAGTAGCAATACCTGCGCCGTACATAGAATCTGCAGCAAAAGTTCCAATATCCTTAGCAGCTGATCCAATATCAGCAGTTAATGTATTGATCTGAGAAACATCATCAGGCATTGCAGAAATAAGCGCAGCTGCTACTTCCGCACCAGCTTCAGGACCCATTTGTGCTACTTGGTCAATAATGTTAGGATTATAGCCCATCTCCTTCATCTTACGAAGATTAGCTCCAAATTGCTTAATGGTCGACAACTTCTCTTGCAGTCCAGAAATTACAGAACTTGTAGTAACAGGCATTGCATTACCAAACACGTCAGTTTGATTTGTTAAACTTGACAATGATCCATAATTCTTGACATTTTCAGAGACAGATTGTTGATATTGCTTCATCTGATCTTTCAACTGTTGTTGTAAATCTTTTGCATCAGTCAATGCCTGGCTTAATGCACTCTTTTTGCCCTTTTTCTTGTACTGACTACTAATTACATTATTAGCCTTAACTGCAAGAATTTCTGTGGCATTTGTAAATAATGGAATGCCTTTATGAAGAGCATCAATCATACTATCTACTAAATTAGAAGTAGCACTAACTGCAGAAGTTTTAGTTGATTTAATACCAACAATAATACCTTGACCTAAAGGAATGCCAATTTCATCACGAGTACGCTTAGAAGGCGAATTAGATTTAGCAGCTCTCTTACCCGCTTCAATTGCGGCATTAACTGCTCCACGAATAGCTCCCGATAACATACTACCAATACCAGAAATACCTGCCATAAGGCCGAACTTCATTGCAATACCAATAGACCGCGATTTTTCTGACGTTTTCTTTCCGTCTCTAATCCCTTTATCAATACTGTTAATAAATGGACCCATTTCCGCTTTTTGTTTTGTACCATTTTTGAGCGAAAGCTTAATTCCTGGGATATTGTCATCAATAACTTTTTTACCATTTTTAGCGCCTTTATTTAGGCTGCTAGACCAATCGCTCATATTTGCTTTTGTTTTGCCAGCATTTTTAAGCTCTAGCTGCATTTTCTTAACATCGCTAATGCTTCCCTTTACGCCAGAAACTTTCATAAGCAAGTTCAAAGACTTATTAGGCAATTTCATTGCATTTTGTAATTTAGCCACATCTTCAATGGTCTTGGGTAAATCATCTCCATGTTTCTTAACATAGAAAACCAGATCTTTATTGTTGCTCAGCTTCTTACCAAGAAGTTCACGGGCTGTTGCTGTAGCTTTCCATTGCTCCCGAACATCTTTTTGGCTCTTTTCAACATCACCGGCCATTGACTTATATTGTTCGCGAATCTTCTTAAGCGCCTTATCCTCTGCCCCAATTTCGGCTAAAATGCCTTGACCGCCACCGCCGCCGCCTTTACTTCCTGCACCAAGAGCCCAAGGCTTCATTTTTGCTGCACGAGCATCAATTTTATTTTGTGCATCAATGAATTTTGCGGCAATTTCATTTGCAGCATTTTTATCGCCCATAACAGCTTTAGTCATATCGCGAAGAGAAATGCCAAGACCTTGTTTATTAATATCCTTCATAATACCAGATTTAACAATTTCTTGTGCAACTAATGCTCTAGTAGCTTTTGTAGTAGCTCCAGAAACCTCATTCATCGTAGAAGCTAATTGATCGCCATTAATTTTAAGAGGCTTTAAACTGCCCTTAGCTGCTGTTGAAGCTGAAGCTAATCCACCCAATAATCCAATAGTACCACCAATTGCTGCACCGATTGGTCCGCCTACAGCAAATCCTGCTAAAGCTGCTCCTGCTGTAGAAGTAAAGACGCTAATAGCTTTTTGTGTAGTAGTAGTTGAATTTGCTGCTCCGTACATTCCTGCTACCATAATACCTAAGCCACCGACTAAGCCACCAACCTTTATAGCAGCAGTTTTGGCTGATATACCAAGAATCTCAAGAGCACCGCTCATCGCAGCAATACCGCCAGAAACAGAAGTTAGTGCACCAAATAATACTAATAATCCAGAAATTAATAATCCAGAAATTACAATTATTTTACGAATAGGCTCTGGCAAATTCTGGAACCAATTAATTAGACTGGAAATAACTCCAATAAACATTAAAAATACTGGAAGAACATCGTTACCCACAGTAATTTTTAATGTTTCCATTTTATTCGTCAGTTCTTGGAATTTAGCTTGTGGCGTCTTTGCCATCTGGTTAAACTTATCTTCAGCAATTCCAGCAGTAGCGCCCATTTCCTTAACACGCTTATTAAACTCTTCAGAGTTCTTAAAATACATGTCAAAGAATCGCTTAGCTTGAATAGATCCGCCAGAGCCTTGGAATAACTCGTAAAGTTTCTTGGCTCTTTCTGGTGCAGTTAATTTACCAAACTTAGTATTTAATTGATCAAGAATTGCGGGCAAAGGTAAGAACTCTCCATGCAAATCCTTGACTTTAACACCCATCTGATGTAACTTTTCGACTGTCTTAGGATGAGAAAGAGCGTCCATTGCTCGTGCAGCACTTGTAGCAGCCAGATTGGCATTCAAACCATTACGAGTCATAAATGCTAACATTGCTCCAAGCATTTTATAAGATTGCCCTGCGCGTACTGTTGAAGGAATTGCCTTACCAATAGATTTGGCAAATTCGCTATAAGTACCAACACCCTTTTGAACCAGGCGGAACATAAAGTCACTAACTTGCGACGCATCTTTAACTTTAATCTTATATGCGTTCATAATAGCAATATTTGCACGTGTAGCAGTTTCCATATCAGTTTGACCTGCTACTGCGTCTTTTGCAAATTGCTCTAAAAGTTTATGAGCATCTTTTGTTCCAACATTAATAGACGAGAAAATATCATACAAAGCTGGTTGAAGTTGCTCAAATGCTACAGGAATTTTATTTCCTACTTCAATACCGATCTTTTCGATATCCTTTAACTTAACACCTGTATCATCAATCTGAGTTAAAGTAGTAGCCGCTGCTTGCTTATAACTAATTGCAGCATCGACCATCTTTTTATAAGCAAGCTCACCAATAACACCCATAGTAAACATTGCTGTACCAGTATACATCGCTGATGCACCATTTTGCATCAACATATGACCATGTTCTTTTAATGCTGCCTGTCTTTCATGAATTTGAGCTATTCGCTGCTTATGCAACGCAATTTCATCTTGCGTTGCATTAATTTCTCCTCTTAGCTGCTTTTGCTGCTCAAGGTGTAATTTACGTGCATCTTGTAATGTCTTATGATACTCATCTTGAATTGCGTGTTGTGCGTCCTCTAATGCATAACGC
>CALLKE010000026.1 GCA_938008555.1 uncultured Pedobacter sp.
ACACCACAAAACTCAATTTCTAACTGGGTTTTCTTTTATCAAATTAAAACTTTAGGCCAAATAATTGATAAAATTTATTTTATAAAAATAAATTTTATTTCATTTTCGTTATTATATCTGATTTGTGTTCAGATTTGAGATTGCTGTAATTGTTTAAAATTGTTTTATGATGGTGGATTTTTAGATGGTATTTAATAGAGAATCATTTATGAGTATAAACGCACACATATTTTGCTGCTCAATGAGCAGTACACAGTTCTATAGAAAAATTAGTCTGGTGCTTATATTTTTTAGTATTACTGCACTTAAAAGTTTTGGGCAACAGTGTGTGATTAATACAGTAAATCCAAGTTTTGAGATGCCTAGTATTATTCCGTCTGGTGTTTCAGTTTATCATTGCGATGATAGTGGTTTGACTGATACTATTTCGTCTCACTGTACTGATGGACACGGTGTACCTGGGTGGATAACCACTGCAACAGATCATACAATTGAAATGTGGACAAGCGGTAGTGGTGCTGAAAATATTAGTAACACTAGTACAGTAGGCAGTCCTGGCGATTTTAAGGCTGCAGATGGAAATCAATTTATTGAACTAAATGCTTATCAGGTAGCGGGAGTTTATCAACGCTTTGATACTCCATATCCTACTACATTTACAGTACGATTTTCGCACCGAGGAAGGGGAGGGACAGGTAACAATGGGTATGATGTGTGTGTAGTTGCTGCGGGTTCGGCTACCGCATCAATCTCAGCTTTGACAGGGCTTGTTACAGCTACTGACAATAAAACGGCATGGGGCACATATACTACTACCTATAGTGTTCCCGCAGGGCAAACAAGTACGGTATTCTTTTTTTATGCCGTAACTTCTGCTAGTGGTAGTGCTGGTGCAGGTAATTTTCTAGATAATATTCAATTTACGGCCAATAACTCAATAAATGGAACAGGGCAAGTTG
The DNA here is from genome assembly GCA_938008555.1 of uncultured Pedobacter sp. Lineage (GTDB taxonomy): Bacteria > Bacteroidota > Bacteroidia > Sphingobacteriales > Sphingobacteriaceae > Daejeonella. Next base: position 960 of record CALLKE010000026.1, read on the forward strand.
CATTATCATGTACTCTGGACCAGGCAACTGTTACTGCAGGGGGCCAAGGAACGTGGACTGCAAACCCAGCGAATCCATCAGCCACTACAATTAACTTAACACCAAATGATCCCAATAATACTACGATAATAGGTGGCTTTACTGCTACTGGTACTTATTTATATACATGGACAACGGGTTATTGTACCTCTACCTTGACTATTACGGTAGCTAACCTTAGTCCAGCGACACCAATCATTAGTTCAAATTCACCTGTATGTGCTGGTAATAGCTTAACACTAACGGCTAGTACGATCCCAAATGTAACTTACCAGTGGGTTGGCCCGAATGGATTCAGTTCAAACTTGCAAAATCCCATAGTGAGTGCAAATGCTAATACTAATATGAGTGGTAGCTATACATTGACTGTTCTTTCGACAGCTGGTTGTCAATCATCCCCGACAGTTGTGAATGTTTTGGTAAACCCATCAACGATTACTATTACTCCTGCCTTACCCTCTGTAAATGGAGGAAGTAGTTTAACCCTAGCTGTTAATATTCCTTGTTCTGCAACTAGCAACCAAACAATCACGCTTAGCCCTTCTGGTAGTGCTATATCTGGTACAAACTACACGGGTTTGCCTA
>CALLKE010000027.1 GCA_938008555.1 uncultured Pedobacter sp.
TTGAAAATTGATACTCAAGAAATATCGTCAACATGTTTGTTACAAAGCAATGATTTAAAAAAGAAAATATCAGCTTTGGAAAATCTACAAAAACATGTAATGGAAACCAGAAATATGTTAATCCAAACTCTAGATGTAAATATTAAATCTATAAAAAAAGAATTGTCAGAAATTAAAAATAATAATAAAACTAATTAATTAATTTTTATTTAATTATTAAATTTTATTATTTCTTTTAAAGAAATTGTGTTTATGGGAATAAAATTAAAAATTATAAGAATTTTTATAATCAACTGGCTGGGGGGCAATTTTAAGATGCTAGGATGGATTTACTGGATATAAATAAAATATTGAAACCATGAAAAGAAGACTATTTTATATCAGCGCTTTAAGTTTATAGGTGGATTAATAGCGATTATATCTTATTGTAAAAAGGAGAATCTAAGTCTGATAACTTGGTTAGAAGTTTCGCTAATGCGGCTAAACCGATGCCATCTACAGCTGAAGAAAAACATTTCGTAGACGAATGGATAAAGAAAAACCTGAGTCCAGAGTCGGACTGGACAAATTCGAAATACATGGAAGGCCGAATTAATGAGGATAGAAATGCAATAAATCCAGATCCAGCCTATTGGCATAATATAGAAATCAATAATATTAAACGCCTTAAAAATGGGTTGTTAATGATGTCTCATACAAAAGCAGGTATGCTACTATTAGAGTCAATACAACAAAATTTAGCTCAACTAGGCGCAAAAATGAAAGTGTCTGTGGTTTCAGATGAAATGGGTGTTATCCCTATAGCTGATCTCGATGCTTAACGTTCTAATAGAACCGACTCTGATTTTATAGAAGGTATTCAGAAATCAAGTAATGGCGTTGGAACTGTACCTTTTTTGACGCTTGATCCTAGTCTTCGTGGTGTTGATTTTGACGACACTCACTATAACTGCTCTATGTTTCATGAGTTAGTGCATGTTGATCATTGTCTGATGGAAGAGTCGGCTGTGGCTAAATTCCTTCAGGTAACATCTTTGAACCTGCTCAGTCAACGATATATGAAGAAGCTCGTACAGAATAGAAAAAATATCTGAGAATAGATATATAGAAGAGTTGAAACTACCAAGACGAATAGAGTATGCTCTAAGGAGAGGGAAGAATGAGCTCACAGTAGATGATGATGATTCGGTCACGGTAGGTACTTGGGGTGCTAGGAATCGTATTCCATTACCTCCGTATTCATTTTCATTTGCAAAGTCACACCATATGTAATGAGGTATATAGCATTATTAAAAAAAGTGTATCAACTAATTCTGTGATTTGAGAGTGAAATTTTTTAGGCACTAGAGCAGTTTACGCCAATGTCATCCACTGCTCATCAACGGTGAGGTGCATTTGTTTTCCAAAAATCAAGGCTTGATTATCTGAAATATGTCCTGCCCGAAAATTAAAACAAACAGGGTACGTATAATCTTTCACATGTTCCATCATAATCTCCTGAACAGTTTGTCCAAATGGGATGTCATTGTCTTTGATTTGGGTAAAACCTCCGACAATGAGCCCTTCCAATTGGGCCAATTTCCCCGAACGTTTTAGGGTCCATAGCATTCGGTCGATGGTGTATAGATACTCGCCTACATCCTCAATAAAGAGAATCTTGTTACGATAATCCATGTCGGATACCGATCCAGATAGCGAAATTAATATGGAGAGATTGCCGCCAACTAAAATGCCAGAAGCCTCGCCGTACTTGCTTATTGTTTTATTGGGGCCTCGGTAGCTGAGTGGTTCGTTAAAAAGTGCTTTACGTAATGTTTCCAATGATAATTGGCTGCCATCTGGAATAGTCAAGGGCATTTGTCCATGAATCGTCTGAATCTGATAATTGGCATGAATGTGACTGTGCAGCACAGTGATATCACTAAATCCAACAATCCACTTAGGTTTTTTGATAAATGTCGAAAAGTCGAGTTGATCGATAATGCGAATAGTACCATATCCGCCACGTGCGGCAAAAATAGCCTTTACGGAATCATCATCTAAAAAACGCTGAACATCATGTGCTCGCAATGTATCATCACCAGCAAATTGGTTATATGAGGCATTGACTGTCTCTCCCAGAATGACTTTTAATCCCCATGATTCCAACAGCTGAATAGCATCGTTTAGATCATGAGGTATTTTCTTTGCGGGACATACAATCGCTACGGTATCCCCTTTTTTTAGTGGAATGGGTTGATTTACCATCTTTTTAAAAACGTTTATCTTTGCCGGGTTATAAAAAACAGAAAGCTAAAATATACAGACTTTGAAAAACGATACAGTTAAACGATATACCGTAACCGCCGCACTTCCGTATACGAATGGGCCAGTTCATATTGGTCACTTAGCAGGAGTTTATATACCTGCGGATATTTATGTGCGTTATCTGCGCTCGATGGGTAAAGATGTTGTTTTTATTTGTGGATCCGATGAGCATGGTGTCCCCATCACGCTAAAGGCTAAAAAAGAAGGTATCAGTCCGCAACAATTAGTGGATAAATACCACAAAATAATCGGTGATTCATTCTTGGACTTTGGAATTTCATTTAATATTTATCACCGCACATCGTCGGAAACACATCATCAAACGGCTTCTGATTTTTTTAAAGATTTGTACGATAAAGGTGTTTTTACAGAGGAGGAAACAGAACAGTATTTTGATGAGAAGGCCAATCAATTTTTAGCTGATCGATATATTACGGGTACTTGCCCAAATTGTGGTAATGAAAATGCTTACGGGGATCAGTGTGAAAAATGTGGCTCAACCTTAAACCCAACTGATTTAATCAACCCAAAATCGAGTTTATCAGGTGAGCCTCCTGTTTTGCGAAAAACTAAAAATTGGTTTTTGCCTCTGGATAAAATACAATCACAAATTGACAGCTATATCGATTCGCATAAAGAGTGGAAGCCAAGTGTTTTTGGACAATGTAAATCGTGGCTCCATGCAGGATTGCAATCTCGTGCCATGACACGCGATTTGGATTGGGGCGTGAAAGTGCCTATTGAAAACGCAGAGGGCAAAGTGCTATACGTTTGGTTTGATGCCCCCATTGGCTACATATCGGCAACTAAAGACCTTTTTAATGTGCAATTGAGCGAGGCTAAAAAACGGGAGTACTACTTGGATGTTGCTCCAAAAACGAAGTCATCCCACTGGGAAGATTACTGGCAAAAAGGAGACACCAAATTGGTGCATTTTATAGGGAAGGACAACATCGTTTTTCATTGTATCATTTTCCCTGCCATGCTGATGGCGCACAAGGGATTTATTCTAGCAGATCAGGTTCCTGCTAATGAGTTTTTAAATCTAGAGGGTGATAAGATATCCACCTCGCGAAACTGGGCTGTTTGGCTACATGAGTATCTAAAAGAATTTCCGAATAAGCAAGATGTACTTCGCTATGTGCTCACAGCCACAGCGCCTGAAACCAAGGACAATGATTTTACCTGGAAAGATTTTCAAGCGCGCAACAACAGCGAACTAGTTGCCATCTTCGGAAACTTTGTTAACCGGGTATTGGTTCTATCTCACAAGTATTTTGACGGAAAAGTGGTAATGGGTTCAGCATTTACGAAGACTGATCTTCAAGTATTCGATGAATTAAAAAGCTATCCCTCGAAAATAGGTGAAGCTATTGAGAGTTATCGTTTCCGTGAAGCATTATCCGAGATGATGAATATAGCTCGCCTGGGGAATAAATATCTAGCCGATGCTGAACCGTGGAAATTGTTTAATACAGATGCCGAGCGAGTAAAAACGGTATTGAATGTATCGCTACAAATAGCGGCTAATTTGGCAATACTTGCTGCCCCATTTTTGCCCTTTACTGCAGATAAATTAGGGAAGATGCTTGATCTAAATCATTTGGAGTGGGGGGATGCTGGACGATCTGATTTACTTTCATTACAGCATCAGTTAAATAAACCTGAGTTGCTTTTTGATAAAATTGAAGGCTTAGCCATCGAAGCACAAATAAAAAAACTAATGGATACCAAAGAAGCGAATCAACTTGCACAAAGTAGTGTGAAAGAAGTAAAAGCGAATATCAATTATGATCAGTTCTCTGCTTTAGATATTCGTGTAGGGACTATCTTGGAGGCCGAAAAAGTAGCCAAGACAAAGAAGCTACTTAAACTCACAATTGATACAGGCATTGATCAAAGAACAGTTGTTTCAGGCATTGCCGAATATTTTACGCCAGAGGCGATTGTTGGCCAACAGGTTTCTATCCTGGTTAATTTAGAGCCGCGCGAGATTAAAGGAATTTTATCTCAAGGAATGATTTTAATGGCCGAAAACAGTGATGGAAAGCTTAACTTTGTCAGCCCCAAGGAAATTATTTCGAATGGAAGCATGATTGCATAAACAAGTAGATGGCCCTGTAGTTCAATGGATAGAATAGAAGTTTCCTAAACTTTTGATATGGGTTCGATTCCCGTCGGGGCTACTCAAACAAGAAACCCGTCACAGATTAATCTGTGACGGGTTTCTTGTTTGAGGGAAAATGGACTTCCTTCAGACTTTATTTTTGGAACTGTATAAAGTCAGCCATGATTCGCATACACTCATCTTGAGTAAAATCAAAATCATCTTTATTTCTGGTATCAGTTTCGCCTTTTTTTAAGGGAGGCAAGCCGCGAGCTATTCGACGTTGATTGCTTCTAGCCAGTGTTTTGGCTTCTTGCTCATCTCGTTCTTTTTTAAGTTGAGCTTCATTGAGTGACACCGAGGCTTCACTATCGCTTTTTTTGATTTGAGCGATATCATCTAATAAATTTTTAAACTCAGCTGAATTGCTCATTCGCTTATCATGAGATGCCACGAGCTGTTTTTTTACGACAGATAAATTAGCAAATGGGGTATACTGGCAGGGAGCAATGGTATCCCATGGTAGAGCCGATTTCTGAGCGCTTTCACCATATTTATCGGCAGGATATACCATCGGGAAAGAGATATCTGGCATCACTCCTTTATGCTGTGTGCTACTTCCACTAATACGATAGAATTTACTGATCGTCAGATTTATTTGCCCAAACTGAGGAGCACTCGCAGAAATACTAACATTCTCATTTTTGTCTCCCTCCGCTATTCGAAGCTTTTCTACAGGCCCGATTAATTTAGAAACATCTATTTGCTGCTGCACAGTTCCTTTGCCATAAGTTTGGGTTCCCATGATTACGCCTCGGCCATAGTCTTGTATTGCTCCTGCAAATATTTCGGATGCTGACGCACTGAAACGATCAACCATGATTCCTAGTGGGCCATTCCATTCAATCGTGTTGTTTCGATCTGCTTCAATCTCAACATTATCTCGAGCATCTCGTACTTGAACTACGGGCCCAGATTTTATAAATAGACCTGTTAGGCTAACGGCTTCTTGTAAAGAGCCGCCACCATTACTCCTTAGATCAATAATGACAGCATCCACTTTATTGTTTTTTAAAGTATCAAGTAATAAATGAACGTCGCGAGTTGTGCTTTTGTAATTAGGATCACCAGCTTGATAAGCAGCCCAGTCAGCATAAAAAGCAGGTAGCTGAATAATGCCAATCTTATATGTTTTGCCAGATTGGGTAATTGTTTTAATTGTTTTCTTTGCAGACTGCTCTTCCAAAACAATCTTGTCACGCGTTATTTCTATAATCCGTGGGGCTGAGGATAGCTCCTTGCCCGCTGGTATAATTTTTAAGCGTACGATTGTGCCTTTGGGTCCTTTGATTTTCGAAACGGTAGCATCTATTCGCCAGCCAATCACATCGACAAACTCTCCATCCTTGCCTTGGGCTACACCAACAATTCGATCATTGGGGTGTAGATTATTGGCTTTGAAGGCAGGTCCACCAGGGATAACTTCGATTACTTTCACAACTTCGTTTTCTAACTGTAGCCGAGCGCCAATTCCTTCAAAAGTGCGAGCAAGACTTTCATTAAAATCCTGTGCGCGAGCAGGTACAAAATAATTGGTATGTGGATCAATAGACTCTGTAAAGGCACTCATCAGAATTTGGAAAACGTCTTGATTGTTTGTTTTGGCAGTTTGAGTAAGCAAATTTTCATAACGCTTTTTGATCGTTTCGACATTTTTTGCTTCACTGTTTTCGGGTGTCTTCGAGGCTCCGGAGCCATTTTTTACAGAATCAGCATCTTTTGTTTCATCGGTTCGTGCTATCCTTAAATTGAGGAGATCATATTTTACACGTTTGGTCCACAGGTCATCAGATTCAGCCTTCGATGCAAACCAGGGCATTTTTTCTCGATTATAAACGAACACTTCATTTGCGTTAAAATCGAACTTGTTGTTGACTTGTGATAGGGCGAAACGAACACTTTCGTTGTATCTTTTGAGGTATACGTTGAATATATAAAATGGAACACTCAAGTCTCCAGAACGGAGATCATCGTCGAGGAAAAATCGATACTTTTCAAAATCATCAATATCACTCTTCAGAAAATAGTTTCTGCCTGGATCTAATTTCTTTATATAACTATCAAATATTACAGAGGATAAAGAGTCGTTTACTACCACCTTTTTGTAATGATGATCCTCTATGAGTGACAATATATTCTTGGCTACAATTCCTTGCTGCACATCGGGTTTTAGATTGGGAGAGCCGGCTACGTTGATCGATACGCGTGGGTCTACCTGACATGCGAAGGTTGAGGCGATAAATAATCCTAGAAGTATTTTTTTGAACATTTCTTTAGTCGATTTTAAATCCATCTTTTCATATATACCCTTTATTGTAAGCGAGGGTGATTTTTGTTGCAAATTGAAATTATGCAAAAACAATTTTAGTAAATAAACTGCAGACTTTTATGCCCGCACATTTTAACGTTGTTGCAGTTGCTTGTTGATTCAAAGGTGAAAATAAACTACCTCTTTAGGAGTGTGTGGGTTTAACTTTTTACAGAATTTATTGATGAGGTATGATAGATGCCAGATTATTTTGAGGGTAATGGGGCCACTTTAAACTGATACTATTTATTTCTACCTTGCCCCATCAAAAATTTAGATAGATGAATAAGAGAAGAATAACACTTATCGCTTTGGTTAGTTTGATTAGCTTGTCGGCCATGTCACAAGGAAAGAAGAAAGAAAAACAGTTAGATAACCAGAAAGCGTCTATGACGTTAGCATCCCCACTCGATTCTATGAGCTATGCATTCGGTTTTAATATTAGCCAGGATTTAAAAGCGAGAGGGTTTAAAAGCTTAAATTATGATTTAGTTGCCAAAGCAATGTCAGATGGCTTTCATGGGAAAGATAGCCTGCTTACCAAGGACCAATGCCAAAAAATAATCGTTAGGGCTTTGGCAAATGCGAACAGAGATAAATATGCTCCAGTATTAGCCGAGGGCAAAAAATTTTTAGAAGAAAACAAGAAAAAGCCAGGTGTAATTACACTTCCAAGTGGTTTGCAGTACGAGGTCATTCGAGCAGGGACAGGCGATAAACCCAAAGCCACAGATGAAGTGACAGTCAATTATGAGGGGACATTGATTAGTGGAAAGAAATTTGATAGTTCTTATGATCGAAAACAAGAAGCGAAATTTTCTTTAAACGGAGTCATTCCCGGTTGGACAGAGGGTGTTCAATTGATGCCCGTAGGATCTAAGTATCATTTTGTGATTCCTTACCAACTAGCATATGGAGAGCGAGGTGCAGGCCAAGATATCCCCCCCTACAGTGTGTTAATTTTTGATATCGAATTAATCAAAATTGGACAATAAAGTTTAATGAGATTGGCTGGAGATTGGAAGATGAGGCATAGATTCTAATAAAATGGCTACTTTTGTCGCATGATCGATTTGCCAGTAATTCCTGTAAATCAAGTACAACGCAAGCCCGATTGGCTTCGTGTCAAGCTTCCTGTCGGAAAAGAGTATGCTGAGGTACGCAACTTAGTAGATACACACAAGCTGCACACAATTTGTGAAAGTGGAAACTGCCCCAATATGGGTGAATGCTGGGGAGCTGGTACCGCTACTTTCATGATATTGGGAAATATTTGTACACGTTCCTGTTCATTTTGTGCAGTGGCTACGGGAAAACCATTGACTGTGGATATGGAGGAACCCAATCGGGTGGCAAATTCTGTTAAATTGATGCGGGTCAAACATTGTGTCATCACCTCTGTAGATCGCGATGATTTAAAAGATGGAGGTTCTATCATTTGGGCCGAAACCATCAATGCTATTCGTCACGAAAGTCCACATACTACTTTAGAAACACTTCTTCCGGATTTCAGAGGAATATGGGCGAACTTAAATCGTGTTTTGGCTGTGCGCCCCGAAGTCGTATCACATAATTTAGAAACGGTTCGTCGTTTAACGCGCGAGGTTCGTATTCAGGCCAAATATGATCGTAGTTTGGAATGCTTGAGCTTGATATCAGCTGCAGGCTTGCGTACCAAGTCAGGTATTATGCTGGGATTGGGAGAAACAGAGGAAGACGTATTAGAGGCAATGACTGATTTGTCAAAAGCAGGTGTTCATATTCTTACTTTGGGACAATACCTGCAACCCACCCGTAACCATCATCCTGTAATGGATTGGATCACTCCCGAGCAGTTTGCCAAATACAAAGAGATCGGTTTAAAAATGGGATTCAAATATGTAGAGAGCGGCCCCTTAGTACGATCATCTTATCATGCTGAAAGGCATTTGTTTGATTTGTAATCTCTATTCTTTCGCTTTAAAACTTTTCAAAAAGTAAATCCATCAATAATGAAATCATTTAAAGCGATTATTTACGATCTCGATAATACTATTTATCCAGCAAAGCGATTCTGTGAACCTATCTTCAGGCATGTTATTGATGATATCTTAGTAACTCAAAGCAGTAACTACCCTAAACTGGAACTAAAGAAAATAGAGGAGGATATGTACACAACAGCTTTTGCTGATGTTGCAAGGAAATATGGGCTCCCAGATGAATTGATTTTAATCGCAAAAGAAGCACTTGAATCGGCAGAGTTTACTGAACAATTGACCGCCTATGAAGATTGCTACGTTATTGAAAATTTGCCACTGAAATCCTTTCTAGTAACTTCTGGGAATACAAAACTCCAAAACACAAAAATTGAAAATTTAAGAATTGCACACTTGTTTGATAAAATTTACATCGACGATGAAAATGCTCAACCAAGAATTGGTAAAGAGGGCATCTTCAAAGAGATTTTATCAAATCTTGGTTGTCATGCTGAACAGGTAATTGTGATAGGTGATAATATCTCGTCTGAAATAGCTGCTGGAAACAAACTAGGAATGCACACCATACAAATTTTAAGAGAGGGAATTCAAAAAGGTATTGAGCCGAAGCAGCACATACACTCCTTTATTGAGCTATTCAACATTTTGACTCAGGCAATAGCTTGAGGTAAAATATATTGACTATTCGAGATCTATTAGCTTTGAACAATGATCCGGAACTATTACGACAATTCCATCTCCTTCTTCAAAAACAAACCTGTGTGGCTTCGTGAACATTGAGCCAATCCCTCAGGGCTACCAGCAAAAATAATCTCACCACCACCAACACCACCTTCTGGTCCTACATCGATCACCCAATCAGCTACTTTAATGACATCCAAATTATGTTCAATGACCAATACCGTGTTACCATGGTCAACCAAGCGGTTAAGTACGCCTAACAGAACACGAATATCTTCAAAATGAAGCCCTGTTGTAGGCTCGTCCAAAATATAAAAGGTATTACCCGTGTCTTTTTTGGAAAGTTCGGTAGCCAATTTTACACGTTGTGCCTCTCCTCCCGATAGTGTGACTGATGATTGTCCCAAAGTGATATAACCCAAGCCGACATCACGCAATGTTTTAATTTTTCGATAAATAGAGGGAATGTTTTCAAAAAATGGTACCGCTTCCTCAATACTCATATCTAACACATCACTAATAGATTTACCGCGGTATCGAACTTCTAAAGTTTCTCTGTTGTATCGTTTGCCACTGCATTCCTCACATGGAACTTGTATGTCAGGTAAAAAGTTCATCTCAATGATTTTCATTCCTGCACCTTGGCAGGCTTCACATCGCCCACCCTTCACATTAAAAGAAAAACGGCCCGGCTTATAACCCCTAATTTTGGCTTCAGGCAACATGACATATAAGGCTCTGATATCTGAAAAAACGCCAGTATACGTAGACGGGTTGGATCGAGGAGTACGCCCAATGGGAGTCTGATCGATCTCAATTACTTTATCAATATGTTGTAATCCTTCTATACTTTGATAGGGCAGGGGCTTCTTTTTCGCTCTAAAGAAATGATGATTGAGGATGGGATATAAAGTCTCAGCAATTAATGTGGATTTTCCACTACCAGAAACTCCACTAACACAGATGAATTTTCCCAAGGGAAACTCAATCGAAACATTCTTTAAATTATTGCCAGTCGCATGATGCAGGGTAAGTACCTTTCCTGTTCCTGCTCGACGTTCTTGAGGAATGGCAATTTCTTTTTGCCCGTTCAAATAATCGTTCGTTAATGTTTGGGCTTTTGCAAATTGCTGTTGAGAACCCTGTCCAACGACTTCTCCACCATTTGCACCTGCTGCGGGGCCCATATCGATCACATAGTCGGCTTCCAAAATCATATCCTTGTCGTGCTCAACTACGAGTACAGTATTTCCTAAATCACGTAAGCTTTTTAGCGCAGTAATCAGTCGTTCATTATCTCGTTGGTGTAATCCAATACTTGGCTCATCTAAAATATAGAGCACATTCACTAGTTGAGAGCCAATTTGTGTAGCTAATCGAATGCGTTGGGCTTCTCCTCCCGATAATGTTCTTGCCGTACGATCTAGTGTTAGATAGGTCAATCCAACATCTAATAAAAACCCAATACGAGCGCGGATTTCTTTTAGAATTTCTTTTGCAATGATATTTTGCCGTTTGGTTAAACGTAATTCTAGCTCACTAAACCAGATCGATAGTTGAGAAATATCCATGCAGGCTAACTCATAGATATTTTTTTGGTCGACCTTGATGTGTAAGGATTCTTTTTTTAAGCGTGCACCACCACACATGGGGCATGTTTTTATTGTCCGGTATTCGTCAAAATCGCTGGTTGAATCACCCCCCTTTTCTTCTTCCAGAATCTTGATTAGCCCGTTATATTGGATATCAAAATTTTTTACATCCCATCGGTTATGTGCTGTTGGGACTGTGATCGGTTCTGTAGTGCCATTGAGGATGATATTGATCATCTCCTCTGGGATTTTCTCTACGGGCGTCGAAAGTGAGAAATCGTATTTCTTGGCAATTGCTTTTAATAATGTAAATGCCCACGTATCTCGGTATTCTCCCAAAGGGACGATAGCGCCTTTGAGAATGCTTAATCTTGGATCAGGGATGATCACTTGGGTATCCACTTCCATGATATATCCAAGCCCATTACATTGTTCGCATGCGCCATAGGGTGAGTTAAATGAAAATGTATTGGGTTGTGGTTCATCATAGGATATTCCCGACTCTGGGTCCATTAAGTATTTGCTGTAGAAATACTCTTTTTTATTATCTCGATCACTGATCTTGATGATGCCTTTAGCCATTTTCATAGCCGACTGGATGGAGGTGTACAAACGTTGCCGATCTTTTTCGCTAACCTCTAAACGGTCAATTACAACCTCGATATCGTGCACTTTGTACCGATCTAATTGCATCTTGGGTGCGATATTTAAAATTTCACCATCTACGCGCACTTTTAAATAACCCTGTTTATTTATTTGCTCAAATAACTCACGATAATGTCCTTTTCGTCCTTTAACAATAGGAGCCAAGATATTGACTAACTGTCCGTCAAAACGCTCAAGTATGCTTTTCAAGATCTGATCTTCCGACATACGCTCCATTTTCCTTCCTGAAATATGGGAATAGGCTTCACCAACTCGGGCAAAGAGCAAACGCATGAAATCATAAATTTCAGTAATAGTACCTACTGTCGAGCGAGGGTTTTTACTAGTTGTTTTTTGTTCGATAGCAATGACAGGGCTAAGGCCCGAAATTTTATCTACATCTGGGCGTTCCATTCCACCTAAAAATTGACGAGAGTACGCGCTAAATGTTTCCATGTATCGGCGTTGCCCTTCTGCATAAATGGTGTCAAAGGCTAATGAAGATTTTCCACTACCGCTTAAGCCAGTAATAACGATAAGCTTGTTTCGTGGAAAGGAGATATCAATGTTTTTTAAATTATGAACCCTAGCGCCAAACACTTCAACTTCATTTTGTTCACTCAGGTTTACACTAGATTTATTCATTCGTCTAAATTAATGATTATTAAGATACTCTTAAAAGATGGGGCTGAGTGCCTGACAATGCTATTTGAATTATGATATTTCCTTTAAATTAAATTATTATATTTATAGTATACAATGATCAATATTTAAGATCCCTGTGCAATTTTATTCTAAGCTGACGCAGGCCCACAAATTAAATCTATCGATATGACTTGGAAAAAATTTAGTGGAGAAACCATTCGATTACCAATCCTCCAAGAAGTGGAAAAAGCCATTGAGCGGGAGAGCGCTCTCGGAAATAAGTTAAAAGTTTGCATAGGTACCGACTCTCAGGTGAAAGGAAATGTAATTGACTTTGCTACAGTCATTGTCTTCATACGTGAAAAAAGAGGTGGATTCATGTTTATTCATCAAGAGCGCTCGACCCATAAAATGGGTATTAAAGAACGGATGTTGAACGAGGTGCAACGCTCTATCGAGTGTGCTTATTCGCTATGCGATCTTTTGGATGTGCATGATGTAGATCTCGAGGTACATGCAGATATTAATACGAATCCAATGTTTAAGTCGAACCAAGCCCTTCATGAAGCCATGGGCTATATCCTGAGCATGGGATTCGTTTTCAAAGCAAAGCCTGAAGCGTTTGCAAGCTCAACCTGCGCTAATAAAATGGTGCAGTAGCACCTTCACAGATATCAAGTTTGGGTTGTCAAAGTGGCATTTTATTCGTCCACGTTTTATGTGATCCTGTTTTATTGCTATTTCGTGCATGTAGTTTTGCCTGGTTTGAGTAGACATGAAGCGATGACGAACTGAGTTTTCGTGCTTTTATTTCATCGGGTATTAAAATCGTTTCATTAAAACTTTCACTCGTTTTTCTTCCTAATTAGATACTCAGGAGTCCAATTTGTTTAGCTATAAACGATCTACTCTTTCTGCATAACACAAAATATGACCTAAAAAATGATGGAATATGAGTCATGCAAAACTATTGACTTGTTTCGCGGCAGCTTGCTTATTGGGCGTAGCATGTAGTGAGAAAACCACTCAAGGGATGAATAAGTATCCTGCTACAACTAGGCAAAACACTTCTTTTAGCTCTGGTAAAGATGAGTTCCAAGATCTAAAGCAATTACATTGCACAGACCTAAGAGGTGGAGATATCATGTTAAAGATTTTAGATGTGAATAGTAAGTTTAATAGACAGATAGGACGTGTTCAGCAGTTAAGAGGATATTCAAATTATAATATAGTACATGCGGGTATCATGGAAGATACCGCGTGCATTATTGAGGCTGAGGAAAGTGGCTTGGAGGAGCAATCGCTGCTGGAGAAAAATATACATGTAAGCTATATTGTATATCGTGCCAATAATCCTAAAATGGCAGAAGAGGTCACTAGAGAAGCTCAGTTATTATATTATACCCATCTGCAACGCAAATCGGTTCGTTATAATAAGCTCGGACTTTTGCCGTCTCTCTTTGGACGAGGTAAGCCAAAGTCTGCTAAAAAAATGAAGAAGATTTATCATAAAATAATAAGTGGACGAAATAATCCCATGTTTTGCAGCCAGTTTGTTGTTTACTTATATCAGTGGATTGCTGAACAGCTCGGAATATCTGCTAAGGAAATATTTGATAGAAACGATAGTAAAGTCCCCCCAGCCAAATTAGCCGAAATGCTAGAGAACAATACGTTCTTTACGGAAGTTGGCTACATCATCAGAGATGATCACTAGGTATCTTATTTGGACTATGAGTAGTGAGATAAAAATAAAACCTTAACTAGGCAGTTATTATCATTAAAAGTGGAGTTGTTTGGAATAAAGATTTATGGGTTATTATTGATTTTGAGGTTTAATTCTTGGTAGTGTATCTAAATGTATGATAGGTAATATTTGGATAAAATATGATCGAAA